>PWOA01000045.1 GCA_003564155.1 Candidatus Cloacimonadota bacterium
AAAAATTCCATTGTGAGATAATCCCGTTCTTATTTTCTGAAAAACCTGAAGTAAAACATCTGGACTAAGGTAGTTAATCGAATTAAATGTTACGGTCACAATATTCTGATTACAAATGTCTGTCTCTTCTAAAGATTTTTGTTCTACTTGAAAATCATTATGTTTCTTCTTAAGAACCTTAATCATCTCGCTCGAAGGTTCCTGGCATAAAATATGTGCTGATGGCCATCTTTCATTCAAGGCAGCAGCCATGTTTCCTGTACCTGAGGCCAGGTCACTAATCATTGAAGGTTCAGAAATAACAAAAGGATCAATTAAATTGATAACGTCTAAGTAGGAGAAACGACCATCTGAGACTGAGGTGTCATAGTTTTTTGCAATTAAATCAAAACTTATCATTTTTCAGTTTAATTATATATTGAGGAAATTGACAGCTTGTCGACACTTCCTGTTTCCATAAATGATTGCCACCTTGGTAGTCAACTTCTTCAGTACCAAAGTGTTCATTCAAGAGTTTCGGTAGGGTAACTATAGCAAACTTGAAACCATGCTGAGTAATAGATTTGCGGTGGATATGACTTGCATTTAATGTAATGACAGAAACAGTTGCTCGTTTTTTGTACACATGCGCTAAAAAACTTATCGCAACCTCGTCTTTAATTAAAAGACTTCCGGCAGTACTCAGCACACCTGGGATATTTGATGTAAAAAGATCAACGTATTTTTTTCTTTTTGCATCTAAGGTGAACTTAGAAATCTTGTTTCTAACAGAGAACATCATGATACTATCATCCAGAATCGAGAACACCTGATCTTCTGAGGGGGTGTCAAACAACTTCCACTCACCAGAAAGATCTTCAATTGCTTTCTTTGATCTGTGCAGATTTCTTTGTGACCAATGTGAATGCCCTGCAATATTATGATCCTGATCAACAACAACCTTGGTGCCGGTTTTAGAATATGTTTCAATCAAAGAATTCTTCTTAAGATTCAGAAATAGATTTTGTCCTACATTCTCCATCACTGAATCAATTTTATAATATTGCAAAACGGACAAAAAAGTACTTGGGTTAGAAAAATCAACTAGAAGAGGAGGAAAATCAATTTCTTTCGTCCCAAACCAATCGTACACGTGACCATCCCAACAAAGAGGGGCAATGAAAATTGGGTTTTGCAGACTATCATAGATAAAAAAAGGTTTCGAATTAAATAATGATGAATAAAATACTCTGAAATTAAAACTGTCAGTGACCCCTTTAGAGCCCTGTATTTCAGTCAATTTGTGCCAGAGTTGAGAGCATTGCTCTAAGTCATCGGTGTGTTGTATTTTTTCTGTATTATTCACAATACCTTTTGAATTCCCATTCAGTTACGATCTTGTCAAACTCATCTTGTTCATGTCTGAGGTGTGTTAAATAAAAATCAAGGAAATTAGCACCAATTTCATTTTTTACAAATGAGTTTTCTGTTAGGCAGTTAACTGCACTTGTTAGTGAGAGAGGATAATCTTTCACGCTACTATTTGAGGCAGCATCACCAATAAGTGGTTCCTGTGGCATCACACTGTCCTCAAGTCCTTTTCTTACTGAGGTCAAAACACCTGCAAGGGCAAAATAAGGATTTGCATCAGCTCCGGGTAGTCGAAATTCAATATGTAAAGAATCAGGATTATCACCAATAACGCGACATGTTGTTGTTCGATTATCAATTCCCCAGGTCTCTCCATTTCCACAAAACTCTTTTGCTACCAATCTTTTGTAAGAATTGATATTACCTGCATATAGTGTCAATAAATCTCTTGTGTAGTGTAGTAAACCTTGTACAGCAAACTGTGCAAGAGTGGATATGTTAAATTTTTCTGCTTCAGCATAGAAGACATTTTTGTTTTTACTATTTTGAAGTGATATGTGAACATGACAGGAAGACCCAACCTGATCTGAAAATGGTTTAGCCATGAAGTTCGCTTTGTAACCATATTTTGACGCGATATCTGTTACTGCAAGCTTAAACAACAAATGGGATTCAGCAACTTCATTGGGTTTGCCAGGGCTTAAATTTACTTCCCACTGTCCAATACCCCACTCTGATTGCCAAGATTCAACCTTTATGCCACTTTTACTGAGTGACTCACACAATTCATTAAAGAATGGTGTGTAGTTATTTGTATGACGATCAATCCTGTAATCGTGCCGCTTGTGTGAATTTAAGGTTTTATTTTCAGAATCTTCGTCGATTAGGTAAAACTCAAGCTCTGTTGCCACTAAGGCTTCATATCCAGTATCATTTAGTTTTTTTATCTGCTCATCCAGCACATTACTTGGCGATACATCAACTTTCTTACCTGAATGATCACATAAATGACCCATGACGAACAATGTATCTTCTAACCAATTGAGTGGTCGAGCAAACTTAAGATCATAGTGTATAAAAAAATCTTGCCATCCTGTATGGAATCCGGTAAGATCGATTCCTTCTATTGGATTCTGTTCGACATCCCAAGCTAATACACTAGAACAAATACCAACTTTCTTTTCTCCTTCATGTCCAACGTCACTCTTTTTATGAAACATCCGATATCCGATTAGTTTTCCCGACACATCAGGAACAGCAACTATAACCTTGATACCATCTTCATGTTTTTGACTTTTAGTTTGAATATTCATATCTGCTAATTATTAACTTTGCTCGGGATGTATTTTTTAATAAGTTGTTGTACAGGCGGGACATTTCGGTTACCCAAAGCTTCAACAGTATTGTTTTCCGTAATATAAGGCCATTCTCCGTGTGAATGTTCATAAATTGAAACGTCTTGTTCAGACGAGGTTCCGATAAATGAAATATGCTGAGACATACTGTTTGAAAGGTTATTAATTTTATCTAACCAATTTTTATAACTAGTAAGTGGGAAATCATATCCTAAATCAGCAAATACATCTTTTATTTCTGGCCATATTAGTTTACTTGGATTTGAAAAATTAAACATCCTGTTAGCAAACTTATCATTTTTTACTATTAAAACGATGCCCGACGCCAATAAATCAGCCGGGTATATGTCCAGATGAAACCCGTCTTCCGGAATGCATCCAAGTTCTATACAGGAAAGAATTTTGCTTTGTAGAAAATCACTTTGAGCAACTTGGTTAGTATGTGAAACTCCGCTACATATAAATGGTGGCCTAATCACATAACAAGAAATACCCGCGTCCATCGCTTTTATAACCAAATGTTCAGATGCCCACTTGGACCGGAGATATCCAAGACGATGGTCTCCGGCATTTGAAATATTAGATTCATCAAATTTACTTAACGACTTCCAATCTTTGGTGTGATATACACCAATGGAGGAAACGTATACAAGTTTTGCGCCACTGTCAGCACACATTCGGATCGCATTCACCGTACCTGTAACATTTACTGACTTTAGTGATTTATAAGTCTGCACCCAGCTCACACTTGCGGCAAGATGGTAGACGTAACCAATATTCTCAACTATTGCAGTGTATTCTCTTGAATCTAAGGCGAAATGTTCTTTTGAGAGATTTCCTAAATAACATATTAGTTTATCGTTATAAGCTTCGTTCCATAAATTGTGTTTCTCAAGATTTTTTTTAACACGGGAAAATGCCTCATCTTTAGAATTTGCACGTACCAAACATCTCACAACACTCTCTGAAGTGTCTAAAATTTCTTTTAGAACATACGCACCTAGTAAACCTGTGGCTCCTGTCAAAAATACCCCAGTTTTCCCATTTGGGTTTTGCTTTACGTGTGAAAGATCTAAATCTGGCAGATCCTTAAGTTCAAGTGCTTTTTCTTCTATATGATAAGTATCAAGAGAGTTTGTCAAAGCCTCAGCTAAAGACTTAGGGGTACTGTATGTCATACCTATCGATGGAACAAACTTTTTACCTAAGCATGTTTCAATCTCGGACAAGCATCTAATCATACCTAAGGAATCTCCTCCCATTAAAAAGTAGTCATCTGACGGTGAGAAAGTTTCTATCTCAAGATCATTAGAAAAAATATTACATATTTTCTCCTCTAGACCTAGTGTCTTTTCATCCAGATTAAGTATCGGAACTTTATTTTCTTGATATTGTGTTAAAAGGTATTTTTTATCAACCTTACCGCTACCTCTTAAGGGGAGCTCGTTGATAAACATGATCCTGAGGCTAACATTAGCGGGTAGATTACTTTTTGATACTGCAATTAAGTCCTTACGTAAATTAATTTCATTTAAATCCTTTACTTGTGGAACCACAAAAGCAATTACAACGTCTCGCCCATGAAAACTGCCCTTAACAGCAACTGCACTTGATACTTGTTTATGAGTTTCTAGTAACTCCTCAACACGATCGAGCTCGATTCTTACGCCATTTATCTTCACTTGATTATCTAGTCTACCTTCGTAATATAAAAGATAATCTGTATCACGATAGACTATATCTCCTGTGTAAAATAATTTTTGCGATAAGGAAAATTTTTCTTTTGTTAACTCTTCACGATCAAGATAACCAAGGCCAACTCCATTTCCTCCGACAACAAGCTGTCCTCGTCCAACATCTTCAATAACTTTTCCATCTTCATCTTCCAACCAAATTTTTACACCAGGAATAGAACATCCAATTGAAGGGGATTTATCTGCATTAGAGATTTTATGTACTGAAGTACAGACTGAAGTCTCACTGGGGCCGTATGCGTTATACATATTCCTACCACTGAGCCATTTTTCAACTAACACTTTCGAACATCTTTCTCCCACGACAATCAAGGTATTGACCGTAAGAAAATCTTCAGGATGACAATGATGAAGCACTGATGGTGGTAAAGTAACTACAGTAATATTATGGTTTTTGACACACTTCTCTAAACCCGTACCAGGTAAACGATTTTCATAATTGGGTATGACAAGTTTTGCTCCATTGGTTAACGCTAGGCAGACATCTGATATCCACGCATCAAATGAAGGCGATGAGAATTGCAAAACAACATCAGTTTTATCCACTGAAAAAACTTGTGAATAGGCATGAAATAAATTTGACAATCCTTCAACTGTGTTAATTGAGCCTTTTGGTTTTCCTGTAGTGCCAGATGAGTAGATTATAAAGGCAGTATTGCTGGGTAGGAGTTTGGGTGAGTTTGGTAACGAAATAAGTGTCTGTCCAGCAAGTCTTTCGATATTATCTGTAAATAAAGCATAGGGTTGTGAGTCGCTCATAACCATATCCTTCCATTCTTGTGACCAACTTTTATCAATCAAAAGTACCCCTCGTCCCGATCTTATGATCGCAAAAAAATTCACAACCATTTCAATCGAAGAGTGTCCCTCAACTGCCACAACAGTTCTGTTGGGTGTTTTATCCTTCACCAATTCAGAAACCTCAGTGACTCTTTTATAAAGCTCTTTGTATGATACAGAACACTCCTCAGTCTCTATAGCGATTGATTCAAGATTTTTGGACTTGAAAAATATTTTATCAAAGTTTATGTCTTGTTCAGTAATCATATAAATGATTTTTTAAATACATATTCTAGAATTTTAGTTGCTGTCGTTTCCGGAGAAGTAGATGTTGTGTCCATTTTTATATCGTAATCTTCAATAATCTTGTTTGTGTAAAGGAGTCCTTCTGCCAAACCTGGTTTTCTGTCGTTACGCTCTATCTCACGACCCTTCAATTCATTCAGATCACAGTGAAGCAAAACCTTTATTAAGTTTGTTCCTTGATTAAAGTCCGCAGTTTTAATCGTGCTCTTGCTCAAGACTACATCATCAATGATTGTAGAAAATCCTTTTGCATATGCATTCTTAGCTATATTGTACATTTGATCAATTAATAGGGTACCTAGTGCGCCCGCTTCCACGCTTAAAAGGCCATTTTCTCTAACAAACCTAAATCCAGACAATGCGTTGTCAGATTCTCCAACGAGATGGTCAGGTAACATGTCTACAAATGTGTCTATACTTAATAAAATAACGTCCTTTTCTTTAGGCATTTGTTCGATCAGAGCTTTTGCAACTGAGGTTTTCCCAACGCTAGAGGTTCCGTTTAAAATCAAAACGAAAGGCTCTTTAACATCTGTATTTTTTATATCCATGGATTAAATAGTCACCATAGAGCATAATGACATGAATTTGATAAAAATCAAGTGATTTTGGTAATGTGTACACACATATGGCGGATTTAGTAGATTAGCTAAATGACCATAAAAATGAATACAAATATACAACAAGAGCGATATTCTTGGATTAAACCCATATTAAAAAAAAGACTGACGTATGAAGAAGTTCTTAAGACGTGTCCTCATTCTAGACGGAGTTTAGAAAGGTGGGTATATAAATACAAAAAAGATGGTTTTGATGGATTGAAACCAAAATCAACTGAACCAAAAACACAAAAGAAAGAAACCGAAATCAAGATTAAAGAGAGGATAGTTGAACTTAGGAAACAAACAAGTTTGTGTGCAATGAAATTGAAGTGGAGATTGAAGAAAGAAAATATACACATTCACGAAAGAACAATTGGAAAAATTTTGAAGAAAGAAGGTTTAGTTAGGAAATATAGGAAAAGAAAAGTTAAGTACAAATATATTAAAGCAGATAGACAACCGGGTGAATTAATAGAGGTTGATGTGAAATATGTACCAGGAA
>PWOA01000058.1 GCA_003564155.1 Candidatus Cloacimonadota bacterium
AAGAAAAGCAGACCTGTCAAGCAACTTGTTTTTTGGAAGTATGTTGTACTCCAAGTAAGCCATCTCGATTTCGAACCTTTCTTTAACACTAGGTAATAGCTCTACCGTGTCTCCAAAAATAGTTGTCATCGCTGACTTTATTATTTCTAACTTTTTCTTTATCATATATCCTTAGCTTCAACATATAAATTATCATTTAACTCTATTATTATGTTCATAGATACAGTCCTTATAATATTTATATTAACCAATGTATAGTTGAGCCTCTACCCAACAAGGTTTTCTCTCTGTTAAAAAAGGTAGGACATTCACCAATATCTCAATATAATGCTTTCTGTGATCATTATTTATCAATCTATATTTTACCTATGTACCCTCATATCTGCCTCCTTATTATCCTTTTTGCAGGCAGTAATCCTATCTTTCATAATTTAGATTATTAGAAATCAAACCATCATTTTATGTCAACTTTAATTTAGCCTTTATCATTTCTACCACGGCAATACCAAAACAACCGGCCTCAAAGTAATCTTCAGTAAATAATTATTCCTCTTCCCAGGCTAATCTTCACCTGCCATAAGACATTAATATTCTTTGAGTGGTTTCATTTTAGCCATCGGACGGTGACGGAAGTGACACATCTTCATCATCCTTCACCCTAAGAAATACGTTACTTGGAACCAGTAATTATAAAGCAGTTCCAGGCTCAAGAACGGTTGTAAATTCCATTAGTAAGAGTGAGGGAAAATCATTATCGAAAGAAGAACAAAATGGATTTGCATTGGAATTAGAAAAAATAGCCGATCATTATATTGAAAGAATAATGAATGGTTTTAATACAGGTTTTTGGGAGACAGCAATCACATTTGCTACAAAGGATAAGGTATCATGTGATATTCTGGGAGGTAGCTTCATTGGAGAGATTTCTAACTCTAATGAAAAACTATTACCACCGCCAAGATTATATACCGATTCTATTGAAACGGGAAAATCTCTTTATCTTCCTAAAACAATAACTAGAAATTCCATATTCCCTAAAAGGCTAGCTTCATATCTCACTACAGAAGAACTTACCTTGATTTCATCTCCTCCTAAAAAATCTTTACCAGGCTTTGAAGTTAAAATGATGCCAAAGTTAGCATTAACTGATTTATCTGAAAGTGGAGAAATAAAACTAGGTAAAATAGCTGACCACAGTAGTCCAGTAGATGATTCATATGTCTCACTTTCTCTAAGAGATCTGAATAAACACTTGTTTGTATGTGGGTTAACAGGGAGTGGTAAAACAACCACTATACGTAATGTTTTGAAAAGCTTAGTGAAAAACGATGAAGTTCACTTCCTTGTATTAGAATCAGCCAAAAAAGACTACCGTCAGTTGTTGGGAGATAAAAATTTTGAGAATCAGTTAAGTGTCTCTACCATTGGTGATGCTACTGTAAATCCCATTAGATTTAACCCTTTTTATATTCAGAAAAACGTACATCCATTAACTCATATTGATTATCTCAAAGCTATCTTTAATGCCAGTTTTTCCCTTTATGGACCAATGCCTCATATTCTTGAGAAATGTTTACATAGTATTTACATCAAAAAGGGGTGGAACCTAACTACAGGTCAACACCCTAATTTTGCTGATAAATCCGGTAGATTTGATGATAAAAGATACGAACAACCTGAACACTATTATTGCTACCCAAAGTTGTCAGACTTGAAGGATGAAGTTAATCATTACGTTAAGAATGAGTTAGAATACAGAGGTGAACTTAGTGATAACATTCGAACAGCAATTGTAGCCCGGTTGGAAAGTTTGTGTATAGGTGCAAAAGGATTGATGTTTGATTCTTACGATTTTTACCCAATTGAAAAGTTGTTAAACAAGAATGTGATATTTGAAATGGAGAGTTTATCAGATGATGATGACAAAGCATTTTTCGTAGGATTAGTATTGGTACTTATAAGTGAATACAGACAATTAAAGAACCCAGCCATAAACCCTGGAGAAAAGGATAAAGGGTTACAACATTTCTTGGTGATAGAAGAAGCACATCGTCTATTAAAAAACGTCACTACAGAACGCACATCCGAATTTATTGGAAACCCCAAAGGTAAAGCTGTTGAGGTTTTTTGCAATGTTATCTCTGAAATGCGTTCACTTGGGCAGGGTGTTGGGGTTGTTGAACAGATGCCGACAAAAATATCGCCAGATGTTATTAAAAATTCTAACACAAAGATAGTACATCGTTTGGTATCAAAAGATGATCAAGATCTTCTTGCTGGTTCATTAAATATCAGTGATGATGACTCTCTATATTTAAACAGACTAAAGACAGGACATGCTCTGTGTCATAAAGAGGGTATGGAACGGCCTTTAGAGTGTTGTGTAACAGATGACGTTGAGATATTATCAATTAGTGATGATTACATAAAGAAAAGTATTCCCAAAGGTGAACAAGAGACTCTTCATTTATCAGAGACGTATGAAATCTCAAACATCCTGAAGAGTGAAGGAAAAGAGTTAACAATTAAGTTTATTAACTCACTATTTACAATAGAAACAAACCGTGTACAAGAATTGATAGATGTAAGTAGAAAAGAAGTGAGAAAATTATTACTCCTTAAAAACTGTCGTCTCACCCTAACTGAAAACCTACATAGAGATTTTATTGTTAAAGAGATACTAGAACTCTTGAACAAAGGAGTATATTGCACTCTAAACAGATTGCCGGATAATCTTCGACTATGTCTTAATGGTGTGATCATGAAACCAAATGAAGAGGCTAGGGATAGACTAAATGGTATATTTAAAGTAATGTGGAATAAAGAACCTAGAGTGTTCATAGAAGAAGTTGTAGATAATCTTGTTTGTAAGTTTATTAAAGAATCTAAATCGAAAGAGAATATCTTATCGGTAACTAAGTCATTCTTCTTGCTGTGTGATGAAAATACCGTAAAAAAAATCTCTGATAATCTTTCATTTGTAATGGAGGTGGACCTTGTTTGATCCTATAACCGCCGGAGTAGGAGCATCACTGGAAACTGTCCAAAAAGCTGCTGAAGTAATTGCTGAAAAATTAGTTGAAACGAGCGAAGTGTTGGTCAAAGAATCTCCGGTTAAACAAATGATTCCGGTTGTTGAGAATAGATCATTAGAATCTTTGAAAGCTGAGAATGAAATAATAAGAATTAATACGATAAATATGAATCTTGAGGATAGCGTCCATCCTGAAACCGGTGTACCGTTTGGTATCAAGATTATTGAACATGATAAAAAAATAATAGAAGGAGTTTTTCCTGAGTTTAAAAGTATATTCGATGTAATACTACCAGATTCTATGCTGAAAGCATCTGATGCTATACAGTTTGATGAATGCAATAGGTTACTCAAGGAAGCTATTGAGAAAAATTCAGAACTAAGGTCATTATTTGATGAAAAACAACTATCTCAAATACAAGATGATTTGACTCCTGATGGGTTTACTTGGCATCATGACGCAGAGGTTGGTAAAATGCAACTTATTGACTTCGAGATTCATGCAAGGACTGGACACACAGGAGGTAGGTATATTTGGGGTGGTGGATCCGAATACAGATAATGAAGGAGGAAAAATGAGTATACGTGAATGGAAGTATATCGAACCACTACAGAGTGATGATAGTATATATGAATTTGAAAAGATAATAAACTACACATTTCCAAATGAATTCAAGAAAGTTGTACGTTCCTATAATGGTGGTATTCCAGATAAGAGAAAAATTAAGTTGAGTTCAGGTCATGAAGTAGTCTTTAAGAGGTTACTATCTTTCAATAAAAATGATAGAGAGAATGTCTTTAGTGTATTTAATTGGGTAAGTTCACATATCAAGAAAGGATTGGTCCCTTTTGGTATTGACCCTGCAGGGAATTATTTTTGTTTTGATTATAACAACACTAACAAGGGAAGTATCGTGTTTTGGGATCACGAAATAAACAAACATAGTTTTGTTTCTAATACATTTACCCAGTTTCTTGATATGATGTATTGATTAGGTTGTTATCTGCTGGATTCTTAACTGACTAAAGAAGTCAAAGCTGAAAATATGGTATATATAGAAATTGTAAAGGCCAAGGAAGAATATGCAAGAAAGATGGCTGCTATAGAAAGCATGTGTGGACTAAATGAATATAATATCCCCTTACGGCAAATTAAGAAACTGGATATTATTTGATTGTCAATAGAGTACATGTTACAAGGTCTAAGTATAAAAAATTATCATTTGTGGTTGAATGAAATTGATCCAGCCAAAATACATCTTAATCCCGGCTTAAACAACTACTTGGAAAAAATGTTTTTTCCCATACCCAATCCTAAAGGGATGGAAATAGATAATTATGAGTTACGTTATTTTGCTTTCCTGCAAACTAAAATGAAGACGGGTATTCCTATTGATATTCAAATAGATGTAGAAGCTACTACAAATAGAGAGAGTTATGTACAAACCAACAACTCGTTATGGAACAAGCGCATGATGGCGAATGAAAAAGACAGACTTGCAAATCTGTTTATGATCTATAAAAAGATACCCTATATAAATGGAGATAACAATGGCTTATAACGAAAAGAAGAATTCATGTGAACCTTCTAACCTACCAGAAATTAATAACCCTATAATACCCAGAAACAACATCTTACACACGTTTGATGAAGTTCTAAAGGGAGATACACGTATATTGCTTTTAGAAGGAAAAGATGGTATTGGGAAAACAACGATAATAAGAGAATATTATCAACGACATAAAAACCGTGCTGCAGCTGTTTTCTTAAGCTCGATTTGTAAGTGGTCAAGGGACTACAATATATATGTCTTTGAATTGATTAAACAAATTTATTACATTCTTAATAATCAGTTTATTAATTTTGGCGATATAGATGAATCTTTAAATAGAAAAACACTCCTTGCTGTTTCTGAAAGGTATAGATATAAGTCTGATAAGTTTCTTGTAATGGTAGACGGTATAGACGACATACCAAAGGATGAGATGAAATCTTTTTTAGAATTTCTTCCCATAAATCAGAGTGGTTTTAAGATAGTTATAACCGGTCAAGAGCTGTCATTGTATGACCATCTCCCTTTTAATAAAATAAAATTTAAATCACATACACTAACTGGATTCACTCTTGGCGAGACTAAAGAATATCTCGAAGATTTAAAATTACAAGAAAAAATTGTTACTGATATTCATAATACTTGCAAAGGTTTACCTGGATACTTATCAATGTTTCGTCATTATTTAATAAGCTCTGATAGTGATATTGAAACTGTTACTACAGATTTACCTTCTTCAATGCCGGGATTATTTAGTTTAGAGTGGTCTCAACTAGACAAGCACAAAAACGATGAAAACATATACATTGTTTTGGCACTACTTGCTTTTGATGATAAATTATATTCAATGAATGAACTATTAAGGATATTTGATATAAACTCTAGTTATAATGACTTGCTTAAAAGCTTGACATTTCTGACAATAGATGATAATAAAAAGGTGAGTTTTAGATCTGAGTCAATAAAAAAATACGCTGCTCGGAAGTTGGATAGCTATAAAAAAAGTGCCTATGAGAGGCTAATAAACTTTTTATTGGCTAATCCTGAATCAGAGGAATCAATTATTGAAATTCCAAGATATCTTTTTGAAGCTGGAAAGCATGATGATTTACTCGATTACTTATCAAAGGATAAACTTTTATTAATCTCTCAATATATTAGTTCTCTGAGAGAGTTTAAGCAATATACATTAAATGGCTTACACGCAGCAGAAAGACTTAACAAAGATATTGTTATGGTTAGTCATGCTTTTACATGTTCAGCTATAGAAAGCATGAACAATACAAGAATATGGAATTTTGAGATAGATGCCCTCATCTCTTTGAACGAATTTGACAAAGCAATATCCATAGCAAATAATGCGACTTTATTAGAAGATCGACTTCATGCCTATGCTATCATATTAAGAGGTATGATAAGCAAGAACCTGTCGATAAATGAAGAAATATCAGAACAAATTGATGATATTTATACCAAAATAAAACCATCTTCTCTTGGTGATAGGGCAATTGATATTGCTTCTGATTTAATCTATTCTAAGCCTGAAAAAGCATTAGATTTAGTGAAACAATCATTAAATGTGACTGATGACCCTAATGCTATAGATATCGCATTCTTAAAACTAACTATTGCCACAATAAATAAATATGATAAAGATAATCAAATTGATTCAATTTGGTGTTTACAAGATATATTTACTGATAAACATTTAAATGATTTCCCTTTGGGGTTTGGAATATTGAAAAGTGACATGAAATATTCTGAATTAATTAAAACAATTGATAATATTTCAGACGTGAGTACAAAAATACAATTTTTAAGCAAATGGACAAGAAATAATCGGAAAAAATTGGAAGCAATTAAAGTGACCTTATATGGCGTTAAAGGAATTATTAAAACAACAGAGTACTCACCTAATGCTAGGGTATTCTATAATCTATGCACGCCGACTGAATTTATACAGTCATGTAATACATTAAAAGAAGTATTAAATATTATACAAGGTCAATTACCTAATTTAAAGAATATAGGACCTGAAGAAGAATATTATAAATTGCGTATATTATACGTCATCGGATCTTCAAGATACAATAAGTCCATATCTTATGAAGAACTAATATCTATATACTATAACTTGCATGATATTAAGGATTTAATCACAAAAGCTAATGTAATGTGTAATATGTTAAATGCTATTAATAAGATCAATTTTGATGATTATATGGAAAATAAAGAAGGATTGCACTCTCTTATAAAAAAGGATTTTGATAACATTATCAGTAAATTATTAATTGAAACCGCTGAGCACTATGAATCGTTTAAGAGTATTGTTAATGTACTGTCCTATTTTGACATTGATTATGCAATAAAAATTGTTAATAAAGTAAACACTGCTGAAAGAAGAGATCATCTATATAAAATATGTATGTCAAATTTAATCACTGGTAGTGGCAATATTGTTAATATTGGCAATCAGTATTTATATTTGTATGACATGATATCCGACTGTGAAGTGAAACAAGATATTATTATTGATACCTTACAATATATAACTACTGAGAATCCAGTAAATATTGGCTATGAGTTAAGGAATATATTTACAAGTATAGATGATTTCTATGACTCATATGCTAAATGTAAAGCACTAACCTACTATATAATATACCAATACCAACATAATGAAACATATTTGAAGAATACATCAGAAATCATAAAAGAGTTGTCCAAAGTTTGGGAAGGTCTTGACAATAGCCAATCTAAAATTAAGTTAGGTTTCCAAATTGTTAAAATTCTTGCAAATAGTTCTAGTAGTTTAGCTAATGAGTTTTTAATACTAACCGAACAAGATAGAAGTGAAACTTCAATTGACTCTATCCAAGTTAATGAACTCCTGTTTTATTCAACATTGATATCAATAAGAGCATACAATGGACTTATTATGGCTAACTGCGACACTAATCAAAACCTTAAGGAGATAATGTCACTAATACAAAAAATACCTTCTGTTATAGATCAAGGTAATTTATATACCGATGTTCTCGTTAAAGCATACATATCAGGTAGATTTGATATTGTCAGAAAAGTAGCTTCAGAAAAAATTGTACCGATGCTTAGTAATTATCATAACGAAGTTAATTATACCAATATTCTAAAATTGCATATGATGCCAGCTATCTACTTCTATAATCAAGATATCGCAAAAGAACAACTGAACTCATTGCCAATGAAATACAAAGAAAGAGCAATAACCAACATTATTCAATGTATCGTATCAAAAAAGTCATTGTTTGAACCAGTTAATAATGATTATATATCAAAATATGTTAATTACGGAGATATCGTAAATATTATTGAACTATTAAGCTTGATTGCCACAGATTATATAATATATGATATAATATCTACTATTGTTGAGACTGTCAGAATAAATAAGTATAGTTTTTCTAAAGAACAAACACTAAATATTGCATCAAAATTAGACAAAGTTATAGAAATACAACTACCATGGGATAATGGTATCAAACATGATGGTTATAAAATCGTTTCTAAAGCTCAGCTGCTAAGTATCGCTGACTACAAGAATAAAGATAAGTGGAAAGCATTGCTTAATGAAACCGCATCAGTGAATAATTCGGCAGACAAAGCTTTTATATTATCAGTATTATATTGTTGCATGCCTCCTAAACTTCGTCAAGAAAATGAATCTATAAAAAATGAAATAATTAATATTATTGATCATATACCCACCAGTATTGAAAAGATTTCAATATATTTACACTTATTTAACTGTATGAAAGATAAACTTACAAAACAATCTAAAAACATACTAAAGAAAGCATTTTCTATCAGTATCAAAGACGAAGAATGCGATTCAAATTATCTTCCCAGAAAAATCATTGATCTTGCACACAGAATTGATCCAGATTTTGCAGCTTCCCTAGTTTCCCTCTCTGACAAAGATTCAGCAAGAAAGCATATAAAGCAAGGTGTCATTAGACAGAACCAAATCCTCCAGCTACAAAAAAAAATAATAAAAAGTCCAACATACTCTCTAGAGGATAAAAATATTGATAAAGATTTACCTGATGTCTCATGGAAAATGTTAACATCGCTTAACTCAGATAGGATTAAAAGACCACTAAACCTCAAAGACACACGTAATGCCTTGTTCTCTTCTTCCAAGATGTCAATAAATAAATCATATCCCATTCTTTCATGGTTAACAGAGAATGCGATAAATAAATTCCAACGATCTAACAATCAAGCAAAGTATCTAAAAGATCTATTTGGGGGAATGATATCATCAACATATATAATTTCATCCTTAGCACCAAGAACTTCACCCAGGCGAGATAAAAACAGAAAACCACTATCTATTATTGAAGATAGTGACATATTGGACGTTGGTGATGACAAAAAATATAAGGTTATAATGAGGGAGTGGATTATTGATAATTGTGTTGAAGAATTGATAATATGTGACCAGTACTTTACGACTGAAGAATTATGGATGCTTAACTATGTGCTTGAGGCCGAAGAAGAACTTAACGTTATTATTGTTACAAGTAAAATAAATAACAAGTCAAATTATGCATTAAAGGACATGTACTTAAGTAAGTGGAGACAATTATCAGATGATGAGCCACCGCCAACTGATATAATTGTGTTAGCATTAGAACCCAAAGGAGATTCACCTATCCACGATAGATGGTTGATTTCTAAAAATGCTGCATTGCGTTTAGGAACGTCAATTAAAACTAAAGTAAATAAAGTAACGGAACTCTCTGAAATAGATCCAAGCAGAATAGGTAGTATTAAGAATACAATTTATAAGTATATTTCTCTGGATGCTCCTAAAATGATAAACGGCAAACGTCTTAGAAAAGAGTCATTTACTTTATAAATCATTGAACTAATCTATGTTCTTGATCCGTATAAGTTTTTTCTTTTTTTCTCTGACATCATCAACTAAGCTTTTCTGCTCGGTCTTCCCATGGTATCTCCTCCATCTTGATTATTTATAAAGACAAGATACTCACTTGAGCTATTTATTCAAGCATTATTTCAGAACGGTCTACTATTCGGTGAGATTCTTTGGATTCGATTCGAAAGAAGCTGCTCTTTTATGTAGCGCTGTTCTGTCCTGCGGTGATAAGATTTGACTGTAATCTCTTCAATATAAGAATACCCAAATCCTCATGTAATGCCTTCAGATAGATGAATATTTCGGAACGAGAGATCATAGTGTACGCTTCAACAGAGCCACTTCAACGCAATAATTGAGCCACCCGTTTCGGATACGAGAGCCACTAGCATAATCAATACTACCAAAATTAAATAATTATTTTGAGATGTAGCTCAGGAAACCGTTACAGAGCATACTTAGAGTCTTAGATTCATTAGGAAAAACATTTTTTTGATAATTCTATTGACTTCGAGACCATTTAATAAAATATTGAATCGTTCGATGAAACGGAAGCAGGCTCTGCTGGAGAGCAACCTGTCAGGGATAATCGAACACAAAATGAGTGGAGTGCGGTTATAGATGAATCGCACTCCTTATCCATAAACTCATTTTGGCTATATCTAATAAAACTCAAATCTTTTCGCCTGTATATCATCGTAAACCGTTTCTATTTACCGATTAAAACATTAGGTGCCTAACAGTCAGTTAAATAGAGGTTTACCTTTATCAAAAAGGTAGTGGCTCTGTCAAGCGAAAGGGGTGGCTCAATTTGTGCGGAGAGGTGGCTCAAAAACTCCGTGCAAGTGGCTCTATTAGACTGTAATATTCAGATAGACAGCTATTTTGCTATAAAATGTAAACCGTGAAGATAGATTCTGCTGTTGAATATAGTCTTGACGATCGAGAATTATATTATCATAGAAAAGCACCGTCGAATTGTCAAGAAGCCACGAAGGATAGATTTCAGGTGAAAGGATAATTGATGCCATTAGTCTCTCCTGTTTGGTTTGGGAAAACTCTAAAATCAAAATGCTGTATTACATCAAGACATATTTAGAGGTTAATCTGTTGCTCATTGTTGCTTAGCAATCATTCTTACTCATCTGTTTATTTCTTGTCCCGTTGAAAAGCTTTTCAAATTCAAGCAGTGGTTGTTTCAGTATAGAATCAGGAAAGTGCTTGAACAAAGTCTCGTAACTGACCCAATGAAGATGCAAGCTGTTAAGCCTGTCGTTAAGATCAGGGTAATCACGTCTATGGGGCAAAAACGATGATGTGATGTCTTGTACTATTGCGGCATGATCCATATAATCAGCAAACTTGTAGCAGTAAAGCCTTGATTTTGCCGGATGTGATTTGAATACCTCTGGCGTTACCAAGGTGACGTGTATCTGCTGAGCAAACTTGTCCCCTTTAGAGAAGAAAACCGCGTTCTCGATTACACGGGCAAGTTGATTTCTATGCTTATCATAGCAAACCGAATTTGCTATATCAGAATACCACTTACATTCAACAAAAGAAATCCAATTATGTTTGCCGTTTCCGAGTTCAATGCCACTTTGTGTTCCTTCACGAATACCGATATTTCCAAACGCAAGGTCAAGGTGCGTACTCCCCTCTCGTTCACGTGGTGACAGAGGTAAAACTTCAAACCACCCTTTTGTCTCAACTGGTATATCGGATTCGATTAGCAGCTGTGCCAACCTACTAGTTCCTTTCAAGCTTTGCATAGCATAGGCGCAGCCTACTAAGAATGTCCATATTTTTTCATCAGCATAGTCCTGTCGCTGAATCCTTTCTTGTCGTTCTATGCGCTCTAGGAGGTCGTCCCAATTCGCATAACCAATATGCAACGATTCACAGATAAGATTTTTGTTCTTCCGGATAACGTCTGCAAGTTTTTCCATGTGATATATCTCCCTATAGGTTAATATTTTCCGGTGGTACTCTTTTAATCATCCCTAGTGAACAATGGTTGTGTAACTTCTTCCCTCTCAGTGATCAACCTCATGATTTTGACGATAGGTACCGAGGATATTGATGCTGCTCTAAGACTCGGTTTAAGAATATTCTTCCAGTACTGATTTGCATCATAAGGTTTTCCGTTTGAGGTCGATTGAGGCATGCGTAGGTTTTCGGGTATGGTCTGTGCTCTGTGTGCAGGTTCGAAAGAAGTATCGTGGCACCGAAAAACACCTGTATTGCCTATGGTTAGGTCAGCCTGAAACTGTACAGAAATTGACCCTTGAATGCCGGTATTGAATACAGGATTATCAGCCTCATCGCTAGAGGAGGGGGTGGATCCATCAGTGTCACATATGACACTGTAGGGTATAGCGAACTTTGATAATACTTTCTGGTAAAAAGGAATGTTGGTTACAGAACCGCAGTTGAGTATGAAGAAGAATTTCTTTGGTGGACATTCCTGAAGATACGCCCGTAGTATTATCTCCTCTGTTGGACCTTCGACAAGAATCACTTCGTCTGCGTAGAATGCCTCACAAATGTACGGGTTAAATCTCAATATTTCATACATTTCTTGTTTGAACTCTGTGTCTGATTTCGCACCGGAAGCAGATTTCAGAAACGCATCCGAAACTTGATGAAGCTTCGTGCCATTGCTGTTTCTAACTAGACGGATAATCGATGACTTCAACTGAGAGATGTCGATCATGGATGGAGAGTGTGATGCACATAATACCTGATATGGTGTGTCCCCTTCGCTAACTTTGTAAATCAAATCTCTTAGGTTTCGAATCACTTTCGGGTACAAGAACAACTCCGGTTCTTCAAAAAGAACGAGATAATCCTTTCGACCATTGATGCGTTCAAACTCCTCTGCCACGTCTCGCATTAGAAGCAGAGTAAAAATTGCAGAGCGAATGGTTCCGTGGCCGATCAGGTTAGCATGACTCGGAAGTTCAGAATCGACGTTTCCTGTGGTATCGATTTGATGAAAAGAAATATCATATTCCCTACCCAGTTTGTTCTCTGTCCACTGCACACGATCCTTTTTGTCCTCGATGGCCACGAGAACTGATGGAAAAAGTGCGGACATATACGTGTTCACAGATTGTTGATACGAATCAATCACATCTTTCTTGTACATCTTCTTCTGAAGTTCCTGAATCTTATCTTGTGCATCCTTGAGTTCTTGGAGTTCTTTTTCTTTAAGACGTGATTCGGCAACCGCCTTGAGAATATCATTCAGTATCGTCTTCGTCTCTTCTTCATTGGGCATGGCTTTGATTTTGATGGGCTTCGGTAAACAGGATTGAAATACACTGTGTAAGCCAACCGAAGCATAACCTTTCTCGACGAATCTCCCCTCACTAGGCTCCCATGTGAAAGCTCTCTTGATGATCTTCTTCTTCTCACCGGGTTCCCACGTTGATTTCATGCGAATTCTACATTCATTGATCAGGAACGTTTTGTAGCTCTCTTTCGCCTTAGGGGCAGCACCCTCTATGCGCTTCTTATCCCAATCGTCTATTTCGACCTCGACCTGTATTTCAATTGTATTGTCTGTGTTCTTCCTGTGAAAGTCATCGTTCGTCGGAAGTTCGTCGTGATAGAATAAGTCATATGCTTTGAGGAACGTGGACTTTCCTGTGTTATTCTGCCCGAATACGAAGAGAGTATTGATGCCCTCGAAGTCAATTCGATTGGCTTCGAGACCACCAGAGATTCCTCGGTAATTGTTAACAGCAAAGCTGACTATTTTCATTATTAACTCCTTTTGATATATTATTCTTATGAATAAAGCAGATTTTCTCTAAGCTGTAAGGACAGGACACTGTGCCTTTCCTTGCACCCTTCTTTCTCGTCGTAAAGCTCATCGCAACGCTCTGCGTTATGATGCTTTGTATCCGTCCCAGTGCGGTGCATCAACTTCGTTGCCCTCGCAAGCTCAGGTGGGACGAGCATAATTTGGGAATCGGCTTTTATCTTTTTGTGTATTAAATGCCTTCTCATTTTCGTTTCGTTCAATACCATCGCAATTTTTCACGAAACACAAAGAGAAACCTACAAGCTTGTAAGTAGTTAAGTTACTTTCATTATCAAAGTGCATTATAAAGAAATTAACGTCATCTGTTAAAGATCTTTCATACAGTTAGCGGCTTATCCACTGGATCAGAAGGTTTAGTAGTGAGTATCTAATTCTTTTCAATATCTCGTATCTTATCATAAGTTATCCTACCATCAGCGTGAATTGATACCACTTTCGCAATATATGCCTTCCCTTCCTTTTTTACGAAAAAATTACCTATAGATTCCATATACTGTTCATCAAATTGTTTTGGAATTAGCGTCAATAGTTCTTTGCCAGTTCCAGTAAACTTCCATATAGGTAGCTGGATTTTACTTTTTATGTTACCTCTATGTAACACTAATAGGTATTCGTTAAATATTAAAACGATTTCATTAGTATCTTTAGTATTAAATGCTTGAAAACCCAATTCTGATGGGTACATTACTCCAAGTTCCCCTAATAAAAACCGTTGACTAGGATATATTTGCCGCTCATTTTTTAACCAATTTTCATCATGGGTTGCAATTACCGATACATCACCAGGAATCTGAAATGCCATTTTGCCTAAGTGCTCAAAGGTCTGAGCTTCCGCTTTCGTAGTATTTTTTAAAAAATCTAAGGTACGAAGTGAGTAAGAACCTGGGTTTATGATTTCGCCTGCCAGAATTCTACCCCATATTTTCTGCATTTCTTCGGTGCTGACATCTTGAGCACAGCTAAAGAAGCGTGTAATCCAATCCTCATTAGGTGATTCAGCAGGCACGTTAGCTTCCTCAAAAAGCTGTTCAGCAGCAACAGATGTTACACTTTCAATATTCTTCTGTCTTTTCCTTTCTTGGTAATCAATGCGTCTCTCACAACGATCTTCAAGTTTGACATCTGAGAGTATTAGATTTCTGTCATCAGGTTTTTGCCAAATTTCTATCTGACCATCTTTATATACAACAGGTAGATTATGCTCTATGGCTATCTTTTTCAGCGTTTCAGATATAGCCTTTGCTTCATATGCTCGATCATCAGCTAGTCGTCTAATAAATTATGGGCGAAAGACAGCCCCAATCCCGTTTGAAACTACTTCAATCAAACGTGTCAGAGGTTCGCTTAATCCGGTAAGGTTACTAATTAACATATTATACCATTATTTGTTATTATCTGATATTGTCACGCCAACTAAATCTCGTTAACTGCAAGCCCAAAATCAAATGCAGGTCTAAAACCAGCAGCTTGACAAACACCTGAGATGTGAAAAACATCATTTATATTCTACTCCCGTTGATCTAAGTCTATACATGTATTACTCTCTATCCCAATTGACAACACGTGCAATATTTTACATCACAAATTCCTGTCAACAAAAATCGTCAATTGTGTGGAAAAGTATCGCGTTGATATTACAACCGATAGCCTTATTTGACTTAGTAAGAGACTCTTTTTCATTCTGAGATAATCTGTGTAATCTGTGGTTATATCTAAGCCCCTCTTCTGTAATAAGGTGAGGGGATGGTCGGGTAAACGCGATAGACGTGGCAGAAGATTTCATAGGTCAGATTGCTGATCTCTTCGTCACTGTATTTACTTTCGGGCAAGCCGGTTTTTTCAGACCAGAGAAAATCGTGGATGAAAGAGTTGACAGCGTCTCTGGTTCCTTTTTTTACTAACGCTACTAATCAGTCGATCGCTTTTTTGCATTGGCTGGATTATCCTGGTTAGGCTTTTCTTTGATGAATTTGATCTTGAGTCCTGCGCTAGCACCAGCCTCTAATCCTGAGCCAAATATAGCTAGTTTTCCTTTTGTTGTAATGGCGACGTTAATCTCGATTTCACTCATTGAAATTCCAGCGTTCTCTCTAACCGGAATCTTTTCAACTATTTCTGAAAGACTCTGGATTTCATCTGCAAGAACTTGAGGGTCAAGAGTCAAAATCTCACTTTTCCCACTTTTAGCATATAATACACCACCAGGTGTCTCCTCAACATCTTTATTGATAATTATGGGTTGGATGATGGTAATCATCATTCCTCCTCTTTCTTGATATTATATAAGTAGATGCCCTGACCCATAAGTATTTTACATTGTGGGCAATCTTCTTTTATCTCGTTATCTGGTATATAGCCGGAGCATTTTTCGCAACTACGACAAACTGAAGGTTTTGATTCAATGAACATTGGGCATTTGAAATTTCGCTTCTCAAGTAGATAATTTATTAAATAAATCAAGTAAGAATAATATTTGTATTCTAATATATGTTCTATTGAAATCGTCGTTGATATGGTCTTTGATAAAATATTAATAAATCTCCGATTTTCATCCTGAACATTGAGAATTGGTACGTTGAGATTCTGGATTGAAAAACGAGGCCAGTATATTGCTTTATAGGGATTTTCTAAAACCCATCCCAATACATTGACTGATACACACGATACCGTTTTACCCAAACTTATGTCTTCCGACTCCCTAAGCTTCTTTAACTCACTTAACGAATCAAATGGATTATTCAAATTACAAGTATTGCAAATTACACCAACCAAATCCTTAAGATCATTGTCGTTACTCGGAGGTTCCAATTTGGAGAAATGGGGGAATGACTCAATTATTCTTTTAAAGGCTCTTATCATTTCATATTCTGAATGTCGAAAAGCGAGCTTGCGAATTTGGCATTGATTAAGAACAATAAAATAGATTACAGGCTCAAGATGTATAAGTTTGTAATGAGCCAATACCTGACCAGGAATTATATAACTCAGTTTCTCTAAATCTGGCAAAGTATCATAGTATGACGTAACAGTCTTCGCCGCTAGATCTTGATCTTTTAGATCAAAAGCTAATCCTATTAACTCATTGGCCGTAGCCTGACTCTCGAGAATTGTTTCACCAACAACCGCATAAGCTTTCTCTTCTGACACTCCAATAATAAGGGGTGAGGATATTAAAGGATTACCATCCTTTGTAATCAACGGTGTATAATCGAACAACCGAAAAGTAAGGCCATACAATTCCTGTTGGTAATACTTTTCGCTCTGCATGCTAACCCAAGTAAATTCATCTGGGTTCTTATGTTTGTATCTTGAGAGCGGGGTTTTTATGTACGATTCTGTATTTTGAATCTCTCTGATAAAATCCAACTTCTCAGCCAACGATGCCCATTGGTGGAAAAGGTAGGTGTTACCTAGTGTGGTTCCATAAAATTGTAAATAATGTGTTATTTCATGGAAAAAAGTTGCTTTCGTCTTTAAACGGATGTCGTCGTTTTCATAATGGAGTTTGTCAAAATCTCCATCAACGAAAAAACCAAGGGTGACAGGATCAAAAAAACCCCTTGTCTCGGATTCTTGTAAAATCGTCACGGTATTTCGAAACCTAACATAAGACTAGGTGTACTAATGAATAAAGCAAATATTGCTCTCCAAGACCACCTAAGCTATGTTGCTTGTTAATTGTTATCTGTTTCCGATCGCTAAGTTTAAGCACATGTTGTCCTTTTTTATTTAACTGTATAGGCTGTTCATATAGTTATCTAATCAAAAACCGACAGTTAAGCATCAACACAATCATTCATGTCTAAGTAAGCGATTGCCTTATGCCACAGCATCTTTTCGTTCGGTTTAAAGATATAGAAGGAATCTTTTTCAAATCCTCTGATATCCTTTTGCAGAAATAGTTGATCGGTAATCTTGTTATGCCCAAGTTGAATGATTGTTGCTAATGCCTGATTGTTATCTTTCCAAGATACCGTGATTGCATAGTCTTGATTACTCTCATTATCGAAGTGGAAAACTATGCCTAAAATATCTTTTGATGCTATGATCTCGACTTTCAGGCTTTTTCCTTTTTCTCTCAGGTAATTAGTGAATCTTTGATAAAAGACATCGGTATACTCTTTTAAGTACTCCATATCTTTGTCAGGCTTCAGAGGTTTATACAACTTTTTTATTACGGAAGTATTTTTCTGCTTCATAATCGAAGGGATAGTATAATTAACCCCGTAATCAACTAACGATTTTTCGATTTCATTAAGTTTGAACTCATCAATAACAGCAAGATCTATTTTCTCTTCCAACTCTTCTATCTTACCTTTTATCTCATCTTCTGCCTGTTGCTTTTGCACTTCGTTACTTTCGTATAACTGAACTTTGAGTCGATGTAGTTCATTAACAATTTCGTAAATCCTACAGCTTTTAAGATAGGGAAAGCCAAACTTCTCCTCATCACTCATACGAGTTCTGTTTATTCCGGCACTTGATGACAGTATTAACGCGTAATAAGCAAATAAAGATGAGTACAGATATCCAGATATAGTTTTCAATAAACATATATCGCTACTTTGAATTCCCGTTAAAGAGTTTTTAAATAGCACGTATTTGTCAGGATTTAATCCAGATACTGACCTGAAACTTGGACTCACACCTTCCCTAACTAATAGTAATGGTGGTTGAAACATTTCCTCTCGTCTTGACCTTTCGACAATAGGAATATCCCACTTTCTATTACGAATGAAATCTATATAAAAAGGTTTTACATCATTCTGAGTATCTAAATACTGTATGCCTATATACTTCTTAACATCATGTTTTCTGTCGGTGCCGACAATTATCCCCTTTCTATGAAGTGAGTTGCTGCTCAACAGAACATTGTTTATTGAACAATATGACTCCTTTATTCTTTTAACAAAGAAGAAATCCAAAAAACTACCGTAAACCAACAATTTCCACAGCCAATCATTGTCTAACATCATACTCTGTGTTACGGTTTTAATATCCTTCCCTTGAATCAAAAACAGCTTAAATAAAGTGAAGAATCTGTTTGGTTTGACAGAATAATGATTTAATCTATTACCCCTCGTATCTTCCTTATCGGCATATCGGTATGTTATTATCACAGGAGGAGCAACGGACGGGTCATTGGATTTTTCGAAAACCTCTTTCCTGACACTTGATAGATCAAGAACCTCATTGATGAAGTAGTTGGTCAAAAAGTATTTTCTAAAATTTTTACCTTGGGGTTTATAAATAACTGAACCGGTAATGATAAATGATATAATTGTATTCGGAGATGAGAAATCACTTACCCTGAGAATGAAAGCCTGAGCGATCTCTTTATTACTTATGGTAACCGGCACCTCTCTTTTGCCCTCTCTTTGCTTTCTCTCTGTGATGTATTTTACAAAAAATTCATCTTTACTTGCCCCTCTTTTCCAGGGAGGATTTCCGACTATATAATCAAAGTCTACTCCGGCAAGAACGTTATTAAAACTATCACCGGTAGCAAAGAAGTCAGCAACAAAAAAATTAGTCCCGAACAGAGGCGGAAACTTAAAGTTCTCAATATCTTTTGGACTTTGATAATCCAGTAGTGTCAAATACAGGGAAAATATTGCTATATAAACCGCACTAAAGTCTTTATCTACACCATAAATATTATTAACCAACAACTCAGTTAACTGCTCCGCTGAGATTAGTTTATCTTGATGAAGGTTGATAAATCTGTCAATAATTGATCTGAGTATTTCTACCAAGAATATCCCTGAACCACAAGCAGGATCAAGAACTTTACAGTCATATTTGGACTCGTGTTTTTCAAAATATTCATTAACCGTCTTAGAGGTTATATACTCGACCATAAAGAGTGGTGTATAATATGATCCTGTTTTTTCTTGTTCTTCTTGCCCGATAAACAGCTCATATATGTTACTAATAAACTCCACCGGAATGATTGAAAAGTCATATATTTCAAACAAACTCAGCTGTCCCGATCTTATCTCTTCACCTTGCAGCAGGTTAATAATAACCTTGAGAGCATCTTCTCCAATTTCTGTTTCCGGTTTATTTATTGGAAAAAGATCACCATTAAAACGATCTTTTAGGTAATCAAAAAACTTTTCTGTTCTGTTCTTGTCTGCCAGAAGTTCACAGAATCTGTCATTTGTCCACTCTTCAGCTTCTGTTTGAAAAGCTATCCTGACTTTTCTATCTATGAGGTATCTCACAAATATTGCCCGGCCTAAAAGGGCATTAGCTGTCTCGTTATCTAAGCCGCACTCTTTTATCAGTTTATCTCTGGCAGCTTTGATGTTTTCCAGAAGTTTATAATCAACCCTATTTTTATATGAAAGCTTATTTTTGTAATCATCCCATGTTTCTCCGCTTACTAATCGAAAGTAATCAAATTTTCCCAGTTCGTCTTCTGAGCCAAGTTGAGATAGAGTTTCATCAGTAACTATATAATTAAAACCATTGTATATAGTGACAGAACTTGGTTCGGAGATAATTACTACCGGGACTTCATTGAGGTTCCATATAGCTTTAAAGAGAGCTTTTTTATTGGCAGGGTTATCGTAAAAAAGTATGAAAGGTTTTTCATCAATACAGTATACCGAATGAGGTCTAAAATCCTCTATAAGGCAAAGCTTCTTAATCTTTTTTATTTCGGCAAGAAAACCGTCTTCATTAAAATAAAGTCCGTTTTCTTTTTTTAACCCGAGTTTATCGTGTATTGATTCAATGTCTTTCATGTCATTCTATTTGATCCTTTCTTTCAGCCACCGGTAACCATCGTTTTTTTTCCCTATCTAATTAATATCACTTAACAAAATAACACCTAAAAAATCAAGTAATCTTGTCAATATTTTGTTCCGTCTTCCTTTTCACTCATAATATTACCATTAATCAACGCTTAGTAGTAAAACTCTCTTCAACCATAAACATAAAAACTGCCTCTGCTTTTAGATTTCAACATAACCTTTCTACCAAGGAATCCCTCAATCCGGAAGAATAACCCTCAAAAACAATATCGCTTACTGTGACTCAATAATAATATTGGTACTACATTTGGGTAACGTTAGAGTATTGGCCAGTCGGCGATCGCCGATTAGCTGTTTCTCTAACGTTTTGTGAAATGGATAAGAATGGTATTTGAGAGGTGTTATATTTTTGAGATGAGCGTAAATTTTTATTATGAGAACAAAGCGCAGAAACGAATTCACAAAGCCATGATGAAACATTGCCACACAGAAGGAGAGCCGGGAATCATAGGGAATGTGACCACATTATTATTGAGGTCAGGAGTGATTTTAGTTACCTAAAGTATAGTTAAAAGCAACTCCTCTTCTTCTCAGTGATGAAAATTATAAATCCTCATTGAGTTACTTGGTTTTTGATATATAGAATGCATAGAACGCTTAATAACTCTTAAAAAAGTAAGGATACTAAAGCTTTAGGTAAATTAGCAGGGCCGTACCAGGCAATAAAATTATTCCCGGTTAATTTTCAAGGATAGTGAAAGTTTAACGGGCAATAACTCTTCTTGTGCCATCAGTGCCTTTTTGGAACTTTATGATTTTTTCATCTCCAATAAGCTCGACAATCTGCTCATCGGTATATTTTCTGAATATCAAACCGGCTTTAGGACCGGTATTATATTTCCATGTCCCATCAGGAAGTATTTCCGGCTCTTCAGCAAGTTCTTCGTTTCTTCCCAAGGGGTCAAAAGTGAGAAACATAGTACCCTGCCGACTCAGTACCCGGCGTATCTCCTTAATGGTTTCCACTGCTTCCGGCAATGTTACATGATCAAGTGCGGCAATACAAGTCACTCCTGCAAAAAACCCGTTTTCAAAAGGGATCGTGCTCATATTACTTTCTTGAAAGCTTCCTTTTAGTTTTAGATATTCAAATGTTCTACGGCAAAAATCTACCGCTAAACCGGAAAAATCGGTTCCGAAAACATTGTAGCCGCGCTTTGCTAAATATCTGGCATTACGACCTCCCCCACATGCTAAATCTAAAACCGTTGCTTTTTCCTGAAGATAATTATCACAATAATAATGCAACATTTCTTCCGATCTATCTTCCGACAAGTCTATCTTAGTTATGTCAATATTCTTTAAACGACTGCTCCAGAATTCTTTAGCGCTCGGCATTTTAACTCCCTTAATGATTGATATTATTATTAGTTAACAACTCACTATCCTGCACAATGCCCGCTAAATATTTATAGTTCAGCCCAATCAGCAACCCAACGCCATTCTGAGCGATCTTAACTCTTCTCTTTATTTTTTCAGTTACCAGCCGGTGCAAATGTGAAAAGATTAGTTTAGCTATTGGTACATATTTATTGAACCCGGTTTATCCGTTTTATCTCTCTTCATATAAGTGAACCATCCAACCACAGCGCCGGCAACGAGAAATAAGAGATTGAATAGTGTATCGACAAAACTGTTAATGTGGAGTCTATAGATGTAATAAATTGTATTCAAAGCAAAAAATATTAGTCCTAAATACAGGCTCGCCTTAAAAAAGAAGCGATAAACAACAAACGACACAGCTATAGTGACTATAGCAATAAGGGTGAGGACAAAGATAGCCAATTCCGTGAAGTTCACAGAACTGAAAAAGCCGCCCGACTGTCTGTCAGTGCCGGATGGTCTGCCGTTGGATCTGTCCTCACTATGGTTATTGTACGCCAAAAAATTCGATCTGCTCATCTGCGCATTCGGGCTGTCAAGCCGGTGGCTGTAAGAGCTTGATAGTTGACCATTTACCGGCTGTGCAAAACAGATAACGGCAAACAGAACAACTAAGGATAACAAAATCACTTTTTTACATTCAACTTTAACGGTATAATTTGTAATTCTCATACTTCACCTCCTTACAATTGATACTTTCAGTATTTATATCTAAATAATCATTTGGCTCAGTACAAGTTGATATATTGGAAAGAGTCAGCTACACTTCCCTATCTCCAACCAACTTTTTTTTACTGATTATAGATTACCCGTACTTCATTCTAATTGTATTCAACTTGTCAATATTTATTTGCACCAATAGATCGCAAAATGAACAAAAAAAACAATATTTTTGTGAGGCGGAGAGCGGGGAGCGGAGGGCGAAGAGAGAGACTAAGTGAAGGAGAGATGGAGAGATGCATGAAGTGGCGGTTTAGTAGTGGCGTCCGGAGGTGAATTGAGAGTTTAAACGGAAAAAATGCAGACCTTGCGGTCTGATCAGAGCTGGCAGCTATGAACACTGCGGCGCTGTGAACATGTATTGCTCGTAACGGTGATGGAGCGCCGGGCGGAGGGCGGGGAGAAAAGAGCTGAGGGCGGAGGGCAGAGAGAGAGAGACTAAGTGAAGGAGAGATGGAGAGATGCATGAAGTGGCGGTTTAATAGTGGCGTCCGGAGGTGAATTGAGAGTTTAAACGGAAAAAATGCAGACCTTGCGGTCTGATCAGAGCTGGCAGCTCTGAACACTGCGGCGCTGTGAACATGTATTGCTCGTAACGGTGATGGGGCGCCGGGCGGAGGGCGGAGAGAAAAGAGCGGAGAGCGGAGGGCGGAGGGCCAAGGGCCGAGGGCAGAGAGAAACTAAGTGAAGGAGAGATGCATGAAGTGGCGGTTTAATAGTGGCGTCCAGAGTTGAATTGAGAGTTTAAACGGAAAAAATTGCAGACCTTGCGGTCTGATCAGAGCTGGCAGCTCTGAACAATGCGGCGCTGTGAACATGTATTGCTCGTAACGGTGATGGGGCGCCGGGCGGAGGGCG
>PWOA01000068.1 GCA_003564155.1 Candidatus Cloacimonadota bacterium
ATATGGCGAGGCAATGATTCGATGGGTCAAAAAATGAGCAGTGGTATATATTTTTATCGAATGACTACCTCTGATTATGATAAAGTCAGAAAACTGCTGATGCTGAAGTAAACTATTATCCATTATTAGTATTTATATTGCAAGAAATATTTAGGGGTAACCGATAAGGTTACCCCTAAATATCATGTAATTGTTATAATACCAAGGGATGATATTGTTTTGAAACTATTTAATGAAGTCAAAAAATTAACTGCACTATTAAGTTTAAATCGGATTATTTATGTTTGCAACTTTTTTTTCTCAGCAGCTGGGAAAAGAATATTATTAAGAATCAGCCTGTAGCCGGGAGAGTTTTTATGCAGAGATAAATTCGTTTCCGGATCACCAACCCGATGAGCATAGTCTTCAGGATCATGGCCTCCAAAAAATGTAAACGTTCCTTTACCTATGTTTCCGTGAAGATATTTAACTTCATCTTCTCCAGGTGATTCTCCTAAAATAATAGTGCTGCTTTTTATGTATTCTTTATGGAAACCGGTAGTTTGACCTAAAAATCCATTAATTGTGTTGGTATGGTTTTGGGTTAACATAGTAGGAACCGGATCAAACTTTGCTGAAAAATCAAAAAGGACAAAAAAATCTTGTTCTGGTCCTCTTAATCGTGCGTAATCACTCGTATCCAACGACGAATGAGAATATATATACGGATTAGTTACTAAAGAGAAGTTTTCAGTCGAAAAAGTCCTTGAGAAATCTAGTTTATCTTTATAGTTTGGATCAATACCATCCCCATCAAAAGGAGTATCTGCTATATCGACACCATAGGCGGCTAAAGCAATTTCAATGGTTTCTATAGCTGCACACATAGCAAATAAGAAACCTCCGTTTTCGACGTAGTTTTTTATGTTCATAGCCACATCATGTTTTAATTGCCACACTTTATCATATCCTAATCTGGCAGCCATAGACTCATTGATTCTCACATCTTCTTGATACCAACTAGCTGAACGGTAGCTGGCATAAAACTTGCCGTATTGACCTGTAAAATCCTCATGATGCAGATGAAGCCAGTCATAGTTATCCAGTTTTCCAGCTAAGACTTCTTCATCCCAAAGAGTATCATAGTCAATCTCAGCGTAGGTTAATGCTAAAGTCACAGCATCATCCCAAGGAAGCGAGTTCGGTGGTGTATAAATGGCAATATTCGGTTCTTTTTCCAGAGTAATGATATCCATGTTGGACTCATTTATTATAGAATAAATTTCGGCAATTTCCGGAGCACTTATTCGCTCGTACCGAACGCCACGAATGTTACATAGATTAATAATCTCTTGTGATTCTGGTATTAACCAAGATCCACCTCTATAATTCAATAACCATTTTACATCTAAATCAAGTGTTAATGCATGGAAAGTTACACCATAAGCTTTCAGGTGATCTGTTTGTCTGCCATCCATCGGTATTAAAATTTCTGCTGATATATTACTGCTAAACACAAGTAACAATATCAGTAATATTTGTAGCTTCATATATTCTCCTATAAAAGAAAACCGGTTAATATCTCATTACTAACAAAAAGATAGTCAGGTGAAAGACTAACACTATGTTTGTCGATAATTAAATAATCATAAAATTTCTCAAGTATTTGTTTATATCTGGAATAAAAGTCATCATTAAATTTACAGTTAAATTCGTTTATATTGATTCCTTCTGTCAGGCGTAATCTTTGTATTACATAATCACTCATCAGTTCATCAGGACTTTGGACAAGGCAGTTAGGGAAAAACTCTTTATTATCTGTAAGTTGATAGTATTCATAAAGAGAGGAAGGATTATGATACCTTTTATTACCAACAAAGCTATGAGCTGCTGCACCAAATCCAATGTAATTGTTCATCTTCCAATATCCTAAATTATGTTTTGATTCTTTATGTTCTTTTGCAAAATTAGATAACTCGTAATGGATATATCCCAAATCAGTTAAAGTATCTTGTAAACAACGATAGATCGAGGCGCTTGTTTCATCATCAAGAGTTTGTTCAAACATTAAATTATCGTTTTCTAAAGATAAACAATAGGTAGAGACATGGTTTGGTTGCATTAGTTTAATTAGTGGTAAGTATTCTTTTATTGCTGATATTTTTTGATGAGGAATACCATAGAGAATATCAATAGAGATATTCTCAAAACCTGCCTCCCGAAAAAGATCATATGTCTTCACATTATCATGCACTGTATGAAGACGACCCATAAGCTGTAATTCGTTATCTATGAACGACTGTGTACCAATACTTATTCTGTTAATTGGGAGCTTGGAAAACTGTTTAATTTTTTGATTATTTATCGTAGCCGGGTTTACTTCAATAGTACATTCTTCCATCATTGACAGGTCGAACAAAGATATTATTTCGGCAATATCTTGACTGTCCAATAGACTTGGTGTACCGCCACCAAAATAGAGAGTAACGGGTTTAATCGTTAAATCAGAAAGAAGATAGTTTGATATTTCTTGTTTAAGGGTACTTAGATATTTTTTTACTTCAGACTGGGAAAAGGGAGTTGAAAAAAAACTGCAATAACCACACTTTTTTATACAAAACGGAATATGAATATAAACATGGTTTATCATTTAATGAATGTAAACACTCGATCCCAACGAATACCTTCCTGGCCGAAAGAAAAGAAGATAAATAAGGGAGTTCCGGTTATATCTTCACGTTCTAAAAATCCCCAATGACGGCTGTCGGCACTGAAATCACGATTATCTCCTAAAACAAAATATTTTCCTTCCGGTACGACTATGGGGCCAAAATTATCTCGTTGAGGATGGGTACGGTTATCAAGGTGTTGCTCATAGCCTCCGACATGTAATTCATTATTTACATATAGATCTTTATTAATCATTTGAATAGTATCACCAGGCATTCCCATTACCCTTTTTACGACATTTTTCCTTTCGTAATAGGTGAAAAAGTTCGTCTGATGATTCCAATAGATTGGTGGTATTAATCTTGTATACAGTTCACGAGGTTCCGGTTCTTCCGGATCTGCCGGGTAACGAAAAGTTACGATATCTTCTCTCGCGGGTTCCGTGAAATAATATTTTAGTTTGTTTGCGACAAGATAATCGCCGACCAGAAGTGTCGATTCCATAGACCCTGTAGGTATTTTAAAATTCTGGAATGTATAGTTACGTATTATCATTGCCACGACAAAAGCAAATAATATTGCCTCTATCCAATCTTGTATCCAGTGTTTTTTTCTAACAATTTTTCGCTTACTCATCTAAATTTCCTCTTAGAAGCCAAATCATTTTTTTATACGATATATGTCAAGTACATAAACACAAATAATGTGGCTAGAAAATCAAATGCAGTGTCCTCAGATTTTTCAAAACATAAATATCATCGTTTTTACAGGTCTATGATGTTCGGGGATCTTGTCTCAAAATTTGGAAATATCTGAAAACGAATTAATAAAAATAATACTTAGTTTTGTGACATTTTTAATTGTTAATTGTTCTGATTGTGTGATCATCTGACTGTGAAATTCGAAATGGGGATAATAAATGGCGGGAGCGACGGGACTCGAACTCGCGACCTCCTGCGTGACAGGCAGGCGTTCTAACCAACTGAACTACGCCCCCGCATTAAACGAAGTACGTACAAGAAATTATGTTTAGTTTTTCTGTCAAATAAAATCAGTAAATATTTAAGATATACTACTGAGAATATGATGTAGAACTTTAATAATCAAGAAGATATTGCGATGAAGTTATTTTCCCGCAAGATATCATTAAGCAGTTATCGGATATAAAAGACTGTCTAATCAATAAGCCCACTACATGCAATTGAATAAATTAAACACTAAGTCCGGAAGATGGAGGAATACCTTATTTGTGTTGTTGCAATTAAAACTTATCACTATGCGAAGAATGAACACTTCCTCGAAAATGAGTTCCCTTAGAATATCACAAAACAGTGATATGAGTTCAACTGCATTATCTCGAAGAAATGTATTGTACCTAAATTATTTCAGATTATATCTATTAAGATATCTCCATAAAAAGCTTCATTATGTAGGGTGAAAAAATATAATAACCACTTGATTATCTACATTAAGGTAGTTCTTTATCAATATTGTTGCGTAGTTTTGCAATTCTTTTTTTTATATAATGGCGACGTACCGGCTTAAACATTCTATGTAAAGGTAAAAAAGTTTTATCCCCTAACCCGTCGACCAAAAAAAAACGTTCTCCATCTTCATGATCATAGGCTAAAACGATATTTTTCCAGTTTAAGTCTCCCACTGCAAGTTCTACGTGTAACAGTAAAGTAAAGAAACTGTTAAGCATTACTTTAAGTTCAGGTGTTAACTTTTTTTGTTTAATCAATTGTTTCAAAGTCGGTGCTAAATTACCTTCTGCATCCCTTAAAGCGAGAACAACCATTCCTAAACCCATATCCGTTTCAGCAAAACCAATGATTGTTTGCATGTGAGGAATTATTGAACATTCTTTAAGGTAACGTGATCTTACATACTCTCGCAATTCTCTCACAAAACCTGAAAGGTAAGAGTGATGATGATGCATTGATACAAAGTATTTATTTAAGAAGAATTTAGGTTTTTTTGAATTATTCTTATATACCTTGATTAGCCATTCCTTATGAAAAGGATGTTCGTATATTTTGCGTTTTTTCCCGACAGCGACAGGCGCTTTATCTGCAAGTTTAATTAATTGTGTCATGTATTATCCATCCCGTCAATATTTATACTCTCCAGAATGTTAACTTCCTCATGAGGAAATTTACGACAGGAAGCAAATATTGTAAATATTAACAACACCACAAGAATAACGAATTTGATCTATTGTTTAATGAGTATTTCAATATCATACATTATGTGGCGTATAATTCGGTACTATTAGACTCTTATTGTTTGAGACGTCTAATTCGTAATATTGTTAGTAACATTAGTAATTTGATAGAATGATTTGTAATTTAAATGATTTATAAAGAGTTCTATTTTCCTTCTCTTAATCCAATCTTATATGCTGTAATGAGCCACTTCTTTCTTTTATTTTCGGAAGACATTTTAACTGAACCGAAATAGCTGTTCCTAATAGGTTTCACACCGCAAAACTGCAATGTTGATTTCATCATTTTATAGCTTGCGTTGCCTAAAAAGAGCTTATAATATAAGGGCGGACTATCCATAGTTGCAATCATTCTGGCTGATTTCCCTTTCAATAGCTTATCCCATTTTATTATTATACCTTGTGGCGGATGATATTTAAATGCAAAACCTGAAGCTAGTATAACTTCGATAAATACTTTTAATAATGAGGGTGGTGTTGCCCACCAAATTGGGTATGCAAACACAATACAATTAGCGGATGATATTAGTTCTTGAACAGATAATAGTTCAGATGACAATGTGGTCCTATTCTTATGATCTTCCTTCAAATAAGGTTCTAAGTTAAGTGACATTAATTCAATGACATTAACAACATTTCCGGTCTTTAATGCTCCTCTGATATACTCATCAGCAAGTGCATGGCAGTAACTATTTTTGTTAGGATGTGATTTAATAACTAAGATATTCATAATTAATTATCTCTTGATTTAAGATTAATGCTTTTAGTAAACAGGAAGTTGTTATAGCACACAATATTTGAATCAATACTTACAGTAATATGCCAATAAATACTTTCTCGAAAAAACATGATTTGTTATTTGTATTTTGTTTGAATTGCCGGATACATTGTTCCTCGGTATAAAAGTGTAGCAGCATTGAATCCTTTCTTGTGTTGATTAAAAGATTGATATCTATTATATCAAAAAAAATATGTTTATCTCTTATCATTATTTTTTAGTTCTTCGTCCCATTCCTTATTCGCTCCTGCCATATACTCTTCATCACTTATTATTTGCTTATGAATATTGATTACAGTATCTTGAGAAACTTGACCGTTACTAACTAACTCAATCCCGGCTGTTTTTAGAGAATTCTTGAATTGCATAATATTATTACTTAAAGTGGAAGAATCATCGGCAGGATACTGTAGAATCTCTCCACAGTTCCGGTAAACTTCAAAAACAGGTTTTTGCATCTCCAAATAAGCTTTCAGCAAATCAAAATTATGCTCTCCGGGAAAACCGGAATTAGCAATATAAAAAACACGTGGGAAAGATCTTACTCTGCCTTCATGATAAAAACTCCCGTCTTCATTTTTATGAATATGAGGGGTAGCTAAAGGTAACATTCTGTCAGTAAAGTTTTTTAAAAGAGCTGTCATTAACATCCCATAAACGGGTGTAGCTAATCCAACAAAATCAGATTCAAGGTATTTATTAATCATGTTCTTCATATCATCATTGATACCACATTCACCAGGGGTCTTTGACCAACAGTCAAAACAGCCGACACAATACCCGATATGTTTTTCAATCAGAAATATTTCCTCTGTAGCGGCACCTGCTTCTTTTGCTCCTTCTAATAAAGAATTGATGATGATATGACTGTTACTAATCCGTCCGCGAGGACTTCCGTTAAATACTGTTATTTTCATATTATCTCCTAATTATTACCTCTTAACTTGTCTCTAAGAAGAATTTATCCGATCATATATCCAAGTGACAGTGAATAATCGTCGATTATTGTTATATCTCATATAGTGTCAATAAACTTTTTTGAAATGGTGGATTATGACAGTTAGACCGCTATAAAATGGTGAAAAATACCAGATTTTCGGGTATAATTTGAGTACATTAAGGATACCATAGAGTTATTCTACAGTCGGCTTAAGCCGACTGTAGAATAACTCTATGGTATGTTAGTATGATTCCATTGCAAAATATTGCTTTTTTATGGTTGGCGGCAGCGTGTAAAAAAAATCAATTCTTTGCTAATTGAGGATTGAGTAGAACTTGCATTTTCTTGACCGGAAACTTGATTCATTATGGGCAATCGTAATTCAATAAGCTAAAAGAATGTTTAATAAAGAACCCTGTAAGAAAAACATCTTGCTAAGAGAATCCAAATTATAACGAACAATAAGCATATATACTAATGTATGAAGAAACGTAATTAATGTTATACAGGTCATATGGGAAGAATGAGAATGTATCCGAATTATTAGCTTGACAATATTCTATCGTAGAAATAAAAGATCTTATATAATTATAGATAAAGAGGGAGTTAAATGAATATATATAAAACAGATAATAAAGGTAATATCGGGATTGCAATCGTTATTACACTTATTGCAGTTTTGTCTGGTGTTTCTTTAGCATTAGTGGCTTTTCAAGATTCAGTAAGTTTTAGATTACAGTTAGACGGTCTCCAACAATTTCACATACTTCGTTCAGAAGTGGGGAGAGGAAGATTAATAGCCGGACATTTCGATAATTTAACATCACCCCCGATGCAGTCTGTATTGCCAACTCGTGCAGTGCCAGTTGAATTCGGCACAAACCGTACAGTTTATTATGCGAGGACCAAGCTAGATTTATACAGCCAAGAGGAAGCTACGGGGTATTATATACGTTCATTAATCACAGGGGTGAGGGGAGATGGCAGTTTACTCGATTTAAGTAATCAGTCACCGGTAAAAAGGTATGGTGAAAATAAGATACTATCTCTGCAAACTATTGCCCTCTTCCATTACTTTAGTGATATCGACCGTACGATAAACGATGGTTTGATAGTTTTTGCCGGCTTAGATATTATTTATGGTCGAGTACACAGTAACACGGATATAACAGTAAACTATAGTATATATGGTAATTGGCCGGTATTTTATGGTTTAGTATCGACGGGTGGAGTTGTTCGACCTCCAGGTGGTTATCCTCGGGATGATATATTTCGCGGGCCGGCACCTGCTTTAATTGAAGAACATCCTCGAATAGCTTTTACACCTACTGCAGACCGTGTACGAACTCATGGTAATTATCCTTATGGAGCTGATGAAAGAGATGATATGATATGCTACATAACAGTTAACGGTACATCTTATGAAGTATGGTTTGGAGAAATACGAACAGATGAAAATCCTACTGAATGGATAGAAGGCTATAACAAATTCACCGTTTATAGCAGTTATCCTCCTTACGGTCCCGTAGGAAATGAAATAGGTGTTAACTATATACCCAAAACAGATACAATATGGACTCCTGCTTCCGGAGGTTCCGTTAACAATACTTCGGTGTTTATTCCGATGGAACTGTGGATTTCCGGAGATTTTTCCAGCAGGCAAACTTGGGCAAGTTCTCACGATATTTACTTAAAAGATGATTTAACATACCGGAATACACCTCCAGGGCAACGACCTGATGGTATTGATGAAGATGGAGAACAGACTCTACCGGTTAATACAACAGATTATTTAGGTATTATTTCTGAACAGTCGGTATACATACAATATGGTCATAGAAGCCCGATTGATTCGTTAAGGTACAGGCCCAATACTTCCGACATTTATATGTACGGAGCTTACTGTGCAACCGGTGATGGTGATGTACCTTGGAAAGATGGAGTGGTCTCATTTCAATATCAGATGCCTAAAGGTTCTACACCCGCTCAGTATTGGCGAGGGGAATATTTTAAATTTATAGATCTTCATTTATTCAATTATCCGACAACTGCTATGAATCCCTGGCCAAGAGGTATGGACTATCCCTGGTATAATCCATTGTGGCCTGAGCCGGGTATTTTGATAAATGTGCCGGGATTACCCGGTTGGACACCTAACCCCCACAATGCAGATGAAGTTGTTGAACGCAGAGGTGATATATGGATATTTGGATCTATAGCTCAACGACGTAGAGGAGTTGTTGGAAATCCAGGTGTAGAGCAAGGAATTTGGGATATACACAACGAAATTAATCCTAATACGGGGCCTACTTACGGTGCTAGCGGACCAATACGTGTAGGTTATGGAAAACGTTATCACACGGATTTACGATTTGAGCGAACAGGACCTCCTCACTTTCCTTTAATTCTCTTAGAAGGTTATGATTCTGAAGATTTAAGAGATCTGGGTTATTTAACAGAAAGATGGGTTTTCAAGAATCCTCCGCCAAATTTTTGATCGTCATTTAGTCCAAGTTGTTAATGCAAAGAGTTTCGACTATATTAGCTTAAGTTAACAATTGTGGTCGTACCGAATAGCGTTGGTCATAGCACTTAACTGTTTATCAAATGCGTAAACGACTTACTAATACTGAGCCATTACAAAGCATTGATAAAAATTAATTGACGTATTGTAGTGCAAAAACATTTTTGGTCAAATATTTTATCAGAGAGGGAGTGGATTGGATGAGTAAAATTAGTTTTAATAGTAAGGGTAATATCGGTATAGCTATCGTAATTGCTCTCATCGCGGTGTTATCGGGAACTTCATTAGCATCGTTAGCATTCGGTGATTCTGTAAGATTCAGGTATCAATTAGATGGTATACAACAGTTTCATATTCTACGATCAGAAGTAGGCAGAGGACGATTAATTGCAGGTCATTTTGACAACCTCTCTACACCACCGATGCAATCTGTACTGCCAACAAGAGCTGTACCTGTTGAGTTCGGTAAGAACCGAACAGTCTACCATGCGAAAACAAAGCTTAATTTATTCGAAGTAGAAGATGCTACGGGATACCATATCCGTTCCTTGATAACCGGAGTAAGAGGAGACGGCAGTTTGCTCAATATCCAAGACCACACTCCGGTTAAAAGATATGGTGAAAACAGTATCCTTTCCTTACAGACTATTGCTTTATATCATTATTTCACTGATGTAGATCGTTCTTATAATGATAATCCCGGTGCTATCGTATTTGCCGGTGAAGATATAATATACGGCAGGGTTCATAGCAATACTGATATATATGTTAATTACACGATGCACGGCAATTGGCCGAGGTTTTATGGTTTAGTATCTACGGGTGGAGTTGTTCAACCGGCAGGTAGTTATCCAAGGGATGAGATTTTTCGCGGACCGGCTCCAGCGTTAATAGAAAACCATCCAAGAATAGCTTTCATGCCTTCGGCAGATCGTGTTAGAACTCATGCGACTTATCTTTTCGGAGGAGTGGAGAGAGACGATACGATTGCTTTTGTGACTGTTGATGGTTCTGCATATGAATTGTGGTTGGGAGTAGTCCAAACTGAAACAAAGCCATCAGAATGGATTGAAGGGTATAATAAATTTACTATCTATAGCAGTTATCCTCCTTACGGTCCTGTAGGAAGCCAAATAGGTGTTAACTACATCTCCAAAACAGATACAATTTGGACACGGCAATCTGGTGGCACGGTTACTAATTCATCTGTATTCGTACCTATGGAGTTATGGCTTTCAGGAGAATTTTCAGGCAGGCAGACATGGGCTAGTTCTCACTTCATATATTTGAAGGACGATTTAACCTACCGCAACACACCTGTAGGGCAGAGGCCTGATGGGATTGATGGTGATGGTAATCAAACTTTACCAATTAATCCAACCGATTATTTAGGAGTAATATCAGAAGAGTCAATTCGAATTCAATATGGTCACAGAAGTCCATTAGATTCATTAAGATATAGGCCAAACACTTCCGATATCTATATGTATGGAGCCTATTGTGCGGTAGGGGAGTCCGAAAATCCATGGGAAGACGGTGTTGTAACATTCCAATATCAGATGCCCAAAGGTTCGACCCCACCACAATATTGGCGTGGAGAGTTTTATCGATACATTGATCTCCATATGTACAGTTATCCAACAACTCAAATGAATCCTTGGCCTCGTGGTCTTGATTATCCTTGGTATAACCCTCTGTGGCCGGAGCCCGGAATACTTGTCAATGTTCCCGGATTACCCGGTTGGACACCAAATCCGCATAATGTTCCTGAAGTAGTTGAACGTAGAGGTGATATTTGGATATTCGGCTCTATAGCTCAAAGAAGAAGAGGGGTCGTAGGTGCAAGTTCTATACAAAGCGGAATTTGGGATATACACAATGAAATAAATCCTAACACCTATCCAACACTTGGAGCTTACTCCGGTAATATGACAAGATATGGCAAACGCTATCACACAGACTTGCGTTTCGAACGAAGAGGACCACCCCATTTCCCCTTGATTCTCCTAGAAGGATATGATTCCGAAGATTTACGAGATTTAGGTTATTTGACAGAAAGATGGATTTTTAAAAATCCACCTTCCGGTTTTTGACCTAAACGGAAGGCATTTTTTTTGATTTCCAATGCTATTGTCAGGTGAGTTTTCCGGTAATCGAGTTTACTGCTAAGAAATATTATGTGGTATGTTTTTTCAATTGAAGTAACCAAATAACACCGAGATTTCTTTCACCCATTGAAAATGATGATGAAGTGTATGACTATTATGTTATCAGAGGTAAGGCCGATAGTAAATATATCAGACTTGGTTAAAATCCAATAATATTTATTACTGTAACGATGAGAAATATATTCCAGTAATGGACACTACAAACGATAATTACATTATCACAGAAGAATTGTATGCTATATTACTATCCATAATCATGGTGTACAAGTAGTCAAGAAGCTTGTTAAAAAAGAAGAATAATTTGCTAAAGTAAACTTAACTAATCAATATCTATCTCTTTAGATATACTGCCTACTCGATTACACTTTGCTGTAACTTGCAGTACCATACCTTGTTCAGCGTTTGGTAAACGATATTGAAACATAATGCTGTTTGCGTCTTCCTGTTTCGTCAATTGATGAAGTATCATTTGCTTGTCGTCATTGATTATCGTCACTTCACCAATAAAATGGTTTCTTGGGTTGCCGACATTATGTTTTACTAAAACTTCTAATATCTTTGTTTCATTATCATAACTTAACTCCATACCAGAAGGTGGGTGAGCGATAATTGTAGCTGTTACGAAAAGCACGATAGCGGCGAGTAATGTAATCATTCGGGTCATATTTCCCCTCCATTTTATTATAAGTAGTTGAGATAGATGATTATTGATGCATGAGAGGTAACGGATATTAAACTCATCATAGCAAACAGTTTGTGATAAAAAAACTTCAGCTTGATTATCCTTTTCCCTGTCAATATAGTTAATAATAAAAGAGCGTAACTTAATATTCCCAAAGGCAATACTAAAGAATAAAGATTCATAATACCTCCAATATTGGGTCATATTACAAAATATAAGCGTATATACATATTTTACAAAACTTTATTTTGCAGGTTAAGTTTCGATACATTTCTCCGTTGATACTTGTTATCGCAAGTTGTGTTTTGTCTTAAGAAATTTAGGTGTTGCACTCTAAAGAGTGATTTTCAATAAAGTGTTAACTGATGACACTATTCCTCCATACATTACAAAACACACACAAATTGAGAAACTATAAAATGTTGAAACTTGAACAACATCGTGTATTACGTTCGGTTCTCAGAGCTTAAAGTGTATTTACCTTTCCGGTAGAGTGACTTGTGACGTCTATCAATACAGATACTTAATACACTTAGATTGTAATAAAACAACTATAGATTGATAAATAATCTCCGCCAAATTAATTGAATATCATCCCTTCGCCATTAGCTAGATAAAAAACACAATAATGGCAAATCTGATAGATATTTGGTAGATGAAAATTCAAGCCTTGTGGTCAATTGGCTTGTTATAATCGAGAAACTGCTTGTATAAGTAGTTAGTAGATAAAAAAATGGCACGCCTGAAGGGATTCGAACCCCAAACCTTCTGATCCGTAGTCAGATGCTCTATCCAATTGAGCTACAGGCGCACTTGATCTGTTCAAGAAGAATAATAGACTGATACTGTCAAGCCTTTTGTCAAGATAATGTGTGAAAATAACGGTCAATGAGTATTTAACCTTATGAGCTATCCAGGGGGACAGAATCGTTATAATAATGGATGATAAGTCAATGAGACAAGCAGAGTATATTTTAATTAGGAAAAATAAATAATCTGAGAAAATATGTTGAGCGATGCCGTAATTTGTTATTAATCAATGAGATATATAGGATAACAATTCTGTGTTGCTAAGAGATATTCTGGGTTTACAGAAAAAAAACTTGTCAGTATCCAAGTTAAATAACTTCTAGTTAAGACAGTATAAATGGCTTGTTTATTGCTCAATGAGGAAGTGAAATAACAATAAATTGAATGAAAATATGTGCTAAAGATGATGTTTTGTATTATTCTGAATAAAGATATTTATTACTATATATATTGTAACACTTCTACTTTAAAATGTTTATCTAGTTTTGGGAGAGGATAATGATTTTATTAGCTATTGTTTCTTTTTTAGCGTTTTTCTTATATTTACAGTTGGGGATGTTCGTACTTTTTCATAATCCAAGTTCTAAGTCAAATCGATCATTTTTCTACTTATGCTGTTGCTTGATGATTTGGTCTTTTGGGATGGTATTTATGTATTTTTCTCCCCATGAAGACAGTGTAATATTTTGGGAACGTTTTTCTTCATTTGGTTGGATATTTTTTCCAGCATTTATGGTCACATTTTTCGTTGATTTGAAAAAAACTCACAAAAATATTATCGATAATTTAGTTAAACTGATATTTTTTCTTGCAGCAGGTTTATTTTTCTTGCAATCATTACTAGATAATCTGCTCACTAAAGGTTATTACATGCTTAATGAGACTTGGCATTTTCAAATTGATCTCGAATCAGTATGGTTTTGGTTATATCTAATCTATTTAGCCTGTACTTTAGCTTATTGTCTTATTTCATTATTTGCATGGAGCTTAAAGGCGAATACTATTAAAGAAAGAAAACAGGCTCACATTATATTAATTACGTTGATTATGTTTTTTACAGGTATATTTATAAGTAATTACGTGTTTCCCTTGCTAGGAGATGTTAAGACTCCGGGTTTAATCCATGTAATTAGTTTTATATGGGTCACTGGTTTTGGTCACGCAATTGTAAAATACAAGTTTATGGTTTTAAGCCCGGAAATAGCAGCTAGTGCCATAATTTCAAAAATGAATGAGTTATTGTTTTTTGTAGATAACAATGGTTTTGTAACTAGAGTAAACGATTTTACAGAGAGTGTATTGGGTTTCAAACATGACGAAGTAATCAATAAACCGTTCGAAAACTTGTTAGTGGATAAAGAACAAGCTTTGGGAAGAATAGCAAAATTGGATCAAAAACAAAGAAGTAAGCTTAAAAATCAAGAATACTATCTACGTCAGAAGGCCGGTGATTATATTCCTTTTAATCTTTCGAGTGCGGAAGTTAAGGATGAAGCAGGTGATATATTAGGTACAATCATTGTCGGTTATGATGTGCGTTACCAAAAACTTCTCGAAGAAGAAATAGAGTTAAGAAAACAAACAGAACTGGCCTTACAAGAAAGTGAAAAAAAGACTAAAAAGTTATATTCAATGGTTAGATTGATGTGTGATAACGTTCCCGACATGATATGGGCTAAAGATTTAAATAACAAATATATCTTTGTTAATAAAGCTACCAGTAATAAATTGTTAAATGCTAAAGATCAAGAAGAACCGATTGGCAGATCTGAGCAATATTTTTATGATCGGGAGAAGAATAGTCATCCCAACAATAAGAAATGGTTTACTTTTGGTGATATTTCTACAGATTCAGATTCGATAACAATCCGTAATCGAGAACCTGGAAGATATATTGAATTTGGGACTATAAAAAACAAATTCTTGTATTTAGATGTCCATAAAGCTCCTTTCTGGGATGAATTTGGCAGTCTTATAGGAACAGTAGGTTGTGGCAGAGATATTACAACAGAAAAAAGTATAGAAGAAGAGCATCGGTTAGCACTAAAAGCATTGGAAAGGGAAAAAGAATTTCTGTCCGTAACACTTAAATCTATTGCAGACGGGGTTATAACAACAGATAAGAGTGAAAGAATAGTATCGATGAATAATGTAGCTGAACAACTAACAGGTTGGAAGAGAAGTGAAGTTTGGGGAAAACCTTTATCATCGGTTCTCAATATCGTAGATCCCAAGAGTAAGAAAATAATTAATCTCCCTGTCATGCAAACAATGCAACAAGATGAGATTATTAAAATACATAGCGAAAATGACCCTGAAGGATTTACTAAGCTTATCGATAAAGACAAAAATGAAATAACAATAACTGCTAGTGTTACACCTATAAAGACTAATGTGTCTTCTAATCAATTAACAAATGCAATTACGCACAAAGATAATGAAGAAATAATAGGAACCGTAGTTGTATTTTCTGATATGACCGATAGAATAAGGATAGAGAATGAACTGATTAAGGTTCAGAAGATGGAGTTGGTAAGTGTTCTGGCAGGAGGTATAGCCCACGATTTCAACAATATTCTAACTTCGATAATTGGTAATTTGTCAATTTTAATGTTGAAAATTAAGGATAATTCCGAATGGCTTAAAAATTTGCAGGACGCAGAAAAAGCATGTTTTAGAGCAAGAGATTTAACACAACAGTTATTGTCTTTTTCCAAGGGAGTTAATCCCATAAAACGAGTTATTGTATTGGATAAAGTAATTAAGGAAAGTGCGATTTTTTCAGTGAGAGGGTCAAATTGTGACTGTCATTTCAATATAGAACCGAACCTTTATCCTGTTGAAGCCGATGAGAGTCAAATATCCCAAGTTATCAATAATTTAGTGATTAATGCGATTCAATCCATGCCAGAAGGAGGGCCTATAAAGATAAAGACAGAGAACTGTATGATTTCTAAAGAATCTACTTTGCCACTTCCCGAGGGCAGGTATATAAGAATATCCGTCAAAGATAATGGTGTTGGTATACCAGAACATCATTTACAAAAAATATTCGATCCGTTTTTTACCACTAAACATCAAGGAAGCGGTTTAGGATTGACCGGCAGTTTTAACATAATAAAGAAGCATAATGGTTTTTTAACAGTAGAGTCGCAAGAAGGGATTGGTTCAATATTTCATATCTATCTTCCAGCATCTAAAGAAAGACCAATGACGATAGAGCAAGAAGAAATAATTCATGATTTTCAAGATAGTGGTCATGTATTAATATTAGATGACGATGAAGAGGTCTTGAATACTTTAGCAGAACTACTGGTTAAAATCGGTTATACAGTTACCAAAACAAATTCAGGTGAACAAACAATATCGGAATTTAAGGTATCGTCAAAATTTGATTCCAAATACAAATTTGTGATTTTGGATTTAACTATTAGAGGTGGTATGGGTGGTAAAGATACCATCAAGAATTTACTGGAAATCGATCCGGAAGTAAAAGCAATTGTTTCAAGTGGTTACTCTTCGGATGATGTGATAAGTAATTATAAAGATTATGGTTTTAAAGAGGTGATGGAGAAACCTTATTCATATAAGAATTTAGTTCATACAATCATAAGATTATTTGAAGATTAATAACCTTAAATATGCTCAAGAAATCTTATTATATCTATTATGAATGATGCATCCTAATCAATTTAACTATTTCGCATAAAGTAAGGTTTATCATGGATGAATTACTGCGTAATTATAGACTTATCATGAAGAGTGCAGGAGTTGATCAAAGAGTAACTGATACGTTTATTCGTTATTTGGCACAAGTTTTAACTGGAGAAACCGGCAATTTATCTAATCAAGAGATAACACCACCTAACAGTAATAAGTTAATCAATTATCAACAATTAGACGACAGCTCTACCATTAATCTGGGGAAATTGGCTGTTGTAAAACTAAATGGTGGCTTAGGAACTACAATGGGTTTAAACAAGGCTAAGTCTTTGATAAAGATAAAGGATAACCTGAATTTCTTAGATATCACCTTAAGACAAATCAATGTATTAAATAAAAGTAATGACTGCCGGGTTCCCTTAGTATTAATGAACAGCTTTAATACTAATTCCGACACTTTAGAATATTTGTCAAAATGCAGCAAAGAATTAAATATTGATATGCCGTTATGTTTTATACAAAGTAAATATCCTCGAGTGAGACAGGAAGATTACTATCCATTTCAACATCCCTATGACGAAACATATAATTGGAATCCTCCGGGACATGGTGATATATATCAATCAGTTTATTCTTCAGGAATACTAAAACGGTTACTTGATAAAGGGATTGAGTATATTTTTATATCAAATGCTGACAATCTTGGTGCTTATGTTGATACCAAGATTTTTAATTATATGATAGATAATAGACTTCCATTTCTAATGGAAGTATGTCTAAGACAAGAAGTTGATAAAAAGGGAGGTCATTTAGCGCAGCTGTCTCATTCGGAGCAAAAAACCTGTGGGAAACCACGAAATGATGAAGCGGGTAATTTAATATTACGAGAAGTTGCTCAATGTCCCCAAGATGAACTCAATCAATTCCAAGATATAAGTTTATACCGTTATTTCAATACAAATAATATATGGGTCAATTTAAAGGAACTAAAGACTCATTTGGAAAACGAAAAACTAGATCTTCCACTGATAGTTAACAAAAAGACTATAGGTGGAACAAGAGTTATCCAAATCGAAACAGCTATGGGAGCTGCTATAAGTGTTTTCAAAGGTTCAAAGGCATTAATAGTACCTCGTTTGAGGTTTGCTCCTGTAAAAAAGACAAGTGATTTACTTACCATTCGCTCAGATGCATATAAGCTTAACGGTAATTATATAACAGTTTTAAACGATGAGTGTCAGAATGTACCTCTGGTTGATCTTGATGAAAAGTATTACAAGTCTTTATCCCAATTAGAGAGTCATTTTCCTTATGGGGCTCCTTCATTGAAACAGTGTCGTCGCCTCAAAGTTGAGGGTGATATAACATTTGGGGAAAATATTCAAATCATAGGAAGTGTTGTCTTAAAGGCTAAAAATGCCCGAAAGATTGAAAATATGATAATTGATCAAAACATATATTTTTAGTGGTTAATAGTTGTGTAGGGTTAAAGGACGAGTTGATATTACTTTTTAATGGCTAAATAACTTTTCTTTTTCTGAAAAAAGCAGTGAATATTTTTTACGGATGATACCTAAGTCCGCAGCCTGCATATAGTAATCTTGAGATATAATCCTGAAAGCTAATTGACGAGCTTGGTTAAGTATGTATTTATCTTTGTTTATATCGGCAATCTTAAATATAACTAATCCGGATTGCTCTTGACCAAAGAACTCGCCGGGTCCTCTTAGCTGTAAATCTTTTTCCGCTATAATAAATCCATCATTTGTTGCAACCATTGTATCTAATCTTGACTTGGCTATTTGCGATATGGGCGGATAATAAACTAAATAACAAAAAGATTCATTACTACCTCTACCTACACGTCCTCTAAGTTGATGGAGTTGACTAAGCCCGAATCTTTCAGCATTTTCTATGATCATGATAGAAGCATTTGGAATATCGACACCAACCTCGATAACAGTAGTTGCGATTAAAACATCAATCAGTCCTTTTTTAAAATCTAACATAGTTTGATCTTTAACACTTGATTTCAATTCACCATGAATCAGCCCGATTTCAAATTGTGAAAGATGTTTATTTTTAATATCTTTAAATAGGTTTTCAACATCACTTAAAAAAACTTTTTCAGATGCTTTGATCAGAGGACAGACTATGTATATTTGTCTCCCTTGCAGAATAAGTTTTGAGATAAATCTATAAAGAGAAACTTTTTCCGATGCTTGAATAAGATGTGTTTTTACAGGTTTTCTGTTTGGAGGCAACTCATTCATTATACTAATATCCAAATCTCCATAAATAGTAAGAGCTAAGGAACGGGGAATAGGAGTTGCTGAGAGATATAGAACATCAGGTTTTTTGTTTTCAGCAGAAGTATGCATTATTGATACGGGTATTGAAGCTCTTTGTAAAACTCCGAAACGCTGTTGTTCGTCAATTATTAATAAACCGATTTTATGGAATCTAATATTGTCTTGCAACAGAGCATGTGTTCCAATAATTATGTCAAATATACCTTTCGTAATGCCTTCAATATTTTTTCTTTTCGGTGCGTCATTCCCGCCGGTAAGTAAGCAAATACGTAAATCGGATTCATTCTCTAATAATTTAGATATGGTTTTAAAATGTTGACGAGCTAATATCTCTGTTGGTGCCATAATTATTGTCTCATATCCGTTTTCGATTGCTAATAGCATAGATATCAGGGCAACTAGGGTTTTACCGGATCCGACGTCTCCTTGCAGTAAACGGTTCATTTGTTTAGAGGAGGTCATGTCATTAAATATATCTTTTATAACTCTATCTTGAGCTGAAGTTAAAGTAAATGAAAGATCCTTTATGAAACGGTCGCTTAGATTTTTTTTCTTCTCGAATACTATACTTCGTTCCGGTTGGATATTTTTGAAATAAGTTCGTGCCAGCATTAGTTGATGATAGAATAGTTCTTCGAAAACTAATCTTTTCTTCGCTTGTTGTACTTGTTCCATATTTTTCGGTAGGTGAATCGATTCCCAAGCATCTGCAATACTTATTAATTGATAATGATTTAGGTATCCATTCGGTAAGGATTCTTGAACTAGTGGCACGTATTTTAGAATAGCTTGCTTTATAATTGTATACCAAAAATTCTGGTTCAGTGTTTCGGTAGTATTATATATTGGAATAAGTTGTATTTGATTATCCGCTTTAGCTATGTTATCTTGGTCAAACACCGATATTGATGGGTGAATGAACTGTATTTTATTACGTGATGTTTTTTTTACAACACCTTCAACTACATAATATGATCCTACGCGTAAACCGTTGATTAGCCAGGAACTGACATTAAACCACAAACACTCAATTGAAGCAAGCTTATCTTCAAAGATCGCTATTAGCTGCTTCCTCTTATAGCCAATAGATCTGATTGAAAATTTGTTTAGTTTAAGGATACAGGAGTTGTGTTCATCAGACTTGAGTTGACTAATATCTTCAACTGTGTATTGTTCAATGTATTTTCGAGGTATATGATTCAACAAATCTTCAACAGTAATGATTCCTAACTTCCCTAAAGAAGTAGCTCTTTTGGGTCCAACACCTTTAAGGTAGCGAACTTCATCATTTAGTGATAATTGTCGATCTATCATTCTGAAAGCTTGTTAATAGATGTTTGTATCTATTTGATTATATGAAATCAAACGATGAATTATATGTGTATTAAGATAGAGATAAATTAGCTTGATAAAGATATCTTTATTTGAAGGGACTGTAAGCCTTTAGAAGAAAAACAAATTCACCTTTAGGTAAATCTTCGGTCATTTTTATTAATTCATGTAGTGTACCGTTGAAAACTTTTTCTTGGGGTGTAGTCAACTTATAGGCGATTGCAGCTCTTCTTGAGCTGCCTAAAACTTTATACATATCTCTTAGAAACTGTTGCAGACGATATGGTGTTTCTAAAAAGATGTAATTTATGTGTTTGTCTGCTTTTATTTTATATAGAGACTGAATTCTTTCTTGCTTATTAGCAGGAAGAAACCCAAAATATGTAAATTGCGCAGACTTAGTTTCCATACTGCCAACCATGAGAGCAGCCATTAACGAAGAAGCTCCCGGCACCGGGATTACAGGGATATTATAATAATGGCATTTTTGAACTAACATTCTGCCTGGATCGGCAAAAAGTGGTGTTCCTGCATCAGAAATCAAAGCCATTGCAATATTATTGGTCATTAGTTTCTTTATTAAATTTGGGGTTTGATCTTTTTCATTGTGTTCGTTCAATGGCTCTAACGGTTTTTTTATACCATAATACTTAAGCAATCTGCTACCGGACTTAAATTCTTCGCAAATAACATAATCGACTTTTGACAATACACTCAAAGCGCGCAGGGTAATATCATGCCTATCACCGATGTCAGTAGCGACGATATATAAACCGGCAGAAAGGTTATCTTTAGATAATTCGTTCAAGATTTGACAGGTTTTTTCTAACATGTAGTTTCTTTTTGGGCGTTAAGTTAATCATTATCGGAGATAATCAATCGTCTATTCTCCTAAGTAAAGTAATCTCTTAACGATAATGATAATGATTTTATCGAATATGATTACAGTATCTAATCTTTAATAATGTAATCAATACCTCCACAGAAATGATTCTTCCAATACCAATAAATCCCGATTACTAATAATACTAAGGTTGCAAATATTCCAATAAAACTAAATATCACTCCTAACTTATGAGTTAACGGTTCGAAAACTATTTCAAGTTCATGATCTCCCGGGGGTACTTCTACACCTCTGAGAATATAGTTAGTCGGATGTATCTCAACTTGTTTTCCATTCAAATATGCGTTCCAACCGGCAGGGTAAAAAACTTCACTAAGAACTAAGAAACTGTTTTTGTCAGTAGTTATATCCAAAGTGATGTTATGTAGATTAAAATCAGTTACTTTAACACTAGTTTCATTAGGTGGCTCAATATTCATTAAGCTTGTCTCAACTATTGCGGATGTTTCCGGATTGAAATCAGGAGAATTCAATCTCCTAAACACAGATTGTTTATCAACTATGGTCTCTACTTCGTCAACGAACCAAGCACGAGGTAATGAATTTTTTATGCTATATATGGTAACTTGTCGTTCTCTATCGTAATATGACCATTCTAGGTTGTCAAAAGGAAGCTGAATGGGGGAGATAAGATACTTTACATTTAACATTCTGACTATGTTCCAGTTGATCGGAACTCTGTATCTAAGTTCCGCATGTAACGAATAGTCTAATATATCCTGATATCTTTGCAGTTTAGCTCCATGATATCCACCTATTGTTTGATGATAGTAAGCCCATCTGCATTTATCAAATTCTTCTCTCAAGGGGAATATCCTAAATAAAGATTCATCTTCCAAAAGAAATCTGTCAGCTTCCGTCTTCACGAATTCTTGTTCTAGTTCAACCTTATGTGAAAGTCCTGGAAAATGTTTTTTATTAATTAGCATAACATCAGTTATGGATATTGCTCCGATGATTAACAAGTACAAATACGGAGTCATCCCTTTTCTTTTCAACAATAGGTAGGTAACAAGGAAGAAAAGAGATAAAAATGCAAAAGCTGTAATGCTACTTTTTTCAAGCACTTCCAGGCGCATCTGTTTTAAAAACTCCAACTGCCTAGGTTCATAACGAGCAGAATCACTACTATGTTCCAATGGTAAGAATGAAAATCCATTAGTCTCACTAATTGCAATGAAAAGTATTGTAATTGCAATACAGATAATAAGTAATTTAAGTATCAGCTTGGTAAAATTATCATTATATTCTTTCAAATGTTGAAAGATTTGTTTTATCCCATATCCGGCTAATACGACTATACTGAATTGTACTAATACAAGTATCATAGCAGGGACTCTAAACTTATTGAATAGAGGCAGATAAGATAGTAAAAAATTAGACAGGAATTGAAAATGTTTACCAAACGATAAGAACAATGCAACTACTGTAACAACGGTAAACATTTTTACCATTCTCTCTTTCCAACTGAAAATAGCAATCAATGCAAGTATGAATATTACTACTCCCATATAATGTGAAGTTTGCGTAAAAGGCATCCAACCCCAATAATAAGGAGATATTCCACCGAAGAAATCAGGAATAATAAAGGTAATTATCTCAAATGGATGAAGTGACCAACTTGTTGCATAATCGGCAGTTAGACCACCGCCACCTCTGATAGTATATTCTCCGTATTCCCAAACGTTAAGATAAGGATGTGCAACAGCTAAGCCGGTTATTATAAGAACACCTGCAAACATAATTGATGCCTTAGCAAATTCTTTTAATTCTATGTCTTTTTTTGCCCAGAAGAAATTGAAAATCCAGTAGATAATAATCATAATAAATGTATAGTACGTTATCTGAACATGGTTTTCTCGTAATTGCTGGATAAGAAACATTGCAGTTAATCCCATACCAAGAATATTTTTATATTTAAAAAGATGGTGTAAGCCCCAAAAAATCCAGGGAATATATACTATTGCCCGGAATTTGGTATTATGTCCGATTTCGATCAAGCCAATGAAATGACAAGAAATAGCAAATGACATCCCGGTTATAAAAGCAATTATAGGTTTAAAGCCTAAAGAAAGCATTAGAATATACATTCCCAACCCAGCTAGAAACATATAAAATACTGTCCAGTTAATCAAGTATTTTGTAAACAGGTTAAATATATTCTTAATAAATGGAAATCTTGCAGGGTAACTTATCAGGTAAGCCGGCATCCCCGAAAACAAATTTGTATTCCACAAAGCTTGATCGCTATGCTCTTCATTATATTCTAACAAAACCTGTGCTGCACCACGCCATTGAATTGTGTCACTCGTTCTTGGCCCATATCCTAAATACGCCATTCTAAAAAAGAAAATCGATAATAGAACAAAGAGAAGTCCTATAAATATCAAGTGTTCATACTTATGATATAATAATGGTTCTAAAAAATCTTTAGTTACCTGTGTATTATTAACTTTATTTTTTTTCTTACTCATAAATAATACCTTATTTCTTTTTTTCTAAGGTCTTGGCAAGTCGATTATCGTCAACAAAAAAAACTTTTACCCATTTTGGTTCGAAAGATCATTTTTCTTGATTGATACCTTATTGACAGACCGGTTAGAAATTGCTTATAAACGAGCGAAAACAGTAATCTGTACATAATACATCTTTGTAATCTACACTTAGTATAACACTATCTGCTTATGATACTATCAAATAAATACGCAAACCTGAATAGAAAAATCAGTCTTTTTCAATGGGAAGTAGATCAATAATCTCTTAAGTAGTATTTTAAAATAAGGTGCTAAAGTATCTATCAAATTTAAGAATTGACATTAGAAGCCTATAAAAAGCTATTGAACCTATATATAATACAATTGAAAAGGAGTATAATTATGGCTGTTATTAGACCATTTAAAGGTTTTCGACCCCGGAAAGATATGGTAAAAGAAGTTGCCTCTCCACCTTATGATGTGGTTAATACACGCGAAGCGCGTGAGCTTGTTAAAGGAAAACCTTACAGTTTTTTACATGTAGTGAGATCAGAAGTTGATTTACCTTTAGAAATTGATCCTTATGATGAACAAGTTTATCAAAAAGGTAAAGATAATCTCCAAAAGCTGGTAAGTGAAAAAATCTTAATTGAAGACGTTAAACCATCAATATATCTTTATCAACAGCAAATGGGAGAACACAAACAAATAGGTATAGTTGCATGTGCATCAGTTGAAGATTACGTGAATGATGTAATTAAAAAACATGAGCATACCAGAGCAGCTAAAGAAAATGACCGTATAAAGCATGTCGACACTTTAAATGCTAATACCGGACCGGTTTTTTTGACATACCCTGCATACAATGAGATAGATAGTATAATATCTAATCTTGCTGATACGGCACCCGTATACAATTTTGTAGCTGATGATAATGTTGTTCATACAATGTGGACTGTAAGTGATCCTGAAGTTATCAATAAAATTATTGATACATTTAAACAAATACCGACTTTATATGTCGCTGACGGACATCATCGGTCGGCATCAGCTGCTAAAGTGGGAGCTTCAAGAAAGGCAGCGAACCCGAATCATACCGGCAATGAAGAGTATAATTTCTTTTTAGCAGTTTTTTTCCCACATAACCAGTTAAAAATCATGGATTATAACAGAGTAGTCAAAGATTTAGGAGAATTAACTGAAGAAGAGTTTATTGTTAGAATCGGTGAAAAGTTTGAACTAACTCCAGTAAAAGATAATCTGGCTTATAAACCTGAAAATAAACACTGTTTCGGAATGTATTTAAAAGGCCAATGGTACAAAATGGTTCCAAAAAAAGGAACTTATGACCCTGAAGATCCGGTTAAGTCCTTAGATGTAGCAATATTACAAGATAATCTGTTGACTCCTGTACTTAATATAATTGATCCAAGAAAAGATGAACGGATAGATTTTGTTGGTGGTATCAGAGGTCTTTCAGAGTTAGAAAAGCGAGTTGAGGAAGGAGAAGCTGTTGCATTTGCTCTTTATCCCACATCTATTGAAGATCTTATGAGTATTGCAGATTCAGGGGCAGTAATGCCACCCAAATCTACATGGTTTGAGCCAAAATTAAGATCGGGTCTGATAGTTCACTTTCTATGTTAGTTAATAGAAAACCTGAGATATTTTGATAAGTTTTAATATCCAAGAATGAGTGACTGAAGGGTACTAATAGACTGGTCCTTTTAGTCTATTCTTGGTTAGTTAGATAATTTGCCGAGCTTAAAAATGATTTATAATAACACACTAGAACCAAAAATTTATATTGAAACTTTAGGTTGTCCCCGCAATAAAGTAGATAGTGAATATTTTTACTATATAGCAGCAGAAATAGGTTTACTCATAACTGATGAGCCTAAAGGAGCTGATATTATACTTATCAATACTTGCGGATTTATAAATGAGGCTAAAGAAGAATCGATAGATCAGATAATACTTTTATCCCAATTCTGTTCCGCTGATGCAAAAATTCTGGTGACCGGTTGTTTAGTGAAAAGATACGAGGATGAACTTCGTGAGAGTCTTCCTGAGATTGATCATTTTATTCCACTTAAAGATTATATTCAATTCCGGAAAGTTTTGAATAAGTATCAGAGGTTAATGATTCCCCAACAAAATATATTAGGGAGAAAACTGATAAATCGACAATCTTATGCATACTTGAAAATAGCAGACGGATGTGAAAATTACTGTAGCTATTGTGCAATACCCAGCATAAGGGGAAATATAGTTAGTGAACCGATTGATAGTTTGGTTTCCCAATCACTTGATTTATCATCGCAAGGGATAAAGGAATTAGTTGTAACCGCAATGGATATTACCCAATATGGCAAGGATTTACCAGAAAAGGTAAATATACTGAATTTATTAACAAAACTAATAGCAATTGAAGAAATTGAATGGATACGGCTTTTATATCTTCACCCCAAAGGCATTACTTCCGATCTTATAAATATTATAAAAGACAATGATAAAATTTGTCCCTATCTTGATATTCCTATACAACATATTAATAATACGATCCTTAAGTCCATGAACAGATCGATCACTAGATACGAAATTGAAAGTTTGCTAGACAACATACGAACACTTATACCTAATGTTGTGCTTAGGACATCAATAATTGTAGGATATCCCGGAGAAACTGAAGAGCAGTTTGAAGAGTTATTTCATTTTATTGAAAAAACACGGTTTAATCGCTTAGGTGTTTTTACATATTCTAAAGAAGAAGGTACTACTGCTTACAATATTAGTAATCAAGTTCATTTTAAAACTGCCCAAAAAAGAAAGAGATTACTAATGGAACTGCAAGAGCAGATTTCAGAGTCTTTACTAAGTCAATATATCGGTAAAGTGTTACCGGTAATAATTGATAAAAGCTTTCATGAAGGTGAAGAACATTTTATTGAAGGAAGAACACGTTATGATGCTCCGGGTATAGACGGTATTGTTCAAATATCCGGATCTGCATCACTAAAACCTGGCAGTATTGTTAATGCTGAAATTATAGATAGTTGGGAACACGATTTAGTGGGTAAAATAACTATGCAACGTTAAACGTATTTATGAAATTTACAAATAATTTATTGGGAGTAATTTATGAAACGACTATTTAGTGGAATAAAACCAACAGGAGATTTACATCTTGGTAACTATTTAGGTGCACTTAAACAATGGATAGCTTTACAAGAAGATTATGAGTCTATCTTTTGTATAGTAGATTATCATTCAATAACTTCAGCTTATGAACCTAATAAGTTAAACGAATATGTCTTGAAATGTGCATGTAATTATTTAGCTTCAGGGCTGGATCATGTTAAATCTATAATATCTTTACAGTCGAGAATACCTTCGCATGCAGAACTAACTTGGATACTAAATTGTATTACTCCCAAATCATGGCTAGAGAGGGTACCGACTTTTAAAGAGAAAGCTGCAAAACAAGAAGATAATATCAACTTAGGACTATTAGATTATCCGGTTTTAATGACAGCAGATATAATACTTTATAAAGCAGAAGCTGTACCTGTTGGAGAAGATCAGCTACCTCATATCGAATTAGCGCGTGAGATAGTCAGGCGTTTTAACACTACTTTTGGAGAGTTATTCCCTGAGCCGAAAGGTATTGTCGGAAAAATCGGCAGAATAAAGGGATTAGACGGAGCTGATAAGATGGGTAAATCCCTTAACAATTGTATATTTCTGAATGAAACAAAAGATGAAATATGGAGAAAATTATCCAAAGCAGTAACTGATCCTGCTAGAATAAGGAAGATTGATCCCGGGAATCCTGATGTTTGTAATCTCTTTTCTTTACATAAGCTAATGTCGCATGAAGATAAGATTCAAGAAGTGCGTGAAGGCTGTACAACTGCCGGTATAGGTTGTCTTAAATGTAAAAGATGGTTAACTGACTCAATAGATAAAGAACTTGAACCTATAAGGGAAAAATACTTTCAATATTTACAAAATCCTAATTATGTCGGAGAAATTCTTGTGGAAGGGAGCAAAAAAGCAAATCTTATTGCTGCCGACACATTAGAACAAGTTAGGGATCTGATTGGTTTTAATTACGACTTCATCAAATAGCGGTGTTGTTATTGCCAATAATTTATTATATTAAATTTGCGCTAAATAATCATAAATGAGTAGTAAATAACTGGGAGTGATGATATGAGTAAGATCAAAGTATTATTCTTGTGTATACATAATTCAGCCAGGAGTCAGATGGCAGAAGCTTTTCTTGATAAACTGGGAAGTGGCAAGTTTGAAGTATATAGTGCCGGACTGGAACCGGGCAAATTGAATCCGATTGTTGTTGAAGTTATGTTGGAAAAAGGTTATGATCTTAGTAATAAAAAGACGAAAAGTGTCCGGGAATTTGTAGCTCAGTCGTTTCCACTCGATTATGTCATTACTGTTTGTGATGAGAGTTCTGCAGAAAGATGTCCAATATTTCCGGGTAAAGTTGTTAAGGAACATTGGAATTTTATTGATCCTTCCTCATTTCAAGGAACTAAGAAAGAAAAAATAAATATTACTCGAAAAATCAGGGATCAGATAGAAGAAAGAGTGGTTACCTGGTTACAAAAGATACAAAGTGAAACTAAATAATATAGTAAAGGCTTTATTGAATATTATCAATAGCTTTAACTAATTACAGTTTTGATTATATGGGCACAAAGACTGTGAAATATCGGGAAAAAGCACATATCTTGTCTTTGATTAGAGCTTTGCTTAGATTATTAAATCAAGAATTACGACTTTCTAGAGCATATCAGGAAATAAAAACCTTGCCTAATATCATGACATAATTTTTATACACAGATAATAACAAGTAAACTCAAGGAGTTTGTCATGAACAAGATCATTGAAGGAGATTTAGTATCCAAGAAGGCAAAATATGCGATCGTAATAAGCCGTTTTAACGAATTTGTGGGTAATGGACTATTGACCGGATGTATTGACTGTCTCACTAGGCATGGAGTTACTGAAGAAGAGTTTGAAATATTTTGGGTTCCGGGAGCTTTTGAAATTCCTGCTGTTGCTCAGAAATTAGCTAAAACACAATCTTATGACGCTATTATATGTTTAGGTGTAGTTATTCGAGGAGAAACACCACATTTTGATTATATATGTGCAGAAGTCAGTAAAGGAATAGCCCAGATTACATTAAATTTCGATATACCAGTGTCGTTTGGCGTCTTAACAACTGATTCTATTGAACAAGCTATAGAAAGAGCGGGTTCTAAGTCAGGTAATAAAGGTTGGCATGCAGCTTTATCTGCAATAGAAATGGTAAATTTGTATAAAAAAATTAAGTAACCAATATTCAGTGATAAGAAAGAGACAAGACTTTAATAAACCAAAAGCTATGGATTTGTCTAATTATCAGTTTGTTTTCATCAGGCCACGTTTATAGTGGTTTTTAATTTTAATTGTGACGAATGATATGCTAAGTCGTTATTTTATGGCAGAGATATAAAGTGAGAAAGAGAGATTAATGAAATCAAGACGTAGAAGTAGAGAATTGATAGTGCAGTTTCTCTATTGTTTAGAGATGAACTTACCTGAAACAGTAGATGACAAAAGTCAACATTTAAAAGATTGGGCATCACAACTTCGTAAAGTTACTTTCGAGATGAACAATATTCCTGAAGATAGTTCTGTTTATAATTATGTGCAGAAAATATCCGAAGATATTATTACTAAATGGGAGATAATCAATGAACTCATTTCTTCAAGTCTTGATAATTGGGCATTAGAAGAACTAGCTGTATTAGACAGGAATATTATTAGAATGTCGGTTTGTGAGATACTTTACCATGACATCCCTGCTGCAGTTTCAATTAATGAAGCAGTTGAAATCGCTAAGAAGTATAGTTGCAGAAAGGCTGGGAACTTTATCAACGGTGTTCTTGACAGAATATCTAAGAAACGGGAAACGTTCAATAATGTTAAATAAAAATCAAGATAAATTAGAGAATATTAATATATATTGTTCGGTAGGAATATTTATCCACAATGAATCCGACAATATCTCCAATCTTTTAGATGCTTTTCTGGGGCAAAAGTTAGAACAAGCATCAATAAGCGAAATATTTGTGGTTTCTAGTGCTTCAACTGATGGGTCGGATGAGATAGTTCGAACTTATTGTGAGAAGGATAAGAGACTCAAACTGATAACTGAATCAGAGAGAAGAGGTAAATCAGCAGCTATCAATAAGTTTCTATCATTTGCCAAAGAAAATATTGTAATCATTTGCAGTGGGGACATCATACCGGCAGAAAGTACCGTAGAAAGTATGTTAAGACCGTTTCTTGATAAAGAAGTTGGTATGACCGGATGTCACCCAATACCGGTTAATTCTGAAAATACTTTTTGTGGTTATCTAATTAATTTACAATGGCGATTACATCATCGAATATCTTTGAAAACTCCAAAAATGGGAGAAATGGTTGCCTTTAGAAAGGTAATACAAGAAATCCCTTCGGAAAGTGCTGTTGACGAAGCGAGTATAGAGGTAGCTATATTAAACAAACGACTACGCTTGATCTATGTTCCGGAGGCATTAGTGTTCAACAAAGGTCCAGAAAACCTAGCTGATTTTATTAAACAAAGACGCAGAATAGCTGCAGGCCATAAATGGCTCAAAAAGAATAATCAATATAAAGTAAGCACAAATAACCCCCTGACTTTGTTTTCAGTTTTTTTTGCTGAAATTATTGAGTCTCCCTCAAAATTTATTCACTTATCTTTATCCGTTATGTTGGAATCTTATGCTCGCCTATTAGGTTGGTATGATCTTGTTGTTAAGAAGAAAAATCCCTATAAATGGGATAGAATAAGTACAACAAAAAAAGTCAAATAATGTTTTGATAAAAACAAAAAACTCCAGAACTCCGTATTTTAACTAATCAGATTGATATTATGGTTAAACTATTATTGAAATTATTCTTCTATCGCTTATATAATGTTATTGGGTTTCCAAAGGTATTACCTGTAAATTATACAATAAGTATCACCGATAAGTGTAACTCAGAATGTAAGACTTGTTATATACATACAAAAAAAACAAAAGAGTTGACCTTAGAGGAATATGAGTATATATTCAAGGACATCAAAAAAACGCCTTATTGGGTGACAATAAGTGGTGGCGAACCATTTTTGCGAAGAGATTTACTTCAGATATTAATTTTACTGCAAAAATACTGCCGTCCCAAAATAATCAATATACCAACAAATGGGATATTAACAACTAAAATTGTACAGACTGTAAAAAAAATATGTGAAGATTTGCCTGATACTCAAATCATAATAAACCTCTCTATAGATGGGATTGGCGTATTACATAATAAGATTCGTAATGTTCCAGATAATTACCGTAAAGTAATAGAAACTTATAAACTGTTAAAAAAAATGAATTATCACAATCTTTCGGTAGGGATTCATACGGTAATCTCCTCCTATAATGTAGACAATTATTTCGGAATTGCAGAAAAGTTGATTCAATTATCACCAGATTCTTACATTACAGAGATAGCTGAAGAACGACAAGAGATGTTAAACTACGATAAAGGTATTGTCCCGGAGTCTTTAAAATATAGATCTGCAATAGATTGTTTACTTCACCACATAAAAAACCAAAAATACAAAGGTATAACAAGAATTACTCAAGCTTTTAGGGTTGAATATTATAATTTAGTCAAACAGTTGTTGAGAGATGATAAGCAAATTATTCCTTGTTATGCGGGGATAGCTTCTTGCCATATAGCGACAAATGGGGAAGTCTGGTTTTGCTGTATCAAAGCAAAACCAATTGGAAAAATCTACAAAGATAAATATAGCTTTCGGGAAGTATGGTTCTCAAGAACTGCCAAAAAAATCCGCAAGGAATTGCGAGAACAAAAATGTTTCTGCCCATTAGCCAATGTTTCTTATACAAACATGCTTCTGGATATTCCAACGCTAGTCAGGGTGTTTTATAGAAGTTACATAAAATGGTATTCATAAGATGGGAACAAAGATTAATTCCTCAGCTAATTACAAGAATAATTTAAGTTTTTCTGATTATTTTCAAGAGCAAAACCGAACTGTAGTTTTACTAACTCATTATTGCGAAGAGCATTCTTATTACGATTCTATCAACTCTTTACTAATTGAGAAATTGATTAATCTTGATCTGCAACATATTCCATGGGAGGAATTAACAGAGCGGATAAAACCTTTCTTCATCGATTTAAATTGGGAGTTACATGCCGTCTTCAATAAAGAATCAGATGTTGAGAAAGGATTGTCTCTATTACTAATGGTTATAGAAGGCAATAGATTATTTTACGTTTCATTTGGCAGATTTTTATGCATGTTATTATCACAAAAAAACACGGAATGGTATAGTGAAGATTGGAGCAACTCCCGAGTTAAAACTCCCGAACAACTAGGTCTTTTAGGAAGTCTCCAACAAGATATTTCAGTTAAACCTTTGATTATCAACCTCAAAGAAGGCAGTCAATTTATCGCTGTTTCTTCAGATATTATCAAAAGGATAGATTTCTCGTCACTAAATATTTATAACTCAAAATCATATTTAGAAAATCAATTTGAGAAGAAACCTTATTCATATTCTATTGTTAGTCATAGTTCTAATAGATCTAAGCAGAGAAAAAGTTGGTTAAAAGGTAAAAAGTTTAGATTAACAGCATTAGCTTTATTGTTGATGCTTGCCTTTTCCCTTTATTATACTTTTATGGGTAAGAATACAGTTGAAGATAGGCTTCACATTACTAGAGAACAGTTTCAACTTACAGTAAGAAACATCGATATTTTGAAAATTCAGGAAATGATTCCTTTAGATTATGGACTTTTATTTGTACCTCAAGAAAATATCGAACTTTTTGTTGAGTGGGAAAGTGTCCTTCCTTTTCAAGTTACGTTAACTCCGAACTACGATATGCGGTTTATTTTTCTATCCTCCAACAATAAACTTTATGCATATGAAAAAAAAGATAAGAAAAACAGATGGATGGTTTCCTTACCTAATGATATTTACTCTATTGAAATACTTGATGCTAATCTTATGGTAGCCACAACAGTCCAAAACCAAAGTTTCTGTCTTAAACGAGATACTGGAGATATAATTTGGCATAGAGAAGGTATCGGTGTTTCAAAGTTAGGTGAAGAATCCCGATATAAACCGGTTCAAATATCTTTAGAGATGGACAGAAGGCTTAACAATACCGTCGTATTATTTCCCGACAAACGAAGTTTAACCTTATTAAATTTACTTAATGGTGATACCTTGTACCATTATGAATCAGATTATCAAATAACCTTTGTCAGCGATTTTGACTTTATCGATAAATCAGTATATATAGTAAAAAGTAATAAATTATATAAAATTCGCATTGATATCAGAAGTTAAGATATTTATCTTAATCTTTTCTATCAATAATAAGAAAGTTCAACCTATCTCATGTTAACTATAAGGAAACAAATATGATGGAAAATCAAAGTTCTAATGGTTATAAAATTGTTGGTAATAAACAAGATACGAAGAAGGAAACCAAAAAATTTAAGTGGTTTGCTTTTGGTTGTTTAACGTCAATTGCATTAATAATTTTATTTATAACTACATTTTTTGTCGGGTTGGCCATATTTGGTAAAAGAACAACTCCTCAGATTAAGCAACATACTGTTCTTAACTTAATTATCAGTGGTAATTTAGAAGAGCATAGAGAAGTCGATGATAGTTTTTTCAGCTTAACTCCATCACCAACAGCTTCTGATATAATCAGAAAAATTAATTTGGCTGCAGAAGATAACTCTGTTGATGGGATTTTGTTAGAACCACGTTTTATTGTTGCCGGTTATCCTGTGCTAAATGAATTGATAGAAGCTCTTGATAACTTTAAGCAAAGCGGTAAATTTATCTACTCATATATGGAAATGGCCTCTAACCGTGATTATTACTTAGCTTCAGTTGCAGATAGAGTTTATCTCAATCCAGCATCATCATCAGGTATTTATCTTAGTGGAACGAGTATCACTTCATTGTACATGAAAGACTTACTTGATAAATTAGGCGTTGAAATGACGGTTCTTCATTCAGGAAGATTTAAAGGTGTCGGAGAAGAGTATGTTCGACAAGATATGTCTACTGAAATGAAAGAAAGTCTTAATAATCTCTTAGATCATTATTACCAGCAGTTTATGAAAGATATATCGTCTCGTAGAGATATGTCAATGGATGCCATTCAACATCTGTTAGAAGAAAGAGATGATTTACTTATTACTGGTCAGAATGCTATCGATTACGATCTAGTTGATATTTTGAATACTCGTGAACTCATCTTAGAAGAGTTGAAGGATGGTGGATTGTCACGTATTCTTAGTTTTAATAGTTACCGTCCAAAAGACAAAACTGTTAAGCGTAATGATATAATAGCTGTTGTATATTTACAAGGAATTATAGCTGCTTCTACTGAAGGAATTTTTGATATTGATACTTACCTAAGTTCTTCAAAAGTTAAACGACTATTAACTAATCTGAAAACTGATGATCGAGTAAAGGCTATAGTATTAAGAGTTAATAGCCCCGGTGGCAGTGCATTGGAGTCTGATATAATATACCATATTATTAATGATGTTAAAGAAAGTAAACCTATTGTAGTTTCTATGGGTAATTCTGCAGCTTCAGGTGGTTACTATATTTCAGCTCCTGCAGATTATATCGTTGCCGATAATTATACTCTTACCGGTTCTATAGGCGTAGCTGGAATGATACCCAATATTCATAATATGGGACAAAGTATAGGCATTAATCCGGAAACTATATCCAGAGGAAAATTTTCTAACTTTTTGAACCCATGGGAGCCAATAAATCCGGAAGAGATACAATCATTACAAAGAAATTTAGATAATGTATACGATGAATTTATACAAAGAGTGTCAACCGGACGAGATATGCCTTCAGATCAAGTTCACCAAGTTGCTCAAGGCAGGATTTGGACAAGTAAGGACGCTTTGGAGTTAGGACTTATAGATGAAGTCGGGACCTTAAGCGTGGCTATCGACAAAGCTGCCGAACTGCAAGGCATAATGGAATATGAAGTGATAACGTACCCTAAAACACGGTCTTTATTTGATATTATTATAGATAAAAGGTTCAGTGTTTCTTTATTGAAAGATATAACTCTTTTAAAACTACTACCCGAAGATAAAGTTAAGCAATACTTGGAAATTATAAAGGTCCTTAAAAACGACACTATACATTTCATGAGTCCGATAATAATTATCGACAATTAAATAAGGATATTATATGTACAAAGTCTTTTCTTTTATTTTTATAGTGGGTTTAATCCTTCTAGTAACAAGCTGTAAAGAAGATGGAAGATTAAGATTACACAACAATACAGATGATGTCACGACTGTTGTTATAGAAAATGAGATTTATGATATTGCTGCAAACGATGTTTTGACATTAGATTGGAGAATTAATTATTCCATTATATCTGTCGGAGAAAAAACGGTTAGCTGCGAAATACTAGAGCGTTTATTCCTCTTTGGCGATAAATTCTTATTAAACATTAGTGCCGGATCAACTACCAGTAGAAGAATAAACGAAAACGCAGCCGGATTGGAAGTTAAAAATAACTCTCAGATATCGAATATTACCAGCGTTTATATTTCACCGTCATCATCCCCTTCGTGGGGGATTAACAGACTCAACCGGTTTCTCAAACCCGGATTTTATCAACAGTGGAATGTAACTGAAGGAACTTGGGACATTAAAGTTACCGATTGCTCCGGTACTGATTATGTTATTTACAATCAAAAATTTAAAATCGGGTATTTGAATACTTACAATTATGATGATTTAAATCAGAGTGAAGATGCTATTCAGGATAAATATATTAATAGTCAAGGCGAAACTGAAGATACTTATCAGGTATCACCAATTAGGTAATCACGGAACATTTTGCCAGATACAAGGATGTAAAAATTGAGTAAAATAATGATAACAAAACCAATAATAATCTTGATGTTTACCTGTGTGATTCTATTTGTTTATGATAATAATCAAGCTAACTCCTTATCAAACCAAGACTATCCTGACTTATCGGTCATGGCTGGACAGATGATATTATCAGGTTTTCGGGGAACTGAAATTGATGACCATCATCATATCGTTAGAGATATAACGGTTTATCATCTGGGAGGAGTTATACTGTTCAGTTACGACGTGGTTCTTTCAAGTAGAATTAGAAATATTATTGATCAAGAACAGCTTATGAGATTAACAAATGACCTGACAGAAAAATCAAATAATAAACTGCTTATAGCAATTGATCAGGAAGGAGGGGCTGTTGCTCGTTTGAACAAAAGAACCGGTTTCCCGGAAACTGTTTCAGCTGCTAAATTAGGCGAAAATGATAACTTAATAGAAACAAAAAAACAAGGTGAACTTATTGGTAAAATTTTATCTGAATGTAACATTAATGTCAACTTCGCACCCGTCGTAGACATCAATAGTAATACTGATAATCCAATAATTGGTTATTTAGGACGTAGTTTTTCAGCAGAACCGGAGAAAGTTGTTCTTCATGCACAGGCATTTATAAGAGGTATGAGAGAATACAACATCGTTAGTTGTTTAAAACACTTCCCCGGTCATGGGAGTTCAGCTGATGACTCTCACCTTGGTATTACAGATGTGACAGACACTTGGTCTGAAGAAGAGTTGATTCCTTTCAAAGAGCTGATAAAATCAGAATATGCCGATATGATTATGATTGGTCATCTTGTTAATAATAATATAGATCCCGACTATCCGGCAACATTATCTGAAAAATTTATAACTGATGTCTTAAGAAACCAATTAGAATACAATGGACTGATAATTAGTGATGACTTAGGTATGAAAGCAATTACTGATCATTATGAATTGGAAGAGACTATCTATTTAGCTCTTAATGCCGGTGTGGATATATTACTATTTGGAAATAATATGGAGTTTGATCCCGACATAGTACCCAAAGTTCATGAAACAATGATATCATTGGTAAGACAAGGGAAAATCAGTGAAGAAAGAATAGCAGAATCTTATAAACGTATAAGAGACTTAAAAGAGAACATAAGATGACATTCTATTTGTAGTAACAGTAAGTCCATGTTATATTCTGACATCCTTTATAGTACCTTGATTTAACTTTAAAGCGGGTTGACCCCGGATCATCATTATTATCCCGAGTTCCTTGTGACATTTTGGGCATAATGGCTTAGAAAAATTATCCATCCCTTCCAAACCGACATAATCAGCTTCCAATCTTCTAATAAAACACTTGATAATTCTTCCTTTTCCTGCTTTAAAATAACGGAAAAGCTTGAAACCACAACCACATTCGATATCAATAATTTTACCTGTTTTCATGCTGCGGATTATTTTTCATATTCAAATTTTGTCAAGGAAGCATGATCTTAATTGAGTCAGAATAAATGCAGTCAGGCTGATTAATTCATGTAAAAATGATGTAACAGTCAAAGAAGCTGGATATGTCAACAGAGTATCCGGATGCAACCGGAAAATTACATGAATTAAAATAATGGAAAACACCGGTAATATAAATATTGCATAAAGCAAGGGCAGGGACGATCTTTGAACTTGACTTTCCGCAAACTGAAGGTCTTGTTACGTTATGTCGTTATCTTCTCGGATTTCTGAGTCACCGGAGTATCTTGCTCTTGGTAAAGCAGTGCATGTCTGGTATTTACATAACTTCTTGAAATTAAGTTCCATTTAGTTAACTGCTTTGAAAACAAAACAGACTCTAATAAAACTGATTAAGATAAATTGATGCCTATGAGAAGGATGCTTTGCCGTTAGGACTTATATAATTATCTGCGACTATCCTGAAAAATAAAGAAAGATAAACTATTTCTTATATTCAACTATTTGGTGATAATAGCCAATGACTCAATATGATGAGTATGTGGAAACATATCAAAAGGCTGTAGACTGTTCAAGCTAAAACCTGCTTTAATAAACCGATCAATATCTCTTTTTTGTGTCGAAATATTACAACTCAGATAGATGATCTTATCTATAGAACTATTACAAATGGTCTGATGAGTATCATCGCCAAGACCTTTGCGGGGCGGGTCAACAATAATTGTATTTGCTTGATATTTCTTCAATGTCTTGGGTAATGTGTTTTCAACTTGACCATCAATAATCGTTACGTTATAGAGTTTGTTGTTTTTAACATTTGATATTGTATTCTGAATCGCTTGGGGATGACTTTCTAAACATATTACTTGTTTAGCATAGGGGGCAATATTCAGTCCGATAGTTCCTATCCCGCTGTAAGCATCAATGACTATATCATTAGCAGAGATATTTTTTTGAATTGCTTTGATAACATTTATACATTGCAACGTGTTAATTTGGAAAAATGACGTATAATGTATTTGTAATGTTGTAGTTAGTATATCTTCAGTTATAAAATCATTCCCCACTAGAATTTTATAATTAGAACTTAAATTTCGGTTACTGTCAATCCGGTTGATATCTTGAACAATACCGACTAAAGAGGGAAAACGGGAACTGAGATTACTGGATATAATTTTCGTAAATGGGAGTTTACCGCTTTTCGTTACTATAGTCAATAGATGATTTTTTTTCGTTTCCGAATATCTTATTCCAATGTATTTAAGACTCCCTTTACCCGTTTTTTCGTTATAAATTGAACAATTGGCACCGGTTAATAATTCCTCAGTATACTTGATGATATCATTACAACGATCGGGATGTAGAAAACAATAGTTATGAGGAATAACTTTGTGACTTCTTCTCGCATACATACCGGTTTTAATATTATTATTATCCATTGTTACAGGAAGAATGATCTTGTTTCTGTAATTGTCTATTATGGGGGAGGGTATTATGTCATTAACTGTCACATTATTTGTTAATGAACTATGAAAAATATCGTTGAATATATCTTGTTTGAATTTAAGTTGTGAAGAATAAGCAATGTTAAGCCAATCGCAACCGCCACATTCCGCAAATGAACTACATTTAACAGGAATTTGGTATTTTGATTGTCTATTATAGTTAGTTATGACGGCAAAGAATGAGTCTCCTCTTTTATGAACTAATTGAACATCTACATTATCTCCTGTAATACCCTGATAAACTAAAATACTTTTGTTTTGGTAATGGGCTAAGCCGAAACCGTTAAATATTATCTTTTTAATCTCGAGGTTGTTGAATATCGAATTATAGTTTAACATCGTAAAAAACCTTTATTTACTATAAAGACTTGGGGTTAGGCTACTGCGTTTAATAATCAATTGATAAATGATATAAAATTTGTAATGTTTACAGCTTTTTTGTTATAGCTAGAAATTTAAGCTTCCACACCATCCAGATAGCTTCATGGACAATTTTTTTGGACATTTTCGATTGTCCTCGAGTTCGATCAGTAAAGATGATGGGAATTTCCTTTATACGAAACTTTTTAAGCCAGAGGCGGTATTTCATCTCTACTTGAAAGGAGTAGCCGTCTGACATAATATGATTTAAATCAATAGTTTTTAAAACACCCCTACGATACGCAATAAAACCGGCAGTGGGATCGTAAATTTTCATACCGGTAATTATTCTTACATATAATGACGCAAAATAGCTAAGTAAAAGTCTTCTAAATGGCCAATAAACGACACTAACCCCGTATATATAACGTGATCCGATTACAACATCATAGTCCCCGATCGCTATCAACATATCTTTCAAGTTTTCCGGATTATGAGAAAAATCGCCATCCATCTCAACTATCATTTCATAATCCTTTGTTAAAGCATATTTAAATCCAGTGATATAAGCAGATCCTAAACCGAGTTTACCCTCTCGTTCAATTAGATGTACTCTCCGATTATTAGTTGATATTTCTGCGACGATCTTTCCTGTTCCGTCAGGAGAATTATCATCAATGACTAAAATATCGATATTGAAATCCTGCTTGAGGACTTTATCAATTAATTGAGATATGTTTTCAGCTTCGTTAAAGGTTGGGATTATAACTAATGTTTTCATATTCGATCCGGATAGCATTGTATTTCTTTATAATTGTTATTTCTTAGTAGACAATGATGTCATTTATTTAGAATAATTTGTCAGGTCCATTTACAAGTTGCATCACATGTCTCTATTAATTTTCAAAAAATTGGTATAATGATAATTGTCAATATATAGTTGAAAAAAAACTCAATATGTAGATTTTCTAGATGAAAAAAGGCTGTCCGCAGACAGCCTTTATATATCGTTATAATTTATTAACTGCTAAACAACTCCATGATCAAGCATAGCATTTGCCACTTTTAAGAATCCGGCAATATTTGCGCCTTTAATATAATCAATGAAATCTGACTGGAATCTTCCATACTGTAAGCACTGATCGTGAATAGCTCTCATAATGGTCTGAAGTTTTTCGTCAACCTCTTCTCGAGACCATTTGAGTCGCATACTGTTTTGGGTCATTTCTAAACCTGAAGTTGCAACTCCACCTGCATTAGCAGCTTTACCGGGAGCAAAGAGAATATTATTCTTTTGTAAAAAATGAATAGCTTCCGGAGTACAAGGCATATTCGCACCTTCTGCTAATACTTTAATTCCATTGTTTACTAAGTTCTTAGCATCATCAAGATTCAGCTCATTTTGAATTGCACAAGGCATTGCAATATCTACAGGAACTTCCCATGGTCTCTTACCTGGGAAAAATTCGCATTTAAATTTCTCAGCATAATCTTGAACACGATCATTATTAGATGCTCGCATTTCAACCATATAACCGATTTTTTCACCTGATACGCCATCCTTATCATAGATATATCCATCAGGCCCGGATAATGTAACTACTTTGCCTCCTAATTCATTAATCTTTTGGCAAGCGCCCCAAGATACATTACCAAATCCGGAAATAGCAACTTTTTTACCTTCAACTGATTCACCTATATTTTTCAACATTTCTTGTGCAAAATATACCACACCAAAGCCTGTTGCTTCCGGACGAATAAGACTTCCGCCCCAATGTTGACCTTTACCTGTAAATACACCGGTGAATTCATTTTTAAGCTTTTTATACATTCCAAACATGAAACCTACTTCCCGGCCGCTAACTCCTATATCACCGGCTGGAATATCGAGATTAGGACCAATGTGGCGATATAATTCAGCCATGAAAGCTTGGCAGAATCTCATCATTTCCTGCTCACTTTTCCCTTTGGAGTCAAAATCAGCTCCGCCTTTGCCACCGCCCATTGGTAAAGTTGTTAAGCTATTCTTAAATATTTGTTCAAAGCCTAAAAACTTCAGACTTGATAAATTCACACTCGGATGGAAACGGCAACCGCCTTTATAAGGTCCTATAGCGCTATTGAACTGAACACGGTAACCTCGGTTTACATGAACATCACCACGATCATCGACCCAGGGGACTCTGAATATTACTACTCGTTCTGGCTCAACAATTCTTTCCATAATATTTGCTTTTACCAGTCGCGGGTCAGAAACATACACGTCCCATATTGTTTCTACAACTTCTTTAACAGCTTGTAAAAATTCAGGTTCGCCCTGATTTTTTGATGCCACTTTGTTCATAAATTCATTAAAGGTCATTACATCCTCCATATTTTTTATTTTGCTTCCATACAAAAAAAACATAAATTTGTGTCAAGCTTTGTCGGAGCGGTGTTAAATAACTGTGAACAAAAATAGTTAGATAATTATTCGAAACAATTGAAGGATGATAGTTTAGACTTAAATTGAGCATATCCGGTAACATTATTTTTGATAACTTCTCAATATCTATTTGGGGTTAACATCATAAATTCATACTCCTGATACGCAAGCTATTGTTAAATGTTAGTTACTTTTTGTTTAATATTATAAAACAAATATCAACCCTTAAGATGATGGCTGGGGCGAATACCATTCGCCCAAGAGACTAGGGCAATCAACAAACGGCTAATGATATTTACCCCTAGAAGAGGAGATGATGCATTGAAATCTTATGAACATATATTAAGTGTAAGAAACGACTATTAAATGCTCCCAAGAACCAGTGAAATAATAAGTATGAATTTACATTAACATTTGGGACGTTATTTACCCCTCTCCATAAAGATAAGCTATTAGTAAAAAACCAAGCTAATAGAAAATTATGCAAGTTTCTTAAATAAGAAATTTGTGTCCGGATGCAGGATTCGAGAAAACAACAATCTAGGTATTTGAACAACTTTTAGCAGTGCTTATATGCTTTTCACACAATGAATATATCTTTATCCTGAATCTGAGTTAAATAAGGGTACTAAACAAGTACCCTTAGATGATATTCATGTTGAAAATAATAATTTAATATTATTAGTCGAAATCCTTAAGTAAATTGGCCGCTACTATTGAGCGCTGAATCTGGTTGGTACCTTCATAGATCTGAGTGATTTTTGCATCTCTCATCATTTTTTCTACAGGATATTCTTTCATATATCCATATCCACCCAGAATTTGAACTGCATCAGTTGTAACTTTCATAGCCATATCAGAAGCATAATATTTACACATTGCCGATTCTTTGCTAAACTTTTTACAACCGTTGTCCATCATTCTTGCTGTAGCATATACTAAAGATCGAGCTGCTTCGATTTGTGTTGCCATATCTGCTAACATAAATTGTACTGCTTGAAACGATGAAATCGGTTTACCGAATTGATGACGTTGTTTTGAGTATTCAACTGCTACTTCATAAGCTCCTTGAGCTATACCTATAGCTTGTGCTGCCACCATCGGACGAGATTTATCGAATGTTTTCATACCAATCATAAAACCAATACCTTCTCTTCCTATCAGATTGGCTTTAGGAATCTTACAGTCTTCAAAAATAAGTTCGCTGGTTGCGGACGCTCTGATTCCCATTTTATTCTCTTTTTTCCCAAAACTGAAACCTGGTGTACCCTTTTCAACTATGAGGCATGAAGCTCCTCTTGCTCCTTTTGTCTTGTCTGTCATAGCAAATACTGTGTAAATATCTGCTTCACCGCCATTTGTTATCCACTGCTTAGTACCATTTAATAAATAATAATCTCCTTTATCCTCGGCAGTTGTTTCAATAGCTCCGGCATCGGAACCGGCATTGGCTTCAGTAAGGGCAAAAGCGGCTAAGGATTTTCCGTCAGCTATTTGAGGTAAATATTTTTGTTTTTGTTCTTCGGAACCTGACAAAAGAATGGGGTATAACCCTAATCCGGTCGCTCCTAAAGCTAATGAAATACCACCGCAAACACGACTTAATTCCTCGGTGACTATGCATAGATCCGTAATTTTCCCGCTTATTCCGCCATATTCTTCAGGTACCAGGACTGCAAAAAGATCGGTTTGTGCAAAAACTTCGACTATATCCCAAGGAAAGGTACCTTCTTCGTCATACTTTTCGCGAACAGGTTTTATTTTTTCTTCCGCGACTTTACGTGCAATTTCTTTTATTTCTAATTGTTCTTCAGTTAGAAAATAATCCATATATCCTCCATATTACTATGATATTGAAATTATTATTATTAATAATAGTGTTTATTTTACACTACAGTTATTTTTATCAAGAATTGTTAATCGGTGAAATAGTTTGGTTAAAAAATAAAGATTATCATCACTTGTATAACTTTTAAAAAAAATATTCTCTAATTGCTTTTGAGTTTTTATCTCGTCACCATTCCGGAAATACTCCAAATCCTGAAGATACTTTATGATATTACTGCAAGCATTTTTTATAGAGTGTTTGCTAGCCAAAGTGATGGGTGCTTTTTCAGTGAGTTTTATTTTTCCATTATGTAATTCATATGAAATTATTGCAACAGCTTGAGCTAAGTTTAGTGAGGTGAATCTATTATCGGTAGGAATTATACAACGAACAGGGCAGAGATCGGCTTCCTCGTCTGTTAATCCATAAGTTTCTCTACCAAAAACAAAAGCTGTTTTACCTCGAGGTAAATCAGTCATGAAAGTCTCTATGTTTTTTGCTGAGATATCAACCTTTTTTTTTCTGCCTTTTCTTCGTGAAACAGCGATGATATTATCCATATCCTCAAGTGCTATCTCTAAACTATCAAAACATTTAATATTCTTCATTACTTCTTCGGAATGAACTGCTAAATAATGATCACCTTTAGTAGGAACTGTTCCGATAATTCTTAAATTTGTATATCCAAAATTATTAAGCACTCTGGCAACAGCTCCTACATTACCTCTATAAATCGGTTCAACTAAAACAAAATAGGGGTCAAAATTATTTACACTCATAAAACATTTTTAAGAATTTGCTCAACTTCCAAACTGATTTTGTGAGTTTCTGCTAATAAATTTTCTGCTTTAAGAATAACATTTTCCTTAAATGTATCATCTGTTATGCCACTCATGTTGATAACAACGTTATAATATGCACTTCGTGCTGCAGCATAAGCAGTAATAGCTCCCACTCCGGCATCAGAAACAGCATTTGTATTACCAATTTGGGCGATTCGTTTAGCCAAAGAAACAGCTTCGGATGATAATTCTAAGGTTTCTAAAGGAACCATGATAGCTTGTTTGGTGGCTTTTTGAATTGCTTTATCCCTAATTGTTTTTTCCTCTTCAGTCTTCTTAGGTAATCGAGCAGCATCCATCATAGCGTAGAAACTATCAGTATCTTTATCGATTGCATGGAGTGATTTTAGTTTGACTTCTTGCCCTTTGATGGCAAGGTTTTTAGTTTCTTCCCAGTGTTCTTTGTATTTCTTTTTCCCAAAAGTAAGATTAGAAACCATTGCTGTTAGAGATCCTGAAATTGCATTACATAAAGCGGCTACACTGCCACCACCGGGTGCTGGTTCATCTGTAGATAGTAAATCCGCAAATTCAGATAATGTTAAACTAACTAAATTGTCCTGCGACGCAATGCTATATTCAATTATTTTTTTATCGATATCAAAAGGTGATAATTCGGCAAGACCCATAGATTGTACTGCTGTTTCAATTATCATTTTTTCGGGAATACCTGTACTTTCTCCTTGTTTATTGAGATAATATTCACCTGCCTGAATCAAAGCTTCCTTGGGCATAAGACCTACTAATTCACTTCCTGTAATAACAACACCTTCTTCTTGAGCTAATTCTCTTACTTTTTCTAATACAATATGAGGTGGAGTAATTTTGTAGTTGGTGAGATTCATACTTATTTGCGCTCTGTTATATTCATCGATATACCATCCAACAGCTTTGCAATTAGTGAATAAACCGGGTATTTGTACCTTATTACCATCTTTATCTTTCTTGTTGTAACCTTTTTCTCGGATTCTCTTAGCTATTTTATTCGCCTTTTTCTTGTTCCGACTATTCAGATTGATATTATATGCTATAAGAAACTCTCTGGCGCCTATAGCAGTTGCTCCTGCTTTAGCATTGAATTCTGCAGGACCAAAATCAGGTTTCCAGGAAGGATCTTGTGATTTTTCAGAAAGAGCTTCATATACTCCTTTTCTTATTTCTGCTAAGTTACTCCACTCTTTTTTTGTGGCTGCATATTCGTATAAATAGATGGGAATGCCCAATTCTTCTCCAACACGCTTAGCTAATTTTTTCGAGTATTCAACAGTCTCTTCCATTGTAATATTACTTACAGGTACTAAGGGGCATACATCCGTTGCGCCCATTCTGGGATGAGCACCTTTATGTTTTGACATATCAATTAATTCCGAAGCTTTTTTAATTGCTTGAAAAGCTGCTTCAATAATGGCTTCAGGTTCCCCGACCATAGTAAATACTGTTCGGTTAGTATCTGCTCCAGGGTCAACATCTAATAAAGTAACTTTTTTTACTTGTGTTATAGCCGCAGCGATTTCATCCAATATTTTTTTGTCTCGACCTTCGCTGAAATTCGGAACACATTCTACTAATTTCATTATTAACCTCCGTTAATCATATTATTCACTAGGTTTAAATTTGTCGATAATGGTTATTAGTCAATTGTTTTTTAAAGTTATGGCTATCATGGAAGGCGATAACTTGATAGACCGATAATTTCAAAGGTAGATAAAATAATGATATGCTGCTATAATTATATTATTACTAATAATTGAACTAACTGAAAATAAAGCAGGAAATCACTTATAGACCAATCTTGTATTATAACTTTAACCTTTAATGACTGCAAGAGGATTTAGTTTAACAACATTTGTAAGTAATCCACATTTATTCATAGTTTCTACAACGTCATCAACATCTTTGTAAGCACTGCTCATCTCTTCGCTCAGGGTTGATCTTGTTGCTGAATGTATTAATATCTCTTTTTGGTTCATTTCCTTTATAACATCTTCAGGTGTTGTATTCCTTTTTGCCTGTTTTCTGCTCAAAACTCTGCCGGCTCCGTGACATGAACTGCCGAAAGTCTCTTGCATGGCTTGTTTTGTCCCTAAACAGAGGTAGCTGTATCTTCCCATATCTCCAGGTATAATAACCGGTTGACCGACATCTTGATATTTTTGGGGGATTGATGGATGGTAGGGAGGAAAGGCTCTAGTAGCTCCTTTTCTATGAACACATAGTTTTTTATTCTCGCCATTAATTTGGTGTGTTTCAAATTTTGCAATATTGTGGCATATGTCATAAATTAAAGTGAATCTTAAATCGGAAGGACTTAAGTTTAATGATTTTTGCAACGCCTCTTCTGCTAATGACATCATTACTTGTCTATTGACCCAGGCATAATTGGCTGCAGAGGACATAGCTGCATAATAATCAATACCGATTGCCGAATTGATCGGAACACAAATCAACTGCATATCGGGAATATCAGTTAATTCAGGGTACGTATTTTTGTTGTATTCTTTTTTCATGATTTTTATATAGTCACCACAAACCTGATGACCTAATCCTCGAGAGCCACTGTGAATTAGAAGTGTGACTTGACCTTCTTCTAAACCAAATATGTTTGCAACTCTTTCATCAAATACATTCTGTACTCTACCTAACTCAATAAAATGATTACCTGATCCTAAAGTACCCATTTGATTTTGACCTCTTTTTAGGGCTTGATAACTTAATACGGACGGATCTGCTTCCCTAATACACCCGTTCTCTTCGCAATACTCTTTATCTCTTTCGCTTCCATATCCGTTAGTAATTGCCCAATCGACGCCATCTCTCATAATATCTTTTAGGTTGTTTTGTGATAATTTCTTTATTGCACCCTGAGACCCCAAACCAGTAGGTATTGTATTATATAATAAATCAGCGATAAGCTGTAGCTGTTTTCTATTTATTCTAATTAAATCATTATTTATATGTTTATTTTTTGAATAACAAAGATTAGTTCTGATCAAGCGAACACCACAGTTTATATCATATCCTACACCGCCTGGAGATATTACACCTGAATTAACGTCCATTGCAGCAACTCCTCCGATTGGGAAACCATACCCTTCGTGCATATCCGGCATTGCTAATGAGTGACCCACTATCCCTGGCAGAGTCGCTACATTGCAAACTTGTTGAATTGCTTTATCTTTAGTTATATGTTTAAGCAATCTGTTGTTTGCATAAATTCTGCCATTAACTCTCATCTTGCCTTCACGAGGTATTTCCCAACAATAATCGTTTATCTTTGTTAAATTCATGATGAACCCCCTAATACTTAATTGATAAATGTACTGTATTACATTCAGGAAATATGTCAAGATAGTGTTTATAAAATCAAAAGGAAACGAAGTACTTGTGAGTAAAAAGGTAGAGACCTATCAAATATTGCTATATCTTTCAAATCTTGCTGAAAAGAATTGACAATTCCGTTAATACCGATTGTATAAACTCACGGTATATAAAGCTTGATCGTTATAAATAGTCAATAACGATTATTGACCAAGTATTTGATTATAATAGCCTATCTTAGAATAAGGAAAAAAGGATGCAATATGAACTATCTTGAAGCAGACACACCCTCACTGATCATTGATAAAGACATAATGGATAATAATCTCAATAAAATGGCTAACTTGTGTAAGAAGTTAAATATTAGACTCAGACCACACATAAAGACCCATAAGATGGTAGAAATAGCTAAGACTCAAGTTATGCTCAGTAATTATGGTATTGCTGTGTCAAAACTCGGTGAAGCAGAAGTGATGCAGAAAGCTGGAATTGATGATATCTTAATAGCTAATCAAATAATCGGTCAAAAAAAGATTAACCGGTTAAATAGTTTATTACCTGGCGGCCAAATCAAAGTTTGTGTTGATAGTGTTGAAGGTATAAAGTATTTACAAGATTATCTGAAAACAGGTAACAATAAACTTAAGGTTTTGATTGAAATAGATACTGGAATGAATCGATGTGGGATAAGCAGTTATAATAAGGTAGAAGATATCATCTTTTTATTAAAAAAGTCAGATAAACTGTTATTTGAGGGTTTTATGAGTCATTCGGGTAATATTTATGGTGCCAAGGATAGATCTAATTTACGTCAGATAGCTTTGGATGAAGCAAAACAAATGGAGGCACTAGCCAATTATTGTCGTGAAAGAGGGATTGATGTTAACGAAGTTAGCATCGGATCAACACCGTCATCTTACTATCTTGATAAAATGTCAGGCTTTACTGAGTTTCGTCCCGGTAATTATGTATTTTATGATTATATCCAGATTTGTCTTGGGATTGCAGCTATTGAAGACTGTGCTCTGTCAGTTTTGACAACTGTTGTTAGTAAACCTCAGAGCAATAGAATTGTAATTGATGCCGGAAGCAAGAGTTTAGGATTAGATAAAGGGGCTCATAGTAAGGAGATTACAAGTTCATACGGTTATATTAAAGAGATCCCTAATTGCTCTCTCGAAAGGCTTTCGGAAGAGCACGGTATAGTCAAAGTTACTCCCGGTAATACGGTTAGAGTAGGGCAGAAGCTCACAATAATACCCAATCATGCATGTGCAGTGACGAATCTTTTCGATGAAGCCTTAGTTCAAAAAAACGGGAAAATTGTTGACTCTTGGAAAGTCGCAGCAAGGGGGAAGGTTCAATAACCTCATGGATATGATGTGCTTGTTTTACAATAAATTATAGTAATTTGTAATCAAAGTCTGCACCATCATCTTGTATTGGCGACACATTCGACAAATGGTGCAGACTTTTTTATATTGATTATTTAGACTTTATATTGTAAAAGATGTCGGAGCCTGAAAAAATTGAAGTATTTGAGAGTTCTTCTTCAATCCTCAACAATTGGTTATATTTTTCTATTCTTTCACTGCGACATATTGATCCGGTCTTAATTTGCCCGGAATTAACAGCTACTGCTAAATCAGCAATAAAGGAGTCACATGTTTCTCCGCTTCTATGGGATATAACATTAGTCCATCCGGCAGTTTTAGCCATTTCTATAGTTTCTAATGTTTCAGTAAGAGTCCCTATCTGATTAAGTTTAATTAATATAGAGTTGGCACTATGGTTTTCGATACCTTTCTTTAGCCTTAATTTGTTAGTTACGAAAAGATCATCACCTACAATTTGAACTTTATCACCAATTTTACTTGTTAGTAGTTGCCAGCCTTTCCAATCATCTTCCGCCAATCCATCTTCTATGGAAATAATTGGGTATTTATTTACCAAACTAATATAATATTCTACCATTTCCTCGGAACTCAGTTTTTTATTATCTGCTTTGAGATGATATTTACCTTTACTATAGAATTCAGATGAAGCCGGATCGATAGTAATGAACACATCTTCACCCGGTCTATATTGGCAATTCTCTATGGCTTTGATAATTATTTCGATTGCTTCTTCGTTTGATTTTAGATTCGGTGCAAAGCCTCCTTCATCACCTACAGCGGTAGAATGCCCTTTCTCATGCAATAATGATTTTAGGCTATGAAACACTTCTGCATTTATTTGCATGGCTTGTGAAAATGAATCTGCACCTAAGGGCATAATCATAAACTCTTGTAGATCAACACTATTATCTGCGTGCTTACCGCCATTAATTATATTAGCCATAGGAACAGGTAAACGCCGAGAATTTGCACCTCCAATATAGCGATAAAGCGGTATTTCTAATGCATTAGCTGCAGCTCTTGCTGATGCTAAAGAAACTCCTAATATTGCATTAGCACCAAGTTTAGCTTTGTTTTCTGTTCCATCTAACTCAATCATAGTTTTGTCAATTGCTGCTTGATTCAAACAATCAAGTCCAATTATCTCCGGAGCTATGATTTCATTAACATTAGTTACAGCTTTTAAAACACTCTTACCATTGTAGTATTGCTTGTCATTATCTCTTAACTCAACTGCTTCATATTCCCCCGTTGATGCCCCACTAGGAACTGCAGCTCTTCCAAACCAACCACTTTCCAGGTGAACGTCGACTTCAATACTTGGGTTACCCCTTGAATCGAGTATTTGTCTGGCTTTAATCATTATAATTTCAGTCATTAAACCTCCAATATCTAATTTATTTATCTTCTTTAGAGTTAACTATCAATATATTACCTTGAAAACCGGTTATGGTAACTTGAGAATCTAATGATAGTTCACTCATGCTATTATTAAATGCCAACCATTCCTTCCCTTTGACCATAACATAACCTTTCTTATATGGCTGCATCTTTCTTACTACTCGTGCCGACAAACCGACCAGACTACTTAAAGTGTTGTGGTTTGATTTAAAATCAAAAATCTTGTGACTAATATTTTTTATCAATATATACGATAATAACGAAATGAGAATAAAAAAAACAATCTGTATAGGTATATTATTAGTTATAAATGAAAAAAGACCTGTAAGAATTGCACCTGAAGCAATACTGAAAAAGTAGAACTTACAATGAAATATTTCGAAAATGACACCAATAATTCCGATGATCATCCATAATATCCAGGTTTCAATCATTTTTACCTCTCATATTTATCAGATTGTAAATTCTGATATAAAGTTAAGTAAATAAAACATAAGTCATTAATAATCAGTTCTTAACTTAATATCACTTCTTTGATGAGTCACCATTTTGTGATTTATCTCTTTTTGTTTTGCGTCTGTCAGAATGTCCATAAATATACTTACCACCTCCATATCGAGAGCTCGATCTAGATGTCTTAACACCTAATGCATTCATCAGTGAGTTGAATATATTAAAACAAAAATATATAATTATCGCTAAAACAGTGTATCCGACAAGACTTCCGATTACTGCTATTATAAGATTTGTATATCTAGTTAATACCATCCCTTTGTGGGGTATGAATTCTTCTTCAAAAGTAGCCAACACAAGATGAGCATTACGAGCCTCTTCGATTAATGGTATGGTTCTCAAGCTATCGACTTCAATTTGAGCATTCTTGATCTTATCTTGTAGTTCGCTAATTTCTCGTGTTGTAAGATGTGCTTGTTCCAATCGCTCTTTAAATCTTCTTAATAAAGTATTTTGATTTTTGATATGGACATCAATATCCGGTATTCTAATCCTGTCTTCAGTTCGTGTTACTTCACTCTTCAGTACCGGTAAATCCCTTAAGTAAGATATTATGTCGTCACTTTGTTCTTCCGCAATTTCGAGAATAGAAATGATATTGTTCTGAGTTTCTTCATACTTAACTATATCAACTCCTTTCATAGTAAACACATTTCTAAAAGGGATAATTGAATCTTCCAAATCATTAACTTCATAACTCAGTTTGGTTTTGGTATAGTTGTTGGCATTGTTAAAATAGGATTCAAAACTGCTTGTATCAAAAGTCACTATCGTAGGTTCCCATTCTGTGAAGTTAGATAAACGAAACCCTGTATAAAATGATAAAAATAATATAATAAAAATAATAAAGTGTTTTTGTTTCGTGGTTAAGTATAGCATAATTGTATTTCTCCCTTAATCTTTTTCAAGTATTTCATCGGCATGTTGTAAGGCTATTTCAGATTTAGTTCCTGATAACATCCTTGCAATTTCTTCTCTGCGTTCTGAGTGTGAAAGGCTTTTTATTGTTATAATAGGTTTATCATTTATGGCCGTTTTTTGGATATGAAACTGTTTCTAAGCAAAAGATGCTATCTGGGGTAAGTGAGTTATACAAATAACTTGATGCTTTTCAGCTAATTTTGATATATATTTACCCATATTATTTGCTGTTTTCCCACCTATACCGGTATCGATTTCATCTAAAATTAGAGTTGGATTATCGAACTCTGAAGCTAATATTTTCTTTACAATCAGCAATAATCTCGATAATTCTCCTCCTGAAACTACATTGTTTAAACTTTGAGGTGTTATACCTTTATTGGCTGAAAAAAGAAATTCAACTTTATCATTTCCTGTTTCACTCAAGCCACCTTTGATTCCATTGTCGATCAAAATATTACCTATTGATTCCACGTCAACTGAAAATATTCCGTTTGGTATGGATAAGTCGTTGAAGTTTTTCATTATTTCAGTTGATAAACGAGTAGCTCCGATTTTTCTTTTGGAAGACAGTTGTTTAGTACGTTGCTGAATTATTTTGATCTTATCTTCTATTCTTTCTTTTAGTTGTTCAATCTCAGTCTCCCTGGTCTCTTGGTCATTTACTACCATTTTCATCTCTTCCAGAAAGTCTAATATTGATGGTAAATCCATCTTATGTTTATTCTTGATTCTTATAATTTCATTTTGTCTTTCTTCTAAATTACTTAGTCTGGATTCATCCAAATATATACTGTCCTGAAGGGCTCGGGCATCACTCTGTAGGTCATTAACTAACTGACTGATATTTGATAAGCTTGAAATTATACTTTCAATTGATTTATTATCACTTCCAATACGTTCGAAGCGCTGATGGTAACTGCTTATTATATCGATGATTGAATTATCCTGTTCGATAAATGATTGTTGCATTTCCGAACATAATAAAAGTAATTCTTCGGAGTGAGTTAGAAGGTTTAACTCTTCATTTACTCTCTCTTCTTCATCTTTAGTCAAGTCAAGTTGCTCAAGTTCCTCAATTTGGTATTCATAAAGACGGATTTTATCCGATTGCTTCTTATCTTCTGCAATTAAAATGTTCCTTTTTTCAAATAGATTTCGCAGTTCATAATAGGTCCTCTTGTAATCCGACTTGTCACTGCCTAAACCTAACCATGAATCTAATATCTCTAGTTGGTATTGATTATCAAAAAGTTGTAACTGATCCCTTTGACTATGAAAATCAATCATTAGTTTTCTGATTTGAATAATTTGTTTCTGGTTTATTCTAATATCATTAAGAAAACTTTGGGGTTTGCCTTTAATGGTTATTTCCTTAGTAATCCTGATATTACTGCTATCTAATATAATACCGGTTCCTAATATGTCTTCAATTTGAGTAATTTTGTTTTGAGAATTATTCAAATTAAATAGGGCTTCTAAGAAAACAGGTTCGCTCTTCTTATAAAAAAGATCAGCTCGTACTTGCTTGCCGAAGATATAGTCTAATGCACCAACTATTATTGACTTGCCGGCTCCCGTTTCGCCACTTAATACATTCAAACCTTCATTAAATTCGACTGTTAATTTGTCGGTAAGAATAAAATTCTCAATCTTAATCTTAGTAATCATAGTTTCCCCATATGTAACTTTTTTCGTAAGGTTTGATAAAAACTCTTTCCGGTTAGAGTTATAAAGCTAATCTTATTTTTAGCTTCTTTAATTGTAATTGAATCACCATCAACTAAAGGCTGCACGTTTTTACCGTCTATCTGTAGGATTGTTTCATTATAGACCTTAGCCATTTTAAATGTTAACTTATCACTTGTTGGAAATACCATCGGTCTGACTGATAATACATGCGGACATAATGCTGCTATTACAAACGCTTTAGTTTCGGGTGAAAGTATCGGACCCCCTGCCGACAGAGAATAGGCTGTCGAGCCGGTTGGACTGGCAGCTATCATACCGTCACATCTGGTTTCTAATACAAATCTACCGGAACAAATAACTTTTATATTGATTAATCTTGAGACTAAACCCTTGTATATTACAGCATCATTAAGAGCAAAACATCTATGAATAACTTTTCGGCCTCTTATTACAGATACATCAAGTAGCATGCGATGTAATTTTTTATAATTACCGGAAATTAATCTCGGTAGATATTTATTAACCTCTGATGATGAAAAATCCGATAGAAAGCCTAACTTACCAGAATTGATTCCCAATATTGAGGCATTGCTCTGTAAAGCATAATCAATTGCACTTAAGATTGTACCGTCCCCTCCAAAAACTAATATACAGTCTAACTTTGTTTGACTATCCGATACGGCTACACATTCAGGCATAAAATGTACTTGCTTTTGTGTGCAAAAAAGTGATACATCTTGAAGGCATCGTGTACTTCCGATAATATCTTTTATCTTTATTTCTTTGTTTAAAGATTCATTAATATATATACCAATTCTATCCATAAAAATTCCTTTTAATATTAGCTAAAAAATCACCATAAGAATGTGATTAATTTTATATTTGATAGTTTATTAACCGTTAGTTTATTGAGTAAATGCTAGCAATATTTTCATCATGACATATCAATACTAAGTACATGAATCATAAGAAGCAACCTCATTTCAAATTATGTCAGATTCCGCTTTTTTATCGAATAATGTATTATATAGGTTAAGGTAAGATTGATGCCGTTCCTGAGGGATTTCCTTATTCTTTAAAGCTTCAAGGACTCTGCATCCGAACTCTTTTTGATGGGTACAACTGCTGAATTTACACTCTACAGATAATTCGTTAAAGCCGGGAAACATTCTGGGAAGTAAGTATTTTGCTTCCTTTGTTATACCGAATGTCTTGATGCCGGGTGTATCTATTAGATATCCACCAAAACTCCATTCTATCATTAAGCTATTACTGGTTGTGTGTTTGCCTTTGTTTGAGTAGGTGCTTATTGGCCCGGTTTTCAAATGAAGATTTGGTTCTAAACAGTTAATTATTGTTGTTTTACCGGTTCCTGATTTGCCTGAAAATATTGTGTCTTTACCTCTAAGTATCTCTTTTAATTCTTGAATACCTTCTCCGGTTACCGATGAAGTCATTAAAACTTTGTAACCTTGATCTTTATAATATTTGACGTTATTAGCTAATTCTTCTTTGAACTCTGGATCTACCTCGTTTTTGTCTAATAGATCCTTTTTTGTTATACATATGACTGACTCAAGGTTACTTAAATTTGCCGAGCATATATACCTGTCTACGAGATTTAAATTGATTGGAGGCTGAAAACAAGAAGATGTAATTATCAATTGGTCGATATTGGCTGCTAATGTTACTTCTACTTCTCTGTTACGATGAGTAGAAACTGACCTTTTCAATGTGTTTTTGCGAGTGAATACTTCTTCAATACGTGGATCGGACGACAAATCAACATTAACATAATCTCCAACAACAACTATCGATCGTATTGAACGGAAATCAACATTTTTAAAACGACCGCTTAGAGGACATAAAATATCTTCATCAGCTATTCTTACGCGATAATAATTATTTGTGAAACACTCCAAAACTCTTCCCTTGACGAGCTTGGAAGCCGACTTCTTACTCTTATCCTCTTTAGATAATAGACGTTTAGGTCTCTTCTTTTCCGAACTTTCTAATTGTTCATATTCGAGTTCTAATAACTCGTCATTATCTAATCTTTTTTCTTTGCTCTTTATCTTATTAGTCATTTTTCCTCTTTTAAATATTATCCTGACATAGCTTACTCTGTCAATAAAAAATCATGATATATTGGTGTGTTCACTTAATAACATAATAGCATACTATGTTGATTTTGATGTATAGTATTCGAATTCAGGTATGTGAAAAATCAGTTAGTAACACGAAAATGTTATTAGTCAATATTATATATTAGTTAATAGTCGTAACGGTTAAGAAATATATGAACTTAAAAACGGAAAAAATATTGACAATAATTCTGTATATAGTTATATAGTTATAAGACTGATTAAGGTAATGGTGGTTTATATGGATAATGATACTGTATTTAAGGCTCTTTCTGATAAAAATCGTCGGCAGATTATTAAGTTGTTGAGGAAACAGGGAGAGATGAGTGTGGGGCAGATAACTGAAAAGTTCACGATTTCTCAGCCGGCTATCAGTGATCATTTAAAGGTGTTAAAAAATGCTGGTTTAGTATATTCTGAAAAGAAAGGTCAATTCATCGAATACTCTCTTAATACGAGTGTATTTGAAGAGTTAATTACGTTTTTTCTTGACTTTATAAAAAAGTAAAATTGGGAGGTAATAAATGAATCAGATAAAAAGATACAAAATTCCGATAATCATTGTTATTGTACATCTATTGATAGTTATCTATTTTAGCACTATTTTATCACCTGATGTACTGGTACCGAGACAGTGGAATTTTGAAGGTGAGGTAGGCAGTTATTCCGGAAAAGCTTTCGGGATGTGGTTTATATGGGGTATAAGTGCATTTTTATTACTTTTTTTTATGTTCTTCCCTTATATTGATCCTCGATACAAGTTGCATAAGAAACGGTTTGATGATATACTTCCATCATTAATGAAGCTGATGACATCGTTTATGATGTTGATCCATATTTATCAATTAATGTGGGCAGCAGAGGTTCAGATTATAAGAGAATATAACTCTATGATGTTTATAATAGGGCTGTTGTTTATCATGTTAGGAAATATATTGCCAAAAATTCCTTCAAATTTCTTTGCAGGATTTAGAAGTCCTTGGACATTATCATCGGAAACAATATGGAAAAAAACTCATCGTTTTGGTGGGTATTGTTTTGTTATCAGCGGTGTGTTAATGATCATAAGGGGGATAATAATCAACGTATCTACATTAGGCTCTTTAATTATCATGTTTATAGCTCTAGGTATATGTATGGTCCCTTATTTCTATTCATATATACTATATTTAAAAAATAAGGGAATTAGTTATTAATCTAAATAAGTAACATATGAAATATATTACAGTTAAATACAGGGAGGTTGTATGAGATTATTTTTGCTGACTCTAATAATGATAATATTTTCAATCAGTATTGGTTATGCTGATGGTAATCTTGCGGAATTCACCGGTTATTGGGAAGGTACTGTGCAAATTATGGATCAAAGGTTAGGTCTGCAAGTTGAAATAAAAGAAGACGCTCAAGAAGGTCTTCAAGGTTTTATAAGTATACCTATGCAGATGATGCATGATCATCCTTTAGGTCATTTAACTATATCAGGAACAAAAATATCTTTCAGTTTATCTGCTGGCGGCGTTACTGCAAATTTTGAGGGTTGGAAAGAAGATGAGGTTATTGATGGCAGATTCGAGCAACTTGGAACTTATGGTTCGTTTCAACTTGTAAGAGCGGAAAGAGTTGAGGAGCCGGAGTTAGAAGTCATAACCGGAGAATCTGAAATTTTTATTGAGACATATTTTGGCAACATATATGGTAGTCTTGTAGTTCCGGAGGAGGGAGATAATTTTCCTGTTGTCCTTATTATTGCCGGTTCCGGTCCGACAGATCGTGATGGGAATAATCCTATGATGGGTAAGGGTTATATCTACCGTGATTTAGCTTTAGAATTACAAGAGAGAGGTATCGCTTCCCTTAGGTTTGATAAACGGGGAATAGGTGCTAGTCATGAGGCTATAGTCCAAGAAAAAGATATCCGTTTTCAATATTATGTCCAAGATGTAGTAACGTGGATTGAAAAATTAAAGGGTAATGATAAATTTTCTTCAATAACTTTACTCGGTCATAGTGAAGGGTCTTTATTGGCAATTTTAGCCGCCCGGCAAAAGAATGTTGATGGTCTGATATCCGTAGCAGGAATGGGTCGTTCTCTGGGTAGCGTTTTAGAGGAGCAAATGTCAAATCAGCCTGATCCATATAAAACCGAAGGTTTAAAGATTATTGAATCACTTAGACAAGGCAGGTTAGTTCAAGAAGTAGATGAAGATCTGAAAAGTGTGTTTAGACCTGAGATTCAGCCATATTTATTATCGATGATGGGTTATAAACCCACTGAAGAAATAGCTAAACTTAATATACCTATACTAATATTACACGGGACAACGGATCTGCAAATTCCCAAGGAAGACGCCGAATTGCTTCATCAGGCAAACACTAAATCTAATATGGTTATAATTGATGGTATGAACCATGTTATGAGAACTTCTTCGTCCGATCTGCAAGAAAACTTCCATACTTATGGAACTCCCGGACTACCGTTCAGTCAAGGTTTTATCCGGAATATCGTATCGTATATTGAAGATCTATAATTTGTAATGCCGTCAGCATAATTTTTCTATCCGCTTGAGTTCTTATTTAACATCAAGAACTTGAAATATTAAAGGTATTAATCTATTGAATTGGCCAGCTTTTAATGAGGTTGATTTTCCATATAGTTTTCGGCTATAGTTATACCACCCCAGACAGCAGCTTTGTTTTTAAGTGCAGCCGATTCAATAGATATATCATCAAGTGAGAATCTATCCAAGTATCTGCTGATTTTTCCGGCCAAAGTTGTGATGTCGAAGAATTTACTTTCCGTAATACCTCCTCCTATAACTACAATATTTACACCTAAAACCATTATCGTATTAGCGATAGCTTGAGATAACTTGTTAAATGCATCATTAACTACATCAGTAAAAACAATCTGATTTTGGTAGTATTTCATAAGAATATCATCAAGCGAAAAAGCCCTTCCGGTCTCATCTTTCATTCGTTTCATAATTGAAGCTGCAGAAGAATAAGCCTCTAAACAGCCTTTCTTACCGCATGAACACAGCTTACCGTCATCCACTATAATTGTATGTCCGAGTTCCAGTGCAGATCTATAGTTACTATGATATATTGATCCATTGGAAACTAAACCACAGCCGATACCGGTTCCGATAGTGACTCCTAAGACAGTTTTATGATGTCTATGAGTCAGTCTTTGTTCTCCATAAGTCATCAAATCAGCATCATTCTCTAAAATAACAGGAATCGAGAATTTCTCTTCTAATATTTGTCCGGGTTTTGATCCGACCCAGTATTTCATATTCGGACAATTACTGATAATCATACCTGATATTTTATCAATAATACCGGGACTGCCCAGTCCTATAGCCGCGATTTTCCTATTATTTAAATGTTCAAGAGCAAGTTTATTAATTATACGGATCAATGTTTCGTATAAAGATATCTGATCAGTATTACGGTTTTCACAGCTTTCGAAGAAATCTAGTCCGTTAACTGTTGATCCGAAACCATATTTGATATATGAAGCTCCGATATCGATGCCTATATAGATTGATTTCATGGTAAGATCGACAAAGTTGTATTTAAATTAAAAATAGATACTGAAAATCGATATAGTGATTACCACCACAGGTACCAAGATAAGTGTAGACCAGGTAATTGAATGTGCGGTAGCTCTTTTATCTATACCATAGGGAACTAAAAACATATTGGTGCTGGTTATCGGCAATAGGGCATTTATAATAATAACAGCAAACCACGCTGAAGGTATGATTTGGAAAAATAGTAACACTCCGAAAATTACCGTAAATATTAGAGGAGTTATAATCGTTGTCATAGTAAAAATGTGTCTTACCCAAGACCAATGTTCAATACCATCTTCGCGAATAATACCGACCAATTTTTTTAATTCACTAAGCTTCATATCACTCGGTTGAATACCTGAACCTACATAATAAAGTGCAGCCGGTATAGTCAAAGCCGTAAAAAAGCGAATTATCGTACCCCAAGATCCCAATTGTTGAGTTGTTATACCGGTAGTGAACTGTAGTAAATAACCCGTTAACGGGAATATTATAAAATACCACGGATATAATTTTAAGAACCATGGCAAAGTTATGTCCGTCTTATTGTTCTTGAGTTCTCGTTTATTTAAATCGTAGAGAATATAAGGAACCACGGCAAAAAGTGCTATCCCAAATAAGGCCATGAATATACCTGCAGGAACTCCCCACCCGGGAATAACGAGCATTATCCCTCCAACAAAAGCAGAACTTCTGCCTTGGTTAGTTATCATTGTTTTTAAAAATAATGTCTTACTTTCTCCAGTCATATTTCGCCGTCTTATCAACATTTTAGCATAAATATAGGCGATCAGGTACATCAATACGATTGATAAAGCAACTATAATGACAAATATACCTTCTTGGGCTCCTAAAGGAGTATCCAGAAATATCCGAAAAACAAGGACGGGAACAAACAAATAGAGCAAAATCAAAGCCATTTTCTTCATTGACAAATCAACACGAACTCTAGAATATTTATGAGAGAGTATAATTGTTACTATAAAACCGACTACTATCCATGGTAAAGTATATAATCCCGATATATAGGGAATAATTTCTTCCAATAATTGTATCATATATTACTCCTAAATCTATCTGTTATTTCAATAATAATATTTTTTTTACTTCTAAATAGTCTGATGTTTGCAGACGATATAAATATATACCGCTACTTAATGTTTTTTGCTGATGCCGTTCATAGTGCCAAATATATTCGTAAGTACCTGCTGACAATCTTTCATCTACCAGTGTCTCAACGAGTCTTCCTCTGATGTCATAGATATTCAAGTTAACATAATCTTCCGCTTTAAGGGAAAACTTAATAGTCGTTTGAGGATTAAAAGGATTAGGATAAGCATTGTGTAGTCGAGTTAATAATGGTGTATCGTTAATATCTTCGACATCGGATGTTTCAATTAAATATTCACCTTCAACTAAAAAGCTGTTTTTTAATCCTTCTTTAGTGGCTATTGTTTTAACAACTGTATCTTTATCGATAATAATAGGTTTATCTTTAGCAAAAATTGGAGAGTTCATGTCCGGAATTGATCCGTCCAAAGTGTATTTTATAGTTGCATCATCAGTCTGGCTTTCTATATATAATTCGATCGGATGATCATAAAATCCCGGTTCAACACTGAAAAATGGAGTAGCTGCCATTCCGACATAAGCAATCACAGCTTCTGTTCTCTCGGATTCTCCACGCTCATAAACTGCTGTTATTGAATATTTATATCTGCCGGTCTTAAGATCTCCGTCAAAGTATTGATTCTCTGTAACTAAAAACTGGTTCAATTGTTTGAAATCGTTTGAATTGTATGATCTATATAAATTATATCCTATAAAAGAACTAGTATTTCTGTCATTACTAACCCTGTCATTATTGAGCGACCTGTTTCTGTTCGATAGACTAACCTGATTAGGCATTGATCTCCAATCGGGATAGTCCCATGATAAGTATGCATGATTCGATGATTCGTCGACTGTAAGATTTGTAGGTTGTTTTAAAAAAACATATTCGGCTGAATTTACCAGACTGGGAATAAAACCTTCTTTATAGGCTATTGCTTTAACGTATGCATTATCTGTTATTTCAACCGGACCTTTATATTTATTAGATGATTGAGTCGGCTTATCACCATTAAGTGTATAATATATCTGTGTATCAGAGGTTAATGAGTTTATCGTAAGCAGAAAAGGATTGGATTTTATGCCGGATGGCGGATCAAATAATGGTATGGCGATTCCTTCGAATGAAACAATTTCCGAAGGTTGTGATTCATGTTTTTCGTAGACTGCAGTAACA
>PWOA01000047.1 GCA_003564155.1 Candidatus Cloacimonadota bacterium
AGTAAACAGTAAACAGAGAACAGTAAACAGTAATATACCCCCTAACCCCCTACAGGGGGAATTTGAGTCCGTCGTTAAGGAATGGAATGATTATGTCAAAAGTGTAAAGAATAGTAAACTATCAACAGTTATGTCCTTAACCGATAAACGACGTAAGAAGCTAAAGAATAGGCTAACTGAAGAAAAATTTAACATGGCCGATATTATCGAGAAGTTTAAGAAGCAGCCATTTCTATCAGGCAAGAACGATAATGGCTGGACAGCAAGCTTCGATTGGCTTATAAAAAACGATACCAACTACGTAAAGGTTTTAGAAGAAACCTATAAGTCCGGCAATACGAGTGAAAACAAACAGGGCAGTAAATACCTGCCTATAAAAGACCCAGACCAACCAGCGTTATTTTAGGAGTACACAATGAAATTACCACAAGACCATAAAGTACTGAACAAAGAACTGTATGATTGGATTGACGAGCAGATAGCTGCCATAAAACCTTTAAATCTTTTATTTATCGGAAAGGCAGGAACCGGCAAGACTGAATTAGCCAATATTATATACGATAATTACCTTGAGGCTATCCAGGAAGAATACAAGGATTATTTAGCGGAGTGCGAGCAAAAAAACAAGGATAGGCGGGGCAAAACCTACTTTGCAAACGGGATCAACTATAACGTACCTAGAATTATTCCGAAACCGCCGAAAAAATCCAGAAAAGTTAACGCCCTTGAGGCTGGTCAGAAGTACCAGAAGATTTTAATGTCATCGTTTGGTGATGAAAAGGTAGCTTCCTTAACAGAGATGGAGAACTTACTTAATTGTCATTTAACTGTTCTTGACGATATAGGCACAGAGCATAACGAAAAGGCAAAGTTGTATATAGCCAACCTTCTATTAAATCACTACAATTATTCTAAAGAAAATTGGACTTCATGTATTATTACCGGTAACCAGGGTGCCGACGAAATCAGGGAATGCTATGGATCTAGGGTTATTGACCGGCTTTATGAGCGATTCAATATAGTTACCTTTGATAATCCTTCATTCCGATATAAAAAAGCTAAGCAGCACAAGGTCTGGACGATTAAATAGCTTGACTAAAAACCCGACTGTGAAATTATTGGCACAACATTGGAGGTAGAACATGAAATGTAATAAATGTAAAGATACTCAGCTAAGAGTTATACGCACCGTGCGGTACGGCAACGAAACAGAAAGGACGCTTATCTGCCTAAAGTGTGGGGCAGTGTACCATACAGAAGAAAAACCAATAAAGAAGTGAAAGACTAAAAAAAAGGGGGACACAATGTTTCTGGCAAGAAGCTTTAAATTAATCAAAGAAGCAGAAATGCGAAAGTTAGTGGCAGGATTTATAGCTGGTGACGATAAGAAAAGAGAGGATCTGATATTATCGTATAGGGCTTTAGTTGCTCCATTAGCAAGAAAGCATTCTTATAGTGAGTCGGCTTTGGACTACGAAGATTATTTCCAATTCGGGATGCTCTGTGTGATTGAAGTGTTAGAAGAGATAAGAGAATGCATGGCGGATAAATCGTATCAGGGGTTGCCACAAATGTACATCAAAAAAGCCGTACAATATTCCCTGTATCACTATAACGCCAAATATTCACAGGTGTTAAACTACAAATATTATTGCCCCGCCGACGTGACGAGCGGGCGTACTACACAAGAGAATAAAGACCTCAACGATAATGGCTATCAGGGCGCAAACATCTTTCACCCGGATTATGTAAAATCGAATGGTGACGAGAGTTTCTCCTCTGAGTATTTCGATTACATACACCACCGCCTTGGCCTCGTTGACGACCCGGCGATTGAACATAGTGACTTAGCTTCGTTTTTATATCGCAGAAGAATAATAAGATATATCACCGATATTATGTCTGAGCTGCCTACATGGAAGCATCATATCTTCACTTTGTATAATTTATATGACAATGGTGAAATATCGAAAGAAGGACTCGAGCATGAAACGGGCAAAGACCAAAGAGAGTGCTATCAGGTTTACAAATCGGTTATGGCGACTATAAAACGTAAGTTAAAATCCGAATACGGGATAAATATTGCCACTAAAGACAAGTTCACTATTGTTACTGAAAACAAAGAGCGAGTCCTTGAGCAGGTAGAAGCCGGAAAGTCATTACATAAGGCGTCATTATTCTGTGGTTTAAGCTCCTGTATGGGCAGGGAATATTACATGACGGATAAAGACTTTGCTGCCAAGGTTGACGAAATCGAACAAAAACAGGGCATTTGCGGCGAAAGTCTTTCGAAGGCTAAGTATACTACCACAGACAGGAGAAGTCTTCAGGATGCCCGCAAAATTGCAGGACTGAAGCAAAGAAAGCCTGTTCTCCAGGTGGATATGGATGGCAAATTGATTAAACGATGGAATTCTGTCTATGAAGCAGCCGATCACTTCGGCGTTAAACCAAATAGCATTCGCAATGCCTTACCCGGCGGACAAAGAAAATCCTGCTGCGGTTATAAATGGATGAAAGAGGAGCAGAAATGAGAGAGAAACACAAATACAACGTATTCCCGGAAATGTCATCCGAGGATTACGATCGACTTAGAAACGATATTGAAGTAAACGGCTATGATGAAAGTCAGCCGATATGGATATATCAAGAGCAGATTCTTGACGGATGGAACAGATACAGGGCTTGCAACGAATTAGCAGTTGAGCCTACAATAGAACAATTCACAGGCAACGATATTGAAGCTATCAATTTTGTTATGCGTACTAACAAACGCAGAAACCTCAACAGTGGTCAATGGGCGTGCATAGCAATAGAAGCCGAGCATATTGTAGAAGCTATCAGGGAAGCAGTAGAAAAAGAACGAAGGCAGAAGCAGGCAGAAACACAGGCAACGACAAAGACAAGTGGGGCTATTACGGAATTAATTCCGCCACAGCCAATAAATAAACGCGATAATGAAACCAGGACTAAAGTAGCCAATATATTCAACACCAACGAGCGATATGTGTCCGAAGCTACTAAGTTAAAGAAAGAATCACCGGAAACATACGAACAGGTCAAGGCTGGAAATAAAACCTTCTCTGAGGTCAAGAAAGAACAGAAGCAAGAAAAGCTTAAGCAAGCTGTTATCCGTAGAAAAGAAGACGAGTCGAAACAGGTCGATCAAAGGGCTGTTATCAGTCAAACAGACGCTGTATCATTCCTGAATAGCATAGAGGGTAACTCAATAGACCTCTTGATTACAGACCCGCCTTATTCGACCGATATAGACGACATAGAGGCCTTTGCAGCAGAATGGCTACCGTTAGCAATAGATAAAATAAAACCTACAGGCCGTGCTTATATTTGCATTGGTGCGTACCCGAAAGAAATATTGGCTTACTTACAGCTACTAAGCAAACAGGATAAATTTATAGTGGATAATCCGCTTATCTGGACTTATAAAAACACTTTAGGTGTAACGCCTAAAATGAAATATAATCTGAATTATCAGATGATTATTCACTTATACAGTAAAGATTCGGAGCCTTTAGATACGTCAATAACCAATGAGATGTTTAGCGTACAGGAAATTAACGCGCCTGACGGTCGAGTTGGAAATCGATTTCATAGGTGGCAGAAACCTAATGAGCTTGCTAAGAGGCTTATTATTCATTCGACGAAAGAAGGAGACACAATAATTGACCCGTTTGCAGGATCGGGGACATTCCTGGTGGCGGGTGCTTCGTTAGGTAGAAAAGCAGTAGGCTGCGACATTGACGAAGAAGCAATTAAAATAGCGGGGGGCAGAGGATGTATAACGACTGGCGAAAAGACATGGGAGATAGTGTCAGGGCACTTGACGCTATAAGGGATACTGTGCTACCTAAAATCATTACCGGTAAAATACACAGTATTGAAAATTCCGATAAAGAAATTCTTATTCTTATGGACGCTTTGTCAGGGATTGACTATATTAGAGAAGACGATAAGGGACTACAAGGAATAGCAGCACGCGTCCAGTGGGGGAACAATTGGGACACGTTTACTATCAGGTCAGAGCGGCACACAGGTAATAAAACAGAGCTACAGAAAAGGCAAGAACAGATTGACCAGGGATATTTTTATCCCTACTTCACTTTGCAGGCGTATTTTGATAATCGTCAAGACAATAACCTGCTATCAATAGGCATTATTCGGACGATAGACCTCTACGAATTTATGGCCTTCTATCCAGAGAAGGTACATGGTAGAAAAAGCGATAACTGTTTCCTGTACGTCAAGTGGTGTGATCTGGGTAATAGAATAAGAACCTACCACAGCAAGAGCGGTGCAGTAACCGGATAAAAAGGAGAAATCATGAGGATAGAAAAAAGAAAAATCAAAGACCTAAAGGCAGCACCATATAATCCAAGAAAGTCTACCAAGGAGCAAGAAAAAGCTCTTAGACAATCTCTTGAAAAATTTGGTGTAGTCGAACCTATAATCGTTAACAATAAAACCGGGAATATAGTAGGTGGACACTTTAGAATTCGTGAGCTGAAAAAACTAAAACATACAGAAGTAGACTGTGTAATAGTTGACCTTTCGGAAGAGGATGAGAAAGAGCTAAATATCAGGCTTAACGCTAATACTGGTGAATGGGATATAGAGAGCTTGATGGATAATTGGGATATAGAACAGCTTAGTGATTGGGGTTTAGATATCGAATGGCCTGAGATTAATAATGAACCCAAGAAAGAAAAAGATATTTCCGATAAAGTTAAAGCTATCTATTTGGTAGAAATAACCTACGAAACCGAAGAGGAACAGGAAGAAGTCTATAACAAGGTCGCCGGTCTGGGGCACGAATGTCGAATACTCACGATATAGTCGACCGACGTATGTCGTTGTCCTATATACAGATACGTCCCCTACGTCAAAATAAATCACGATTAAGTACGATTTCCCTTGACACGATATCGGGGGTGGATATAATGGACTCAATAAAACGAACGATAAAAAGGAGACGACAATGACACAGACGACACAGACTGACGAGACGAGACGACCACTAATATTGACGAAGGAGAACAGCTTATTTCTGACAATGAAAAAACAGTACTTCGACATGATATTCTCCGGCAAGAAAAAAGAAGAATACCGAGAAATTAAACCTTATTGGGAGAGTAGACTAAACCCCTATTCTCTACAACACAAAGAATATATCGTATTTAAAAACGGCTACCAATCCGACGCCCCCATGTTTATAGCAAGATTCAAAGGGTGTAAAAAAGGACTAAGAAACCCTCTTTATACTGATCAATCTCTATCTCAAGAAGTTTTTATTATAAAAATCGGCGAGATATTGACCGATACAGCCGGGGAGGAGAAATGAAAAAAACAAACAGCTACAGAAAGGGCACAAAGGAGTAATCGTGGAAACTAAAATGAAATTTAATATAAAAAGGTCAGTAGAGCCTAATAACACTTTTAGGGTAGACAGTGTTATAGGTACATACGATCTTCAGTCTAAGAAAATAGACGAAGAATTTGAGGGAGAAATTGTCATCCCTGAAAAATGGAACGTAGGAGTTATCGTAGGTAAAAGCGGAACAGGTAAGAGCACTATAGTCAAAGAGTTGTTCCCCGATGCTTATGTGTACGACATGGAATACAAATCAGCTTCAATATTAGATGATATGCCAAAAAATGTTAGCATGAAAGATATCGCTAAGGCTTTCATGTCTGTTGGATTCGCCTCAATTCCTAGCTGGCTTAAGCCTTATAGCGTATTATCTAATGGAGAGAAAATGAGAGTGGATTTAGCCAGGTCTATATTAGAGGGTAAAGAAACTGTGTTGTTCGACGAATTTACCAGTGTAGTAGATAGGCATATTGCTAAAGTTGGGTCGTTAGCTGTATCAAGGGAGGTTAGAAGAAAAAACATTAAATTTATAGCTGTATCTTGCCATAGCGATATAATTGAGTATCTTGAGCCAGACTGGGTCTTCTCTACCGATGAAATGCAAAACCTTACCTTAAAAAAAAAAGACCAAAATTCAATGTCGAGATATTCAATACACCAGACAAAAGTTTCTGGAACATTTTTAAAAAGTATCACTATTTAAGCCATACATTCTTTAAGGGGTCGGACGTGTTTGTTGCTTATGTTGATGGTGAACTTGCAGGATTTTCTGCTATATGCCCATTGCCTGGAAAAGTTAAAAAACAGAAAAAGGCGCACAGAACAGTAGTATTCCCTGATTACCAAGGTATAGGTATAGGGGGATTTCTTATTAATACAATCGCTGAACATTTCCATAGCTTAGGCTATAGGTTTACTCGAGTAACTTCACACCCAGCATTAATTCAAGTTATGAAAAAGTCTAGCAAGTGGATTATTAAAAGACAGGGGCGAATGACCGGAAAGCAGAAAGGAAAGTTTGCTTCACTGAACAAACAACAGTCAAGGCAAAGAATTACTGTTAGCGCCCTTTATGTAGGCGAGCAGGAGGATAAATCATGAAAGAGAATACAGAAAAAGACATCGTACAGGTGTTAAATCCTAAAACCAAGAAATATGTAAAAATAGATAGGTCTACAGGTGAAATAGTTTCGCATAAAAACTCAAAAGGCCCGTATAAGAATATTCCTGTTGTGAAGAAGAAAG
>PWOA01000069.1 GCA_003564155.1 Candidatus Cloacimonadota bacterium
CCCCCGACAAAAGTCGGGGGTTAGTTTTTTTAAGAGGTGGTTATGGCAGGTAAATATTTAATTAAAGATGAATTTAAAAGTCCAGATGAGATGGTTAGGGCTAATTTTTTATTTTATACAGATCATATTAAAGAGTTAGAGAAACATGTTCCTCCTAATTATAAATACAAAAGGTCCGCTGCTGTACAGAAAGCAATCTCAAAGTATATGGAAAAGAAATATGAGTTAGATGAAGATGATACAAAGGGGCCGTATAAACAGATGAATGTTATGATTACTAAGGATATGCATGATTTTCTTAGAGAGATGGCTTTTGATTCAAGATCTACATTATCTCATATATTAAGACGAATAATAATAACATTTATTAATCGATATTGAAATCAAGCCCCCGGCGAGAGCCGGGGGGCTGAATTCTCGTATTAAGAAAATACCAAATCAAGAGGAGGTCGTGAATATGGGAACTAGAAATCTAACTTGTGTAGTAAAGGACAAAAAATTTAAAGTAGCTCAGTATTGCCAATGGGACGGGTATCCAGAAGGACAGGGTGCTGATATTGTTAAGTTTCTTAAGGAAGAGTTTGATCCTGAAGTATTTAATGAGAAACTTGATACTCTTGTTTCTTTTGGAACTACTGATGACTTGGAAAAGCAATGGGTTGAAGTAGGTGCTAAAAAAGGGGAAGGGTTTGTTTCTTTAGATGTTGCTAAGAAGTTTAAAAAGTTGTATCCAGAAAATCATCGTGATACGGGTGCAAAGATTCTGTCTATTATACAGAATACAGAGAAACCTATTATTATTAGTAATGATGTAGACTTTTCTCAAGATCCGACTTTTTGTGAATGGGCGTATATTATAGACCTTGATGAAGGTATCTTAGAGGTTTATACAGGGCACTCTATTACTCCTGATACGCCACATGAAAATAAGTTTGAGCAATTCGGAAATAACCCTGTAATTTTCGTGGCTGCGTTTGATATTTCTAATCTTCCTGATGTAGAAGAGTTTGTAAAGGTAGTATTAGATGTTGTAAATTCAGATGAATAGTGAGATAATAAGCCCCTCGGCGAGAGCCGGGGGGCTGAATTCTCGCATTTAGAGAGAAATCAAAATCACAGGAGGGTTGTATGAATTACACAGCTAAACAAATCAAGAGAGACGGTGAAAAACTTGAGCGGTTGATACTAGACTCTGATTATGACCAGAAGCATAAGCTTAATACTTATAATAAGCCTGTTCCTAGAGAGTTGCTAGATGAGATTGATTCTGAGGGTATTACTTCAGAGAGACTCTCATCAATGGAATTTCCGGTTTATAAGTATATGACTCAGATAACCATTCACGGGTTGTTCCCTAAGTATACCGGAAATGGCCGTATCGGGTTTAGGGGGTATAAGAATATATTCCAGAATAAGAATAAGTCTATAGGTATCAAGTATCACGCTATAGATCATAACAAAAAAGATACTATATATTCTTTACTCAAACAGTCCGCTGGTTATTCAAGCCATAAGGATTCTACAAATTGGTATGCTTATAAAATGAAAGTTTCTCATAATAAAGAAACTATTTTAAAGCATTATCAAGAGTTTAAAAAAGAGTCCGAGAGGCTTAACGCTGAAACTAAGGGTTTGTTTTACGGTTCTATAAGTGCTAGCTTATATTATTTACCGTTGTTAGGTTATCTTGCTGAGATAGTTATTTATGTATCAGCAATTTTTGAACCTAACATAAAGCCATTTGTAGAGGCTATATCGGGTAAATCATATGATGCTATACTTAAAGAGTTAAGAGACGCTGAGGCTAAGGCCGAAAAAGAGAGTCAAGAGCGTGCTAAAAGATATGAGAAAGAGCGTCAAGAAAAACAGAGGAAGCGTGAAGATCTGATTAAGGTGTTAGAGTCTAAGTTAAATACACCTTATAAGCGTTATCCTATTTCCTCTGTTGAAGAGGGCTCTGAGTTTATTGTTTTTGGTTATTGGGATGACAAGCTAGAAAAAATACGTTTCTATAAAGAGTCCCCTCGCCAAAAGAAATTCCGGTATAAACGTATTACGGAAGATGTCAATAAGCTAGATGAACTCTTAGCTAACGAGAATTTTAGTTATGGTTCTATGTATAGACCTAGCTATGTTAAAGGTTTCAAATTGAAATAGCATTCTAACAAGCCCCCGGCTCTGGCCGGGGGGCTGAATTCTCGCATTGAGAGAATATCAAATTAAATAAGAGAGGGTGATTATGGACAAACAACTTTATAAAGTTATGCCGTATTCAGGTAAATGGTACGAAGTAAAGTCTAAGGAAGAGATTGAAAATATTTATGCGGATGTTAATATTAACAATCTTATATTAGAGTTTTTTAGAAACAACGGCGTAGAATGGCGTGGTAATGAGTGGAAACTTCATATCTATATTGATATAACTGATGGTTCTGTTAATGTAGAGGATGTTTTTGAAACTAATTCTTATAGTCCGTATACTGTTTTTAAGTATACTCTTGTGTATGAGAATTTATCGGGGATAACAGATGCCGCTGTAACTTCCGCTATGAATGAGATTGCTCATCGTATTCCAGAAGATAAAGCTAAGTCTATTTGTAAAGATCTTAATATTTCTGTATCATCATTAGAGGAATATATTGAAGATGGTTATGTAGATGAGGGTGAATTTCTGAGCGTTTTAAGTGTTTCTGATCATATACAAGATGAAAAAGATTATATCAATTTACTTCATAAGTATGGAGTTCTTGAGTGGGCTTATGTAGATTATGTATTTTCTGTTATAGAGAGCGTTATATATGATGCTGAGATTGATCCTGCTGATAATCTTGATGATATTTATGAAGATGTATTTTATGAAGATGAAGAGGGTGAGAAACAATATCCGTATTTTACTTAATACAATTAGCCCCCCGGCCAGAGCCGGGGGGCTGAATTCTCGTATTAAGAGAATATCAAATTGAGCAAGGGGCCGTATGAAACAAAAATTTTATCCTAACTATGTTAACTCCTATACGCTGAATGGTACGAGCATAATACTTACACGGACATCGGGTTCAGAGATCATATTTAGACGCATTATACCGTTTGATACTGAACAGGATGCAAGAGAGTATTATGATACCTCTTGTGGGGCGTGAAGTAAAAAAAATTAATAAGGAGGAAGCAATGACAAAGAGAAATCTTAATAAACTACAGAAGTTGGAAGATCTGTATATACAGGTCTATGAAGAGAAGCAAGCAATCAAAGAGAGAGAGAGTAATATTAAAGATCAGATAGAATCTTTAATCGGTGAGGACTCTTATACAGGTACTAATTTAAAGATTGGTTTTACTCCTCGCAAGGAAAGGGATACCATTTCTATAGTAGATGTTAGGAATGATCCTAAACTGTATAAGAAGCTGAAAAAGAAGGGTATCGTGAAAACTAAGGTTGACTACCCTCGGTATCGCTATACTGTTAAAAAGTCCTCCTAATTTGATTTGATTACTCTCTGAGTTTTTAGCCCCCCGGCGAAAGCCGGGGGGCTGAATTCTCGCATTTAAAGAGAAATTAAACAGGAGGCGGCTATGACATTTAAAAAGAGTAAAAATGAAGTAGAATTTAATCTTATCAAATTTATTTTATCTGCTTTACCTAAGAACAAAGAAATTCTGGGACCGAGGACTTTAAAACATGTGTATGCGGATGAGTCGGTTATAGTTAGTACTGATTCTAAAAGATTACATATGATCACTAATAAGTCAGGCGATGGTTATTTGCTTGAACCGGGTTTGTATGAGGTTGTTAAGAATATTAAATCTAATATTGTTCTTAATAAAGTAGAGACAGATTTAACTTACCCTAACTATAAACAAGTTATCCCAAAGTCATATACTTCTAAATGGGTGTTTCAGAAATGGGTACGTGCTGTTGAAGTTTATACTTTTATTATTAAGAATCATAAGAATAGTATAGACCCTGATTTTGTTAGAGATTTGTATAAGTTAAGTCCAGATACAGGTTTAAAGTGGGAAATACTGTTTGATGAAGAGTATAGCCCTATAGTATTTACTGCTATTGATGATCTTTTTAAAGAGTATGAACCTACAGCTATTATTATGCCTATTGAATATAATGTTGTAGAGGGTAAACATGTAGTTTCTGTTTGATATTTAATAAGCCCCCCGGCTCAGGCCGGGGGGCTGAATTCTCGCATTAAGAGAATATCAAGTCAAGAGGAGAGTGATTATGCCAATTTTAAATAGTTCAAGAAAACCAAAGCATAAGTATTATAGTTCATTTACTCACCGTATAGGTAAGAAATATTCTGTAGTTAGAGATGATACAGGTACTGAGGTTAGTCGGATTATTGTAGAAGAGAGAGGTCGGTCGTTTGTTCGTATAGATGGTAAGTTAAGACCTATTTATCGTAGTGATGAACATATTCGAGTTGCTGCTATGGACGGAGAATAAGGAGGCTAAGATGAGCTTAAGAACAAGAGAACAGTTAAATACGGAGTTAGCAATTGCTTTAAAAAAGAATGATACAGAGGCTCTGGAAGATTTAAGACGGCAGGTAAATTCTTGGGTTATTCCTGATGATGAGTTGGTTGCATTTAATGATTTATTTGCTGTCTTAATAGACATAACAAGACTTTTAACAGTATAATAACAAGCCCCTCGGCGAGAGCCGGGGGGCTGAATTCTCGCATTGAGAGAATATCAAATCAAAGGAGGTAGTGAGTATGGCATTAGAATATGGGTTTAACTTGTATGCAAGTACGAAAGAAGAGAGTGAAGTTGCTGAGGAAAAATTTCAAAGTCTATCTGATGAGCAGAAACAGTTTTATCATCAGGTTTTACCTACTGTAATGATGGCTGTAAATGTAGACAAGATTGATAAAGATACTGTTGACACTTTCATTTACAGAACCAATAAGGCTGAGATGTGGGCTGATGGTGATAGTATAGATTTAGATGTATTAGATCCCTTTTTCGGAGATGAGTTTGCTTTTGAAACTAATATAGAGATGTATTCTTCTGAGAGATGGGAAGAGAAGCACAAACAAACATTAGAACTTCGTAAACAGTATGAGTAATAAACCTAAGCCCCTAGGCGAAAGCCGGGGGGCTGAATTCTCGCATTTAGAGAGAAATCAAATCAAAGGAGGTTATCAATGTTTGATAACATTATTACATTAGAGCAATTGGAAGATGCTGGTATAGGAGAAGTATTAGTTTCTATAGGCCATAGAGGCGGTCATATAGGTTTTTATGGTGGGGATGTTGCTGATTTTTTAGGTATTCCAGATGAATATCTTCCTGGCAAAGTTGGTGCTTATGTTAATTATTTAGGTGGAGGTCTTCGGGGTTCTATATCTGTATCTGATTATAATCAGAATATCAGTATACAGAAGGCTGAAAAACTTAACGGTCTTTTAGAAGCTTGCCGAAGAGTTTACCAGAACCTTGAGGATGATTCTGGTTTAAACGATTCTGAATATCCTGATGGCGAAACTAATTGGGAAGCAGTAGGAACTCAGGCCAGCAGAGATGCTGGTGTAGTATCTGCGTATTGACAATAACAAGCCCCCCGGCTCTGGCCGGGGGGCTGAATTCTCGTATTGAAAGAGAAATCAAACAGGAGGGTTTTATGGTTAATTTATCTTGCAGATTTTCTGTTAATATTTCTGTGTATACTGTACATTATAATGACAATGTGTATACAGTAGAGGTTAGTGAAAATGGTTTTACTAATAACGGACATGAAAGAGCGTGGGACGTAAAGATATTGTGTAAGAGTAGAAATACATTTATTACTGGTCAGGAAGAGCAAGATGTATTTGATTACTTTATGAAAAACAGGGAGGAATAAAAAATGACTGAAAGATATTTTACTGTTGTTGTATGGAAGGGTGTTGATCCTATTAAGTATGAGTATACAGATGATCAGGCCAGAGATGATGGTTTAGAGGATTTGAAAGAGCAATTTAAAGAGGAATCGACTTATCTGTATATAGATGTTAGAAATAATAATTTGATAGTTGAAAGTGTTTAATAACCAGCCCCTCGGCGAGAGCCGGGGGGCTGAATTCCGGCATTAAGAGAGAAATCAAACAGGAGGGTTCAAATGAATGTAGAAAGAAAAGAAGGGTTTAGTCAGGTATGTGTATGGCCTGCAACTGTTGTAGGGAAAGAAAATGTAGAAGATTTTGAGAAGTTTATGGCTGATGAGTTTAAGGGTACAAGAGTTCAGTATTTGGAAGAGATTGAAACTTTTCCTAATAAAGATGAATTTTGTTATAATGATGTAGAGGGTACAGGCGGAAGGAATGATTTGTTTTTTGCTGTACATAATGAGGATATAAGTAAGTTTGCTGTTCCCAGACTTGTGTATGGTATAAGGTGGATAGAGGATGTCTTAGCTAAGGGTAATTATAGTTTTTACCCTGAGCATGTATTTGATTATAAGACTTGGAAAGCTTAATAACAAGCCCCTCGGCGAGAGCCGGGGGGCTGAATTCTCGCATTGAGAGAATACCAAATCAAAAGGAGGAGTTAGTATGACACTTAGAAAGTTTAAAAAGAAGCTGTCTAAAATTTTTCAGGACAATACAGGTTGTAATATTCAATCGGGTAAACACCCTTGTAATACTTGCTTTCATAACCAGAAAGCAGATTTCAGACATATTACATGGTTGATTACTCTTGCTCTTAGAGATCAGTATGTTAATGATAGAGGTCTTCTTCTTAAGGAGATTCGATCTGAATTAGGTCTTTAATAACAAGCCCCTCGGCGAGAGCCGGGGGGCTGAATTCTGGCATTAAGAGAGAAATCAAACAAGAGGAGGGTTAAAATGTCTGTAGAGTATAGTTTTTTTGAAGATCATCAAATAAAGTAAGTCTTTCAGGAGAGTATACAGAGACACAATTTAATAAAATTAAACATTATTTTAATTAAGAGGAGGACATAGGGTTATGCCAAAAATTCCAAATGGAAGTAGAGTGTATATTAAAGGGTTTGCTGTATATGATGAGAAGTCAAATAGTTTTATTCTGTCAGAGATAGAAGAGGGCTATCACGATGGGCTTCATATTCAGTTTGATTTAGAAAATAAACCATATACAGAAGAGGATGATTTCTAATGAGTTCTAAATCTATTGGTCGTGTAAAAAAGATCGAGCAGTTAATAAGTAGACATACTGGAAACCCGGTAAATAATCATTTTACGATTTTTACTGATAAAGGTACAGCTCTTCAAAGTTATGATTCTATTGTAACTTTTAGAGAGTTTGGTAGTGGAGATGTTTTCTTATCGCCAGATTGGAGTTATTCTGTTACTACAAATAAGTATAGAGTTCAGTTTTTAGGTGAATTTAAAGCTGAGACAGATAAGAAAATAGCGTCTGGTGAGTATAAATTAGTAGATGCTTTAGTTTTTTCCTGAATTTAACCAGCCCCTCGGCGAGAGCCGGGGGGCTGAATTCTCGCATTTAGAGAGAAATCAAATCAAGAGGAGGCGGTTATGAAATTAGTACTAACTCATTATGTTGTTATGGAAAAGTATGTTGTTCCTGATGAAGTTGCTGAAAAAGGCAATGATGCTATTGAGCAATATATCTACGAAAATGATCTTAGACCTATCAAAGAAGATGGTCGAGATTGGGAAGTAGTAGATTGGGAAGTAGTAGATGTTGAAGATTATGATGGATAAGAGATTAGCCCTCCGGCTCTGGTCGGGGGGCTGAATTCTCGCATTGAGAGAGAAATCAAATCAAAAGGAGAGTCAAATGGAAACTGAAATCAGGTTAATTCGTGATGCGGTTATAAATGGTTTTATAGAATGCCCTGAATGTGGTAATCGTATAGAGTCAGATTGTGATGTATGTTGTTGTGGTTGGGAAAATACTTTAATACTATGGGGGTTAATATAAGGGATGCTTTTGCTAAAGAATATTCTAAGTTGATAGGCCGTACTGTAAGAAATGTAATTGTAGATGATAGTCAGAATACAATTTCAGAGAATATTTACGGTCTGGAATTTACTGATGGGACTACAGTATGGATTTTAAGAGATCCAGAAGGCAATGGTCCTGGCTTTTTAGAGATTATATAAGCAATTTTAAAGTCCTCCTTTAAAGTTTGATTGATTGTATTGTATTACCCTCTCTGGCTTCGGTCAGAGAGGGTAGTTTTTTTTGTGGGGGCTGAATTCTCGTATTGAGAAATTATCAAATAAAAAAATGGAGGGCGTGAATGAGAAAAATTACATCAGCAAGTACTAAGTTAGAAGAGGAAGTACAGGAAATCTTAAATGAGAAGATTGAGACGGGGTATCCTATCGAGAGTATCTTAGATGATTTATGTAAACACGGATGTCAATCTGGTATGATTGGGTCTTTAGTTTATTATGATGATACAAGAAAATTCTTTGATAGGAATGTGGATGAAATCAATGAATATTTGTCAGAGCTTACAGATACTACAGGTTTTAATCTTTATGATCTTTTGGTTGAGAAGGGTGATAAGTATGATCCTTTAGTTCGTAATGATATCAATAAGAATTTGGTGGTTTGGTTAGTATTTGAAGAGATAGCATATAGGTTTTACAATGAGATTGAAGAAGCAGAGCAAGAGTAATAATAAGCCTCCCGGAATTTCCAGGGGGGCTGAATTCTCGCATTGAGAGAATAATCAAATTGAGAGGAGGTCTTATTTATGTCAACTCAAAATTATCAAGGTTCTTATGTTGAGATTGATGGTGGTCTTGTAGCTCCGGGTGCTGATACTATTGGTGGTGTAAGTGATGGTTCTTCTGGTATAATCTGTAGAAATTGTAGTAGTTCTAATGTTGTTTTTGATACAGAAGAAAAACAGGATATAGGGAGTTGTAAATTGACAACTCAATATTTTGATTGTAGAGATTGTGGTCGTGAAATTAGATTGGATAGGAGATGGTAATATGTCTGTAAAAACTTACAAAGTTCCTATATCATATGAGATGTATGGGTATGTAGAAGTTGAAGCTTCTTCTATAGAGGAAGCGATTGAAAAAGCGTGGGATGATGATTATGACCTTCCTGAAGATAGTCATTATGTAGATGACTCTTGGAGGGTTGAAGAGGAAATTTTTAGAGAAGAATATCCAGAAGAGAATTGATAATAATAAGCCTCCCGGAATTTTCCGGGGGGCTGAATTCTGGTATTAAGAGAGAAATCAAATAAAGAGGAGGTCGTTTTATGCCAAATTGGGCGATAGGTGAAGTTCAAGTAAAAGGTTCAAAGCAAGATGTAAAGGAATTTTGTAAGTATTTCTTATTTGATGATACAGAGATTCCACAAGGGCAGAAATATTTTGCCAGAAGCTTTACTAATAAAGATTGGGTAGAGTTTAAAGAAACTATTTTAAACTCTACTAAAGGCGATATTTTTAGCTTCTTTGCCAGTTTTGCGTGGAGTGCTTATTCTTGTCTTATTGATGGGAGCTTTAAAGAAGATCCCGATTGTATTACATTAGAAGATGCTTGTAAGAAGCATAATGTTGAAGTAAAAATACATACTTCAGAACCTATGCTTGATTTTAGAGAATACATAACATTTTCTGATGGTGAGTTGGTTTATGATTCAGTAGATGATTGATACTAAGCCCCCCGGCTCTGGCCGGGGGGCTGAATTCTCGCATTGAGAGAGAAATCAAATCAAAGGAGGCCGTTATGTCAGTTAATTTGGATGCTGTTGAACAATATTATACAGTAGAGTTTGAAGGTGTACTTTATTCTGTATATGTTATTGAGAATTTAGTTATTGGTAATACCTTTATAGAAATTTATTTAGATGGTGAGTATGTAGAAGATGAGGATCTTCGTATTCGTATAGAGGAATATTTTGAAGAGAATGCAGAATAATAATAAGCCCCCCGGAATTTTCCGGGGGGCTGAATTCTCGCATTAAGAGAGAAATCAAACAGGAGGTTGTTTATGAAATTAACTGATAGGATTTGTGATGTAGCAGAAGAGCATTCTCATATATTTTCGGATACTGCATCTAAGAAAAACCCCTTCTTAAACCATAAAGAAACTGTAAAAGAATTTTTAGACCATATCTATCAGAGAGGTTATTTTTTTGGTCTTGATAATCTAAAGAGTTTTGGTGTTTATCGGATTGTAGGGTGGGAGTTAGATTTTAAAGAAGTATTAAAAAGGTTTTATGTTAAGCAGTATGGTATTATATCTGAAGAATATGCAAGGAATAAGACTGCTATAAGAACTTCTACTTATGGCCGAATTGGAAACATAACCGAAATTTCTTGACTTACAAGCCCCTCGGCGAGAGCCGGGGGGCTGAATTCTCGCATTAAGAGAGAAATCAAATAAAAGGAGGAAGTGATGAATAAATTAAGCAAATGGATAGGGTATTACTTTGAAAGTTCTCCTCATAAAACTCCAGAGTTTAAAGAGTTTGTAAGGGACTTTAGGTCTGATGTTAAAAGGATTCTTAAAGACAAAGTGACCGATATAAAATTTAGTGTAGGTCATTTTGAAGTTAGTGGTTTTCTTACTAACAATGAAGGCCAGATTGTATATTTTAAAGCAGGTGATTTAAGAGATTCAAATTGGAGTAAGAGAATTTTATACAGGACGGCAGAGTCTTATGAAGATTATACAGGAGGAGGAAATAGATATACTTCTGTTGATAATTTAGAAGCGATTGCCCTGTAATACTAAGCCCCCCGGCAATTCGCCGGGGGGCTGAATTCTCGCATTAAGAGAGAAATCAAATTGAGGAGAATAATATGGATGAAATAAGAAGTACGATAAGATGTAATATGTGTTTAGAGTATTTCCGGGATGAGGATGAATTAGAAACTTTTGAAGATAAAAAAAATGATACTTTTAAAGGTTGCCCTATATGTGAAACAGATGAGTATCTTATGGATTTAGACAAATGGCAGCAGAGAAGCTGTCCGAGATCAGGGTGTACTTATTGGAAGATTGATGAACCTTTAGGGTGTAGTTTGGGTGATGAGAAGTTTAAAGAATGTAATGGAAAGGTTCATTATAGACCTTCTGAATTACAGAAAGCTTATGATGTTTTAAAGTTTGCTGGTATTCCTAAGCCGAGAGCAGGGACTGTAGCAGGTGGTATACAGGTTCTGATGGATCGTTATAATAAACAGATTCAAGGATTGACTTATGAAATAGAGATGTTAAAAAAACACTCTAATTTTGATACTTCTAAAGGTAATAGAGTACTTCAGTATAGCAGTATCAATATGTTGCCTGAAGAGATTAAGGAAAAACTTGATACTACGTTTAAAAACATAGAAAAAAATAGATATGAATTAGACAAGGTTCATATTCATTTGTGTAGTTTAAGACATTTTTTAACTATGTGGTTCTCTAAACATTTACAGTAATAACAAGCCCCTCGGCGAGAGCCGGGGGGCTGAATTCTCGCATTAAGAGAGAAATCAAATTGAGGGGGCTGTATATGAAAAATGAATATCGAATTACTGTGAGAGGTTCTAATCCTAATAAACCTATAATTAAAGTAAATGCTCCTGATAGACTTACCGCATTAGATATAGCAAAGAAAATATTTAAGCTGAAATATCCTTATATACTCCCAGAGTATATACTCCCAGAGTATATAAATAAAAAGTAGTCCTCCTTTAAAATTTTTTGATTGATTGTAGAATGAGGCCTCCCGGCAGAAGCCGGGGGGCTGAATTCTCGCATTGCAGGATTATCAATCAATTAAGGAGGATATGAGTATGTATAAAAGATTAACCTTTAGTGATTTCCGGGATGAGTTTACAGATTACGGAAGATCAGATCAGTTTTCATATGATGGTTTAAAAGCATTGTATGAGTATTTAGAAGATTTTTATGAATCTTCTGGTGAGGAGTTTGAGCTTGATGTTATAGCATTATGTTGTGAGTTTACTGAATATGACAGCATTGAAGATTACTTAAATGATTATTCTTCTAATATTGACAGAGAAGATTATGATGAAGAGGAAGAATATTATGAAGCTGTATTAGAAGATCTGTACAATCATACCACAGTAATAAAAATAAGTGGTACTGATGGTTTGATTATACAGAGTTATTAAGTTAAGGTTATAAGCCCCCGGCAAATTGCCGGGGGGCTGAATTCTCGTATTGAGAGAGTACAATCAAAAATAAAAAAAGGAGGCCGTGATGAGTAAAAAAATTGAAAACACAGTAAATGAAACATTATTGATAGAAGAACTAAAATCTTTATTAGAAGGTAAAACTATTGATTTTTTGGATTTAGAAGAAGGTATAAAAATTAAAATCAATGGGAAAGATTTTAAAGATCATAGGTTTGAATTTTTACATAAAGTTTTAAATATGTCATCTAAAAGATTTGAACTAATGTTTAATATTTTAGATAGATATGATAATGAAGAATATTGGGAAGTAGATATAATAGGAAATGAAGAATTATAAATAAAGAATCCCCCCGGCAAATTGCCGGGGGGCTGAATTCTCGTATTGAGAGAGTACAATCAAAAATAAAAAAAGGAGGCCGTGATGAGTAAAGAAATTGAAAATCTTTTAAACCGTACCCCTTTAGCTGATGTTCGTGTTCCAGAAGATACTTTTAAAAGTCCAGATTATTCTGGAATAAATTGGAATGCGTTAGAGAAGTATTTAAAAGTAAAAGAGACGCATATATTTTTTGTAGATAGTTCTGGTTTTGGTAGGTCAAGTGAACCAGCATTGACTGTGGATCAGTTTACTGCTGAGGTTCAGGATCTGATTGATAGTACTGATAATAGACTTGTATCGTGTCTATCTGGTGTAGGTCAGTTTCAAGTTTATTGTACTATATATGAAGTATGATTACACACTAAGCCCCTCGGCAAATTGCCGGGGGGCTGAATTCTGGTATTCAGGAGTTATCAATCAAATTCAAGGAGGCCGTTATGGAAAACTTTGTAGCTCACGGTTCTTATGTAGTAAGTAATGCAGGAGGTTATCTTATACAATTATCTTCCTGTGGAAGTTCGGCAAGAGTCAAGGATGCTTTTGGGTTTATTGATAATCCAGAAATATCAGATTGGCTTCCTATTGAATACGTACCTGAAGAGGGTTATGATGATCTTCAACCTGTCATTGATCCTGAAGGGTACAATATTTCCTTAAATTTAGTAATGAAGTTATAACTTTATATACAAGCCTCCCGGAAATTTGCCGGGGGGCTGAATTCTGGTATTGCAGGATTATCAAAATCAAGGTGAAATTTAATTTTGGAGGTTTTCTTATGGAACCTGGTATGTGTAATTCTAATAAGAGTATGTGTGAAAAGGAATGGTGTCCGTATTACAGAGAAGCAGGGCTATCCTGTGGGAAGTGTACAAATAAGATGCAGGATAAACTTGCTTATATGATTGCTATTCAGTTTAAAGTTATGCAGTCAAAATATTTAATGAGGAGGTATACACTCTTGAAAGATAGTCTTCTTGAGGAATTGCTTAAAGTAGTAGACGGTACTTTTAATTAAATAAATAAATAAAGCCCCCCGGCAAATTGCCGGGGGGCTGAATTCTGGTATTGAGGGAGTACAATCAAAAAATAAAAAGGAGGCCGTTATGTCATCACTTAATGAAATTTACAGAGGATTAGAAATTCAGGTGGATTATGCATCTAATCCTGAAGATCCAAGAGAGTGGGATCCGGTTACACGTATGGTATGTTTTCATAGGAGGTATAATCTGGGAGATTCTCACGATTATAATTCAGATGATTATGCCGGATGGGATGAGATTGAAGATCAGATTTTTGAAGATCATAATCCTGTATGGATTAAGCCGTTGTATCTTTATGATCACTCTGGTATAACAATCAGTACTTCCCCCTTTGGATGCAGATGGGATTCTGGGCAAATTGGATGGGTATTCATTACTAAGGAACGGTATGAAGAATGCTTCGGAAAATTTGAGGGTACAGAGTCTGAATTTGTAGACAAGTGCTGTCAGATTATAGAGTCTGAGGTTAAGACTTATGATGACTATATACGTGGAGAAGTATACCGTTTTGAAGTTAATGATGAGGATGGGGAGTTTATAGACGCTTGCTGTGGGTATTATGGTCAGGAAGGATTAGAGTATGGTCTTGATGAATTTAAGAAGACCATAGACTATCATCTTGATCGTAAGCAGAGGAAACTACAGGTTCTGAATACAGTACAGTTAAGAGCCTGCTTAGCATAGAATTTAATAAGCCCCCCGGCAAATTGCCGGGGGGCTGAATTCTGGTATTGCAGGATTATCAATCAATGGGGGGGTACAAAAATGAAAATTAAAACTAAGGATAATAAAAAAATACCAGTCCGTATAGGATATCAGCATATCCTGAAGTCAGGATCTGGTGTTCATAAGGATAAGAAGAAGGAGCAAAAGAAGAAGTCCTGTAGGAAGTATAAGTATACAGGATAATAAATCAAGAGGAGAGTACTTATGACTGTATTATTCAGTATTTTCTTATTTATCTTTACATTGTTTTTAGGAGTTATTGTGATAGCTTCTATATGTAAAGAAGAGTATAAGTGTAAGTACAGACGGTATCCATATTAAAGCAAGCCCCCCGGCGATTGCCGGGGGGCTGAATTCTCGCATTGAAAGACCAACAAAAAAATTGACTGGAGGATTCACCTATGGATAAAACTCTTAAAAAACTTAAGCAGTTAGAGGAACAGTATGTAGAGTTGTATAAAGAAGAGCAGGAGTTAAAGTCAAAACAATCAGATCTGAAAGTAAAGATTCAGTCTCTGATTGGCAAGAACACTTATACAGGAGATTCGCTAACGGTCTCCTTTGTTCCTGGCAGTACTTCAGATAAGATATCTATAGTAGATGTTAGGAAGAATGAGAAGATATATAAGAAATTAAAAAATATAGGTCTTGTAAAAGAGAAGATTAGTTCCGATTCGTATAGATATAAAGTAAAAAGTTGATGGAGAATAACAAGCCCTCCGGCACTTGCCGGGGGGCTGAATTCTCGCATTGAGAGAATAATAAAATTTAAGGAGGCAGTATATGAAAAAGGAATATCGGATATCAGTAAAGGATAGTGGGTATAGAAAGAACCGTCCGGTTCTTTCTATAAAAGCTCATAGCAAGGGCTATGCTCTTGCGGTCGCCCGGAAACTATTCGGGCTTAAGGATGCATATCTGATATCTGAAAAAGATATCAGATATAACAGTTAGTATACAAGCCCCTCGGCAAATTGCCGGGGGGCTGAATTCTGGTATTGTAGGATTATCAATCAAAAAAAAAGGAGGCCAAAACTATGGCTAACACAAAAACAACTCTTAATGTAGTATCTGTAAAGACAGAGAACAGGACTCCCCCACCGGCGAGAGTGGAGCATTTTTCCCTGTATAAAGGGAAATCCCCTATGGTTCGGATTAGTGGGAATTTTTACGGTGGCGGCTTTAACTTCTCTCAAGGGAAGCTTAGAGCAATTATTCAATTACTCAAGGAAAATCCTGCCTTAGTTGCCTTTGCTAAAGGTGATTATGATGAGACAATCAAGGGGCTTGATGAGGGGCAGGTTGCCAGAGTGGAATAGTAATAACTGGATCAGCCCCCCGGCTTAAGCCGGGGGGCTGAATTCTCGCATTGAGAGAATAATCAAATTGAGAGGAGGCTTTTATGCCAAAAATAAGAAGAGTCTATAAACGGTTTGTCTTGTGGGGATTCGTCCCCGCTTTTATAGTATACAATCGTCGTTGTCGGAACATCGGCAATACGATTATTGCTATAGTTATATTTACTGTTATAGCAGTCGTTGTATACAATATCTTTATATAAAGATATTGTATACACGGTAAGCCCCCTTGAATTTTCAAGGGGGCTGAATTCTCGTATTGAGAGAGTACAATAAAAAAAACTTTACCGATAATAGAGTACGGTTCACGGTTCTCTCTATACAGGGATCACGGAGAGAATGAGAGGGCTGAATTCTCGTATTGGTATAGTACAATCAATCAAGGAGGCAGTAAAATGAAAAAAGCAATAGTAGTCTTAAATGAACAACACACACTCTTAGAGGAGCAGGAGAGTGTGCTAAACGAAACTTTTGAGGAATGGGAAATATTTCCTGTTCCGGCTGAGGGCTGGAAGGCTGAGCAAATATTGGGTAAATACGCAATAGGCCCAATCGCGCAGGAAGTCCTGTCCCATATCAGCAAAGATGAGCGAGGAGATGCGGTCGTGTTTGCATCCCCCGTGCCGCTTCTCATAAAGGTAATAACGCAATGCTCGGTCTCGGGCCGTTCCGAGTTCAGAGTGAAAATATTTCACTCTGATAAAAGAGAAAAAAAAGAATTTGACGGCCGAATAATCTCGGTCGTTGCCAAAACCGGCTGGAAGCTGGTTTAGCAGGCAAGGGCCGATACCGATAATAACAAGCCCTCCGGCATATTGCCGGGGGGCTGAATTCTCGTATTGAAAGAGTACAATACAGTAAAGGAGGTAAAAAAATGACGAAATCAACTTTTTTCGTGCGGGAGCGTGGTGTGGGGGGCTGAATTCTCGTATATATATTTCAGGCGGTAATTTTCGCCTATTTTCAGGGGCGAGAGCATGTCCCTGCAAAAATTTTTCTGTTAAAAAATTTAGTGTAGAGTACGGGCGTAAGAATGCGTATAAAAGGGGCGTGGATATACCAAAGTATACTATTGAGAGAGGAGAGGTTGGTAAGAGGTTGGTAAGAGGTTGGGAATAATTTAGATTTTTACTTGACGGTGGCGGTATGTTTGTATATATTGTATTGAGTTACAAATATTATAATATAATAAAAAATACTATGTATTTTGATGGCTTAGTGAAGGGGTTAAAAGAGCCATATAAACAGATAAAAGAAAGACTTATAAGGTTCTATGATCTTATTCAGGAATGTGGTTTTTATCATAATCATGAGTGCAGAAGCATGTATCGACCGAGTAAAGTTTGTTCACCGAATAATTATTGTTGTGTGGCGAATCCGGCAAAATTAAAGGATATTGAAAAAAATGATAAGGAGTTGTTTAAAAAAGAGCGAGAACGATTAAGACAAACAGTTGGGATTGAGGAATTAGTATTAAATGATCTTTGGTGTGAGGATTGGATGGTTCAACATAGGAAAAAAATATAGATATAAAAGATAAGGAGGAAATAAATGAAAAATATTTATACTGAATTAGAAGCAAAGCACAAGTGGTGTCCATTTGATCACAAAGGTACTGCGAAGTGTGTTGGATCAGGGTGCATGGTTTGGGTGTGGGAGATAGAGAAAAAAGGATATTGTGGGATGATGAATAAGAAAGAGATAAAAATATATAATTATTGTGAAGAAGAATCAGAAGAGATGAAGACAATTTTAGTATAGGAAAATATGAAAATGAAAAAAGAGTTTTGGAAAGATAAAAGCATTGAATAGGAGATTTTGGAGAGATGGAGATAATCGGGAATTCAACGGATAATCCTGAATATTTACCACAGTCACAGAGGAAAGATAATTGAATATAAAAAACAAGAAAAAATAAGTTTTTTAAAAGACACGTCTGATGGCGAGTAGAATTAAAATTTAAGAGGAGTAAAATGAACGAAGTAATTAAGACGGAGTGTTATGCAGTGAAGGTATGGTTTTTCAAGAGGTGGTTTTTTAGGTTAAGAAATTTCATACGAGATTTAGGTAAAGAGAGTAATCTAGTTAGATTTGCTACAGAGGAGTTAGAGTTAGCCGGATTGTTTGATGAGGATAGCGATTACAGAGGTATGACTGGCGAGGCTGTTTTAAAATTGATTAAGGTTTTTTCTAAGCAAGGTCATTCTGGCTTTTCAGCGAGTATAGTGTCTGAATTGTTTAGTAGATTATCTAAGTTTGAGCCATTAACACCTTTAACTTTTAAAGATGATGAGTGGGTACATGTTGGTCCTAATATATATCAAAATCGAAGACATTCGGCTGCGTTTAAAGAAGGTAAGGACGGCAGACCTTATTATATAGATGCCTTTTATTTGAGAGAGTCTGATGGTTGTACGTATAACGGATCCTTAGATTTAGGTAATAATAAATCTGTGACTAAATGTTATATAAAGGATTCTAAGAATATGCCTTCTATTTGTATAGATGTTGTGGAAGGGGAATTAAAAGATAAAGGCCAATTAGAAGAATTACAGAAGTATTATGATACAGAGATTGTAGATATGAGAGAAGAAAAGTGTGGTATCCAAAAAGGGTAAAAAATTTTTTGAAAATCAAAGATTTTATATTAATTTGTATGGTGGTAATGATTATATGAGGGTAGGTGCTATGGATATGAATAGTATAGAAATATTGACGGGTGATAAGAATAACACTAAGTCAAATGGGAGATTATAAGCAATGAGCTACAGACTTTTGGATTTGTTTTGTAAGGCTGGCGGCTGCTCGGTTGGTTATTCGCAGGCGGGGGAAGATGCTATACGCAAGTTTCAAAATACATCATCTAACAGCGATTATGCTAAATGCGGAACTTGTGCCGAGTGCAAACATTTCAAAGACTGTGAAATAGAAGACAAGGCTTGTTGCCCAGACTTCGCATAACCGCAGAACATTATGAAAAATAAAATTATTGGAGATATAAAATGGCTGGAAGTGTTTTTGATGACTTTGATTTTGGCCGGGTTCGATGCCCATCATGTGGGGCGGAGTTTAACGAAGCGGATATTAAATATATGTTGGGCGACCCGGTATGTCCTGATTGTGAAGAAGTATTATAAAGGAGGAGGAAGTGAAAGTTTTAGTTTCATGTGAAGAAAGTCAAGCGGTAACAATCCGCATGAGAGAGAAAGGACATGAAGCATATTCATGCGATATATGCGATATATTGCCTTGTAGTGGTGGACATCCAGAGTGGCACTTACAACAAGATGTTACCGAACTATTAAAAGAACATTGGGATATGATGATTGCGTTCCCACCATGCACACACCTGGCAGTAAGTGGTGCGAGGTGGTTTGAACAAAAAAGGAAAGACGGTAGACAGCAAAAAAGTTTTGATTTTTTTATGATGTTTGCGAATCTAAAAGTTCCGTACTGTATAGAGAACCCGGTCGGAATAATGTCAACAATATGGCGTAACCCAGATCAAATTATTCAGCCGTGGCAATTTGGACACGGCGAAACTAAAGCGACTTGTTTGTGGTTAAACAAACTACCGTTGCTGAATCATACAAAAATAGTTAAAGGGAGAGAACAAAAGATATTTAAAATGCCTCCATCGCCGGGTCGGGTAAAATTAAGAAGTAAAACATTCCCTGGCATTGCGCAGGCTATGGCAGACCAATGGGGTGAACTAAGGAGGTGAACTAAGGAGGAAACATGAAACTACATAAACATATTGAACAAATAAAAAACATAATCAATGAATCTCTGGATAAGCTTGGAGATGAACTGGGAAATGGTAATACGGATAGATTAGAGTGGACAGGAATAAATATCCACGAGGACTGTCGGGAGAAATTAAGAAAAGGTATAAGAAACCTGTATAGTCATATGCATGGCCTTGAGTAGGAAACATTAAAACATGGTTTGTCTGCTGTCAATGCGGAGGAGAGTTTGACCGGGGCTATGAGACACGGGCAGGCAAAAAATATTGTAAGGAATGCTGGAAGAAATGATAGATAGAGCACAGTTATACGCTTTAAAAGTTCGCCTCGAATGTATGGAAGTTTTCTTTTGAATTAGAAAATCTGTATTCAAATACAGCCAGAGAACAAGAAATATTAGATGAAATATATTTACGCTTGCCCAAATATGAGAACTAAATGGTTTGAAGAAAACAATGTCCAAAAGAGAATAGATAGCATAAAAAGAGATGTAAACTACGCTCTATATTAAGGATGTAGTCCTAAGCAATACGTAAAAAAATATTTAAGACAGGATTATAATAATGTTCAATATTGAAAATGTTAAAGCAGTAAAGGTAGTTATGGAACCGGGAGATTCGACCCATTATGAGTTTATTTTGTACCAGATAAGTGAGGATGTTTTTAGCGTAGCGACAGCAAATATTGCTTCAATGATAATCTATCCTGATCGTATGAGCATTTTTGATGCTCGTTCAATTTTAAAAAATTGGGCTTCAGATGAGGTTCGATATTGCCCTTTGCGAGAAAGAGGGATGACAAAGAGAGAGGAAATTGGGGAAAAGTTCAAATGTGACCCTCGGACAGTACTCGCTGTTGCTAAGGCAATTGTATATATGAACGAAAATTATTATCAAGAAGAGCAAGAGAAGGGGAGAGAAGGGATTCCAGATCCTGCTAGTATGGGACGGAATGTTTATTTATAACTTTTAGTACTGATGAGTTATTAGCATACAAACATTTAGAACGACAAGAAGAATTTAAGGAGAAAAATTATAGAGTTTACTATATTGAGTATATGGGTACTGATATTGATGAAGATTTACTTCCGCATTTTATTGAGGCTGGCGATTATTTTTCTTTTGAATCGCAAGACCCTGTTGATTTGCTTTATGGCGAAAGACTTAAAAACTATTTAGGATAAGGAGAAAGATTTATGAAAAGAATTATGTTGGTTGTAGTAGGTATTATTTTGTTGAGTGGAAGCGTTGGCGATTGAGAACACCAAAGGACATCGAGAGAGTAGTAACTTTGTATGCTTATGATGGTACTGTTTTAGCTAAATATGAGGGGCGGTTTTCGGTAGATACTACTGATGGCATAGCTTCATTTACAGTTGATGGTAAGAGGATAATTTTGTCCGGTACATATCTCATAGAAGAGAAAGATTAAAAAAGGAAGAAAAAAAAATGATTAGTAATGAAAATATTAAATCCGTTTTATTTGGTGTTGCGGTTGGCGATGCTTTGGGTGTTCCGGTTGAGTTTAAAAGTAGATACATACTTAGTAAAAATTCTGTAACAGATATGATTAGTTATGGGACATATAATTTACCAGCAAAAACTTGGTCTGATGATAGTTCATTAACATTTTGTCTTGCTGAAGCCTTAACACAAGATTTTGATTTAATACAATAGGACAAAATTTTGTAAAGTGGTATTACGAAAGTTATTGGACTCCACATGGAAAAGTATTTGATATTGGAACGGCAACAAAAAAAGCAATTATACGACTTTTGAATGGTGAAAAACCAGAGTTAGCAGGTGGTTTTGACAAAAATGATAATGGTAATGGTTCTCTTATGCGAATTTTGCCTTTAGTATTTTATCTGTATGATAAACCAATTAACAAACGTTATGACATTACCAAAAAGGTTTCGTCAATTACTCATGGACATATACGTTCTGTAATTGCTTGTTTTTATTATCTTGAATTTGCAAAGCAATTTCTTGAGGGAAAAGATAAGTTTAAAATTTATAAAAACTTACAAACGAAAGTTTTAAATTATTTAATAAGTTTGTCAGTTGATTCTGTAGAAATTTCACTATTTAGCAGATTACTTAAACATGAAATTTACAATATAGATAAAAAAAGCAAATCAAGAGTGGTGGTTATGTTTTACATACACTTGAAGCAAGTATATGGTGCTTAATGACCACAAATACTTATAAAGAATCGGTTTTAACGGCTGTAAATTTAGGTGAAGATACTGATATTACAGGTGCTGTAACAGGTGGACTTGCAGGGCTTCTTTATGGATTTAAAAATATCCCCAAAGATTGGATAGTTCGGTTAGCAAGAAAAGAAGATATAGAAAATTTATCTGATAGATTAAGTAAAAAATTTATAATTAAGAGGTAAAAAATGCCAAAGTACGATTTTAAAGAAGGACCTTGGAAATATAGAAGAACAGGTTCTTCTAAAATATTTGAAGTATATAGTGAGAAAGATGGATACCCTATTTGTAGTACACATGATACTGCTAGTACAAAACCGTATGGAATGACTGATGTTAAAACAAATAAAGCTAATGTTAATTTAATACAGTACCTCCCAAAAATAATTGATAGTTTTATTGATTTACTTATTGATAGTATAAATGAGCATCAAGGTGGTTATCGAAGATTTAAAAAACATTGGAGAGTATATCATAGTGAGCAGATAGATATTCTTGAAAAGGCTTTAAATAGACCCATAGAATCTATTTTGAATTTAAAAGAAACTGAAAACAAACAGGAGAATACAGATGGATAGGGAGATAATTGATGTAGTAAAAGAAGAAATTAAAGAAGCATACCCTGAATGGGTATACTCAATTGAAAATTTAAAACCTACAATTTAGTGAGGCTATTAACCTACCACGGGGCAAGCCCCGTGGTTTCCTGTGCCTAATTTTTATGGCGCTGTTTAATTTAGTAGAAAAATATAAAAGTCGGCTTGACGAAACTGTTTTAAATGAGTATAGTAATATCAGTACAATGGAGGAGACAATAAATGAAATATTTTAAAGTAGTTAATCCAGAAGGGCATAATGGTTTAGTGTACAAAGAAGGTTTAAATGTTGATCATCTTCCATTCAATCCTTCAGGTAATTGTGAACCTGGGGGTATATATTTTTCAAGAGAAGATATTTTTGCTTTTTGGAGTTACGGAGAATGCGTGTATGAAGTAGAGCCTGTTGGAGATATTTATGAAAATCCCAGCACACCGAAAAAGTGGAAATCAGATAAAGTCAATTTAAAATATGTAGGAAAAACTTCTGATGTAGAAGTAGTAAAGTATTTATTAGAACAGGGAGCAGATATTCATGCTGATAATGATTATGCTCTTAGAGGGGCTTCCCTGAACGGTCATTTAGAAGTAATTAAGTATTTAATAGAGCAGGGTGCTGATATTCATGTTGATAATGATGGTGCTCTTGAATTGGCTTCCGATAACGGGCATTTAGAAGTAGTTAAGTATTTAGTAGAGCATGGTGCAGATATTCATGCTGATAATGATTGTGCTCTTAGAGG
>PWOA01000080.1 GCA_003564155.1 Candidatus Cloacimonadota bacterium
TATTGAAGAAGCAAAAGAGGAGTGGGAGTTGACAAGGCTTAAAGAAGTGGTTGATGTATCTATTGGTAGAACACCGCCGCGTAAAGAATCTCAATGGTTTTCATACAATCCTGGAGATATGAAATGGATTTCAATCAAAGATATGGGAGAACCCAGCGTCTATATCTTAGATTCTTCCGAGTATCTTACAAGAGAAGCTGTAGAGCGGTTTAATATACCAGTTATACCTGATAATACAGTCATACTGAGTTTCAAAATGACCGTTGGTAGGGTAGCAATAACTGTTGGTAAAATGCTATCTAATGAGGCAATTGCTCATTTTCATATCAAAGGAGAAACTCCCCTGACAACAGAATATCTGTACTTCTTTGTTAAAAACTACAAATATGACTCTCTTGGTAGTACATCATCAATAGTAACTTCAATTAACTCTGCTATGCTTAAAGACTTGAAAATTACAATACCCTGTTCACAAATCATGAACCATTTTTCGAAGATCGTTACGCCAATGTTTCGGAAAATAAGGCATAATCAAAATCAAATACAAACTCTCACCGCTCTTCGAGACACTCTATTGCCGAAATTGATGAGTGGTGAGGTAAGGGTAAAATATCAGTAAAAGGAGTAGGCAATGGAAGAGCCTTTCAAGCCGTTAAGTCTATCAATCAAAGAACTGTTCTGCAATGCAGATTCACTGTATAAGATACCACAATATCAAAGACCTTACAAATGGGAGAACGAGCAGATTAACAAGCTCTGGGAAGACTTGTATGATGCTTATGAGAATGATGAAGAGAACTATTTTTTAGGGTCAATTATCACAGCTAAGCCGAGGGACGATGAAAGGTCTGCTTATGTTGATGTGGTTGATGGTCAGCAGAGGCTTACAACACTTATGATACTGTTTTGTGTAATCCGTGATTTATACCCGGAATTAAATGAAAATAAAGATATTGAGAATCCGATGGTGGTGGGTATTGATACCATAAACTCCTCGATTTCTTTATACGGAAAATCAAAAAGGTTACGACTAAATACCCACAGTCAACACCAAAGTGCTTTTGATGAGTTGATTATTAACGGTAACACGAGGGTCATTAAACCGCCGTACAAATTCCAGGTCAGGATGGATGAAGAACCCCAGTTTAAGTTTATGAATACTGCCGTGACGTTCCGTAACAATCTGGAGCAGTTGAAGGATGATGACGTAGAGAAGTTTATCAACTTCATCTTTAATGATGTGAAGATAATCAGGATTGATTGTAAAAACAGAGAGTTTGCGATTAAACTGTTCCAAGTATTGAATGCCAGAGGTATGGATTTAACAGCGGCAGATTTAATCAAGAGTTACCTTCTGGAAAAGCTATACACAAGATATTCGGGAGATAAAGAAAACTCAAAACTCAAAGAAGATCAGTTTATCTCGGATTGGAGAGAGATGGAGCAATGGATAAAGACTTGCGACATAAGTCTTAATGATCTGTTCATACTCTATGAATACCATCTTTTAGGGCAGAATCCCAAGAAGTCACTCTATGATGAGTTGCAGGATGCTTTCAAAGATTCAGACCCTAACATTGTTATCAGCAGTATCAAACAATTCTCGAATTACTATTATCGGGAAATTTACGAAAAAGAGGATAAGGTTCTGTATTCGTTTCGGTATATCAGGTGGAATATGTATTGGAAGAGTATTCTAACGACTGCTGTCCATACCGGATATAGAGACTACGAGAAGCTAACGATAGAACTTACAAGGTTTTACTATCTTTACTGGATAGCGGGCAAAACTCTTTCTCAGATTAAGCAGACCTCCTTTAACCTGATTAAATGGATTAAAGAGGAAAAGCCGATCAATGAGATAGCAGATGAATTAAACAAGAAGCTTGATTCTGACGGAATAATTGATTTAGCAAAGAGAAATCTTGCCTCAAAACAAGTTGCATCGGAGTATTGGATAAAGCCTTTACTGATCTTGATAGAGTACAATTTGACAGATAACAGTAACCCTTCATTCATCGAACTCAAGAGTGACTTACATCTGGAGCATATATTGCCTAAGCGATACTCAACGTTTGAAGAATGGGGGCACATTTCATCTGAAGTTGGAGATAAGTGGATTAATAGTGTGGGAAATCTGACCTTACTGAGTGGTGCTAAGAACATAGAAGCGAGCAATAATCCATTCTCCCAGAAGATGGGAATCTATAATGGGAAGGGTAAATACGATGATAAGAATGATAAGATATCTGCCTTTAAGATTACCCAAATTGTTATGGAGGACTATAACAATGGAACATATAACAGGCAATGGAATAAAGAGGCAATAATAGCACGTTGGAAGTGGTTTTTCAAGGAGTTAGGTGAAATTCTTGATGTTGATTTTTCTGATGAGATCAACCGACACGAACCAGAATTGATATGAATCAGATAACGGAAAACCGGATAGAGTTGTTTGCGATAGGTTTATTGGGAAAACCCGGATATGAGTATATCAATGCTCCTGAGGCTGCTCTTGACGTTAATATTCCTGAAAAAAGTAGTACTTTTTCAGGAAATAATTGATAGGGGAGATAGTTATGAAGCTCTGTGAGAGAGTATGTTGCTTTATTGCAGGTTACGAGAGGGGGTGGTCATTGTTATCAAGCGATATGGGTTTATCGAATTGCCCGGATGAAGAGGCTGTGAAAAAAGTAGTTTCGAAGAATCTTTTTTCCAGACCAAGATGGTCTGGAGACATAGGAGTCAAGCTCTGGAAGAGCTTGTTACACAGCATTTGTATCACATAATCTACTGCGTTATTCAAGATTCACACACCATAAGGATAGTCAACAGGCGGTAAGATGAAACGGATCACAGAAAACAAGATTGAACACTTTGCTATAGGTCTATTAGAAAAACTCGGATATGAGTATATCTATGCTCCGGAGATTGCTCTTGATGGTGCTTTCCCTGAAAGAGAGAGTTATGAGCAGGTTCTGTTGCTGAACCGTCTCAGAAAAGCGGTTAGCAGGATTAACTATGCAATTCCTGTTGCAGCACGGAATGAAGCCATAAAAGAGCTGCAGAGGATATCATCACCCGATTTGTTGGCAAACAATGAAAGGTTTCACCGTTATCTTACGGAAGGTATTCCGGTCAGCAAGCAAGTTGACGGTGCTGAGAGAGGAGACCTTGTCTGGCTGATAGATTTTCATAATCCGGAGAATAACGACTTTGTGGTTGCTAATCAGTTTACCGTTATAGAAAACGGTAATAATAAACGACCGGATATTGTTCTTTTTGTCAACGGTATCCCGTTGGTTGTGTTTGAGTTGAAGAATGCGGCAGACGAAAACGCAACCATCAATGCAGCTTTTAAGCAGATGGAGACTTATAAAGCGGTCATCCCGAGCCTGTTTACCTACAACGGGTTTATTGTCATTTCGGATGGTTTGGAGGCTAAGGCAGGTTCGTTATCTTCGGCAATGAGCCGTTTTATGGCGTGGAAAACTGCCGACGGGAAAGCTGAAGCGTCTCATCTGGTCAGTCAATTGGAAGTCCTGATTGAAGGGATGCTTAACAAAAAGACGCTGCTTGATATAATCAGGCACTTTATTGTCTTTGAAAAATCCCGGAGAGTAGAACCTGTAACGGGAATTACATCAATAACGACGGTTAAGATACTTGCCGCTTATCATCAGTTCTATGCAGTGAACAGAGCAGTTGAATCAACAAGGAGAGCTTCGGGGTACAGTTTAGAAGGTGAGAAGTTATCAAGAGCGGTTAGGGAATCACCGGAGAGTTACGGTTTGCCGGGGGTAAAGAAACAACCCTTTGGAGACAGAAAGGGTGGCGTGGTATGGCATACTCAGGGTAGCGGTAAATCTTTATCAATGGTTTTCTACGCGGGGAAGATAGTTCTGGTATTAGATAATCCGACAGTGGTCATTATTACCGACCGCAATGATCTTGATGACCAACTTTTCGACACATTTGCAGCATCAAAGCAATTATTGAGACAAGACCCCGTACAAGCAGAAAACAGAAATAACCTCAAAGATTTACTGAAGGTTGCTTCAGGGGGGATAGTATTTACTACTATTCAGAAGTTTCAGCCGGATGAGGGGAATGTTTATGAAACGCTGACCGACCGTGCCAATGTTTTGGTCATTGCCGATGAAGCTCACAGAACCCAGTACGGCTTCAAAGCAAAGACGATAGATGTTGTGGATAGTTCGGGCAATGTTACCGGTAAAAGAACGGTATATGGTTTTGCAAAATATTTACGAGATGCTTTGCCGAATGCTACTTACTTGGGGTTTACCGGTACCCCGATAGAAAAAACAGATGTAAACACTCCGACAGTTTTCGGTAATTATGTCGATATCTATGATATAGCTCAGGCAGTAGAAGACGGTGCTACTGTGCGAATCTATTATGAAAGCAGATTGGCAAAGGTTGAGTTGAGTGAAGAGGGGAAGAAGTTAGTTAATGAATTAGATGATGAACTCGATACCGAAGATGTGTCCGGCACTCAAAAAGCTAAAGCAAAATGGACGCAGTTAGAGGCTTTGGTGGGGAGTGAAGACCGGGTAAAAATTATTGCCAGGGACATTGTCGAACACTTTGAAGAGAGGCAATCCGTGCTGTCGGGAAAAGGTATGATTGTTGCAATGAGCCGTCGTATCGCTGCGGAGTTATACGAGGCAATTATAACCTTAAGACCTGACTGGCATTCCGAAGACCTTAATAAAGGGGTTATCAAAGTGGTGATGACTTCTTCATCTTCAGATGGTCCGAAAATAGCCAAGCACTATACCACTAAGGAACAACGCCGTACATTAGCTGCCCGAATGAAGAATCCGGACGATGAGATGAAGCTTGTCATCGTCAGAGATATGTGGCTGACAGGATTTGATGCCCCAAGCCTGCACACACTATACATAGACAAGCCGATGAAAGGACATAACCTGATGCAGGCAATAGCAAGAGTGAACAGAGTCTATATTGATAAGCCCGGTGGGTTGATTGTGGATTATCTGGGTATTGCTTCGGACTTGAAAACTGCCCTAAAGTTTTACTCTGATTCGGGTGGAAAGGGAAACCCGACCATTATTCAGGATCAGGCTGTCAAACTGATGCTGGAGAAGCTGGAAGTTGTATCGCAAATGTTTCACGGCTTTGAATATGAAGAATACTTTGAGGCAGATACTTCCAAGAAACTGTCATTGATACTTGCCGCAGAAGAACATATCTTAAGCCTGAAAAACGGAAAGAAAAGATACATAGACGAAGTAACGGCACTTAGCAAAGCATTCGCAATTGCTATCCCTCACGAACAGGCTCTTGATGTTAAAGAAGAAGTATCATTCTTTCAAGCAGTAAAGGCGAGATTGGTAAAATTCGGGATAACCGGTCCCGGAAAGACAGATGAAGAGATAGAAACCGCCATCAGACAAGTTATCGACCAGGCATTGGTCTCCGAAAAGGTTATTGATGTATTTGATGCAGCAGGCATCAAAAAACCGGATATCTCGATTCTTTCGGAAGAGTTTTTGATGGAGTTAAAAGGTTATAAGCATAAAAACATCTCTCTGGAAGTATTAAAGAAATTACTCAATGATGAAATCAAGTCAAGAGCCAAAAAGAACCTTGTGAAAAGCAGAAGCCTGATGGAGATGCTGGAAGAGTCCATCAAGAAATACCATAATAAAATACTGACGGCAGCAGAGGTGATTGATGAACTCATTAAACTGAGTAAAGATATTGTTGAAATGGATAGTGAAGCCCAATCGATGAAGCTGAGTGATTTTGAATATGCGTTTTATTCTGCGGTTGCCGATAATGAGAGTGCTCAGGAACTGATGGGAAAAGATAAACTGAGGGAACTGGCAGTGGTTTTGACTGAGACAATCAGAAGGAATGCTTCTATAGACTGGCAGATAAAAGAGAGTGTGAGAGCAAAGCTCAAGGTGGCAGTAAAAAGGATTTTGAGAAAATTCGGCTATCCACCCGATATGCAGAAGCTTGCCACAGAGACTGTCCTGAAACAAGCAGAAATGATAGCTAATGAACTGTCTAATTAATTTATGATGAGGCTTAAAAAGTTTAGAAGGTTGAGCGTTTCGCTGTTTAGAGAGTTTAGTTTTTTAATACTTTGTCCACGAATGTTGCTGTCTCAGCCTGGGGCGGAGGGCTTAGAGCGGGAAATAGTTAAGAAAGAAAAGCAGGAAGGTGGACTCCTGCCTGACGCAGGAGTGAGGCGGGAGGTAGCTTAGAGCTAAGAGCTGAGGGCAATGGGTGAGGTGTGAGGTGTCCTGAAATAGGTGGACTAAAAAGGAGACCAAAATGAATAATAAAAAGTCAATAAGCAACCACCTCAGGCTTCGCTACAGCGAAGCCTTCAAAATCAAAGTAGTAGAGGAAATA
>PWOA01000027.1 GCA_003564155.1 Candidatus Cloacimonadota bacterium
CCATCGTTATTTTTAATGCCGGATGCTGCCGGCGGAAGTATAGCAGGAAAATTAAAGAGGTCTCCCGCTGATTTTGCTAATAACAAAGATTGAAAAAGAGATAAAAAAAATAGATTATGGACGCACCAGCGGAGGGGATAGCCAAGAATATAAAACCCTACGAAAGATAATCAAACGCTAATCTGCTAATAACTATTCTACTAATTTACTAACAAAAACTTCAAAACCTCACAACTTTTAATCCCTTCTTAGCTATCCTATATTTACGTCTCACGATGCCACGTTATCACGAATATCAGATATTATTAATCTCAAAACTTGACCATAGCGTAAAATGAAGAAGCAAGTTGGAAACCTCAGAGTGGTAAAAGAGAAGAATTTTCTTAATTGAAGTATCTTTCCTTCAAAAAAATATGGGTATTTGATTTGATCCATTACAGCTCGGAGTTGTGAAACGAGTAGTTTATTAATCAAAATCAAGACTGACAATCAAGCTGCTTATATGATTGATAGAGGGTTTGACGACCGAGAGTTGTTAAACTGCTTCTCAATGAATATCTAATACCCCCCTCAAGCTTCTAATGTCGAATATAGCTTATACAGAAGGAAAGATAAAAAAAAATAAAGCAGAGAATTGCCTATTAATAAGAGGAATTGAAGCAATTTCGCTTGAAGTTAAGAAAATAATGTTTGACATATATCTTCTACCGATTCTAATTGGGTCAGAATCAGTTAGTTGAGAAAGTTTAAACTGTATTAACCTTGAATATAAAAGCATTTAGATGAGGTTTAGGTAAAAATTTTGTTAAAGTTAAAAGGTTTTTTAGGCTGCAGAGTATCTGCTAATAAGTTGTCGTTTTCTGATGATAGTCGTATCTTTGTAATTCCCGGCTCTATTATTACTATCCTACTTTTACACCCTAATGTTACAGCGGGAATAGATTCTATCGGCAGCTGCCTTACTTTAGTTTTTCGCAGTAAAAGATTATATATCAATTTTGCCAAATCAGCTTTATATCATCTAAGCTCAAAAAATCGCTTCCTTTAGCAAAAGGTCTCTTCTATGTAATTGAAGAGACCTCAAAACAGTCAATATAAACCATAATTTTATATATTTTAAGGAGGTATTTATGTCAAGTAAAGAAAATATATTAAAGGTAGTGATATTGATCACGATTATTTTTATGATGAACCTTGCCTATGGCGATTTTGACGGTGGTACAGGTACCGAAGAAGATCCCTATTTGGTAAGGACAGCGTCTCATCTAAACAATGTTCGAGACTATTTAGGTTCATATTTCAGGCAGATAGACGATATTGATCTTTCAGGTTATCTGAACTGGGAGCCCATCGGTTTAGAGCCGGACGATTATTATGGTGACCAACCATTTTGGGGGCATTACAACGGAGATGGCTATTTGATTGAAAATCTGACGATAGATAATCCCAATGAGAATTTTTTAGGGTTATTTGGTTACGTAATGGATGCAGAGCTTGTCAATATCAGATTAGACGGAGTTAACATTGATGGAGGTATTTGTGTTGGGGGCCTGGCCGGTGTTGCGATAGATACTATAATCAGAAATTGTTCTGTAGAGAATGGTACTGTCAGCGGTAACAATGTTGTCGGCGGTTTGGCAGGAGCTATTGCTTCATATTATTATGAATATCATCAGAATCAAGAATCATCTGAAGGTGAATTTGAAGCAGAGAAAAATAAAAAGTTCAGTGCCCGGGTTTTTATCGAAGACTTGTTAACGGATCTTTTAACTTTTTACCCTGATCTTGCCGCCAAGACCTATTCTCTAGGTCCTTTTGCATTAATCTCATATTCTTTTTCAGATGTAGAGGTAGATGCAAACGATTCGGTAGGAGGATTAGTTGGCTATCAGTATAGCAGCGATGTCGAGTATTGCTATTCATTAAGTGATGTAGCGGGCATTTCAGATGCCGGTGGTCTAGTTGGTTCTATGGATTTTATTAGTCATACTAATAATTCTTATGCTCGAGGCAGTGTTACTGCAGACGAATATCTTGGGGGACTTATCGGTTATATTTACGGAGGATTAGTCTCTGAATGCTACTCAACCGGAGAAGTGACGGCAAATCAACCGACGCCAGAAGTTGGCGGGCTAATAGGATACAAAGACCAGTATTGCTACGTAGAGTACAGTTATTGGGATATTGAGACATCAAACCAGCTTCAATCAGACGGTGGTATAGGCAAGTTGACATCAGAGATGACATTTGGTGAAGGGCCTAACTGGGGCTACGATGCTTATGATGACTGGGTGTTTTTCTATACTTGGCTGCCTGACGGTTTACCTCCCGGTCATATACCAGATCATATTTCCCCGCTCAATTGCGGATATCCTGTTTTAGTAGAGATTATTAGTGAAGCCGTTATGGATGATTACTTTGATGGGTCAGGAACTTCATTAGAACCTTATGAAGTTTCAAGCTGGTATCATTTAAATCTATTGAGAAATCATCATCTGCTGGATAAATACTTCATACAGACTGATGACATAGACCTTTCGGTATTTGACCATATTCAATCTGGTGCCGGATGGATGCCTATAGGAAGAGAGTTGTATCCTTTTTCCGGTAATTATACCGGTAATTATAACGAAGTTAACTATGAACTTTCAAACCTCAAAATTAATCGTAGTATGGATGATGTAGGATTGTTTGGTTATACCAAGAACGGTGTAATGAAAAACATAAGACTTAGAAACTGTGAAGTTACGGGCCAAAGCAATGTAGGTTCACTTGCGGGATTTTCTTCTAAAGATAGTATAATTGAACTTTGCTCTGTGGAAGAGGGTCTGATTGATGGTATATCAAACGTTGGAGGATTGGTCGGTTTGTTACACAACTATGAAGAACCGGAAACCATACATTCTCTTGTATCGCGATCGTTTTCTAATATACATGTGTCCGGAACAGATAATGTCGGCGGAATAGCGGGCAGACTTGACTATGGTGCTGTTGAAAACAGTTATGCCAGGGGAGAAATCATCGGTTTCGACTACGTAGGTGGTTTGGTAGGCTCTATGTACGACAATAGTAAGATAGTTAACAGTTATTCAACCGGTAAAGTTGAAGGCAGCAATGATGTAGGTGGTTTAAATGGTTTCATGGAGCCGGGCTCTCAAGTAACATACAGCTATTGGAATACAGAAACTTCACTACAGGAAAATTCAGCCGGAGGTGAAGGAAAAGAGACCTCAGAGATGATCTATAACAATGGATATGCCTATGGTGTTTATGAGAACTGGGATATGAATAATGACATCTGGTATAATGATGTACACCGTATCAGTAATGAAGGCTATCCCGTTTTACAATCTCTCCCCGATGTCGACTTTGCCGGAGGTGATGGATCTTTTGGTGATCCCTACCTGATTGAGACCGCGGAACATCTAAATAACGTTAGATTCCATCTTAATGATGAAGATAAGCACTTTATATTAATTTCAGATATTGATTTAGATATACACCCTTGGAATGTTAATGGAGGCTGGAATCCTATTGGATATCATTACAACCCTTTTAAAGGTAATTTTGATGGAAATGGTTATGAAATAAGTAATCTGTTTATAGATAGAGATAATACTAAATATGTAGGTTTGTTTGGCAACATTAATCGTGCCACACTACAGAATATCAAACTAAGGGATTGCGAATTGATTGGTTATGAATATGTAGGTTCTTTAGTTGGTCTCTCTAGGAACTCAATAATTAGGGATTTTCTTTTAGGCGATATTAATATAACTGGAAAGGCGTATATTGGAGGTTTAATTGGCTATTCTACCGAGTCAGATGTGAGTACTCTATATTCAGGGGATTATAACATATGTTATAATGTTACTATAACTGGACATGATAGAGTTGGAGGACTAATTGGTTTAAAAAATATCGTAGAAGATTCGGAAACTGCATCAGTTAGACGTGTTGATATGAGTAATGTAACTTTGACTGCTTATGATCTTGACAATGATGAAGATAATAATTTTTTTGGAGGTCTAATTGGGATATCTTATGTTGCAGATGGCAATCCTATAGGTCCTTGGGATAAGATTATATCAATAGAAAATATCTCCATAGATGAGGTTGATATTTCTTCAGAGAATAACGATAGTTTTATTGGCGGCATGATTGGATACGCCTACGAAACCAAAGCCGTATATTGCGAGTTAGAGAAAGCGATAATTAAAGGTAATGAAAGTGTCGGTGGTTTAGCGGGATATCTTGAACTTCACGACAACTACTCAAAACCTTCGCTTTATGAGCATGCAATTATAAATTGCAGGGTTATAAACAATAGTACGATCGAAGGTACAAATGCTGCTTTTCGTATTGGAGGTTTGATAGGACATCATAAAGTAGCTTTAATTGTAGGATGTTGGACAGATTCCATTACAGTTATCGGAAGAAGTAATGTCGGTGGTTTAATAGGCCAATCAGAAATAGAATTAGTGGAGTATAGCAACTCATCTGGAACAGTTAAAGGCTCAAAGAATGTTGGTGGACTAATTGGATATGTTCTCCCTAATACACAAGTAACTGCCGTGCCGTTTATTAACGAATGTAATTCTAAAGTATCAATGTATTTTTTAACTCCTGATTACCCTGACTCTGAAATTGATTATGGTAATATTGGAGGTTTAGTTGGTCGTTTATTGACAACACAAGTAATTGATTGCTATTCTGAAGGTACTATAAATGCCATCCCTAGCCAAGCGTTAAATCTATGTAATATCGGCGGGTTAGTAGGTAGACATCGATCTATCTGGAGAGCTATTTTTAGAAATTATGCGGAAATGAAAATTGAGATAAAAGATGCTAATAATATAGGAGGATTCTTTGGAAAATCATACAATAGCTTAGCTATATTAGACAATTACGCAATCAGTGATATCTATGCTGAAGAAAGTAATAATATTGGTGGTTTTGTTGGCTGTAAATCTCAAGCGGATGATGATGATACAGATGGCGCTGATTATTCAGACATTATGAATTCTTATGCTTCAGGAGAAATAGAAACAGACCCTTTTAGTCAAAATATCGGTGGTTTTGCGGGGTATGTTTTTAATGACAATAATGATGAAGATGGACAAAAAATTGAAAAATCATATTCTACAACAAGAATAATTAGTGATGGGTTTAACATAGGAGGTTTTATTGGTGATGCTGTAGGATCTTTAAATTCTGTACATAACTATTGGGATATGGCATCAAGCTTACAGGAGACTTCAGCAGGTGGGGATGGACTGTTGACTGTTGATATGTTAAGAGATGATACTGAATACATCGACTGGGATTTCCATCAAACCTGGGCGATGGAAGAATATACGACCTATCCATATCTGCGATGGAGGGATTCGTATGGTGAAGATCAGGGTCAGGTGGAGACTCACAACTATCCAAAGCATGGATATTACAAGTACTATGACAAAAATTATGATCCTGTTGAAAATGAATGGCAGACATGGTTCTGGGAATCTTTTCCCGTACTTCCTTACGATGGGATAGATAGCGACATCATTCTTGAACCGTTGACTGATACAAACGAAATATACAGACTCGAGTATCGGGATTGGGTAATTTATTGGGACGAACATGCTTGGAGTGACACGCTCTCTTTTACCAGAACTAAGGGTTACAAATTAGAGTTGATCAAACATACTGATTGTGACTTGATAGTTCCCGGTACTGCGGCTAATTATGACAATACGAGTGTAACCCTGCAGCACAGTCAGGAAAACTGGGTAGGCTATTGGATACCGCAGCCACAGCATTTTAATGATGTATTTGATTCTTCATCTAATGTTAAATCAGTACTTGCTGAAAACTGGGCTGTCTCACGCAATAGCCCTAATGATTCTTTATTAACTGTTACTAAACGCTCTTTTTTCGAATTTGGTAAGATGTATATAATAGAAATCTTTGGTGAGAGCGACGAGCCTTTCCAATGGCCGCTGCCTACAGAGCCGTATTATCCTCCTGAACCGTCATCCCCGCAGTACTTTACCTTTAATGACGGTCCTGATTATGAAGCCTATAATATCGAATCTATTGAGAACGATCAGGATGTATTAGAGGTTGGTGTTTTTGTTGGTGAAGAGTGCATCGGAGCGAGTGTTTTCCAGGGAGAGTATCCTCTGCAGGTATTGGCGTATACCAACTCATCGCATCTGAATGAGAGTATCAGCTTTGTTGTGCATCGTGCCGGCAGAGCCGGTGATGATCTTGTCAGTGCAGTTGAGGTCTATGATTATGAGACGGGAGAGTATAATACCAAGACGCTGCAGCCTTTAAGACAGCGGTTTGCTGTAATTCGTCTGGGAGAAGGTGA
>PWOA01000022.1 GCA_003564155.1 Candidatus Cloacimonadota bacterium
CCATCCCCTCATTCCCGTGCAAACTGAGGGCGAAAGAGTTTAGAGTTTAGAGTTGAAAGTTGTGGAAGCTGATGTATTAGTGGCTGTTTCTGATCCAAAACCGCCCCCTCATTCCCGTGCAGGACGGGAATCTAGGGCTAAGAGCGAGGGGATTAGTAGAGTAGTAGATTAGTTAATTAGTAGATTAGGGGAAAGAATAATTTATAATGTAGAATTTAGGGGGTGGATATTATTGTATTGGTGGCTTTTTCTGGGTCCAAAACATCCCCTCATTCCCGTGCAGACGGGAATCCATGGCGGCTAAAGGCTAAGGGCAAAAGAGTTTAGGAGATTAGTAAAATCTGAGGTGTCCTGAAATAAGTGGACTAAATGAATAGGCGAATTAGGGTGAGGTTTAATAAGAAAAAAACAGCCTGAAAACAGGCTGTTTTTTATATGGTACCAGAGGCCGGACTTGAACCGGCACGAGCGGGAAGCTCGAGGGATTTTAAGTCCCTTGTGTCTACCAATTCCACCACTCCGGCAATTTTGCAATTATTTGGAGGCGACACCCGGATTCGAACCGGGGAATGAGGATTTTGCAGACCCTTGCCTTACCACTTGGCGATGTCGCCAATAAATGGAGCGGGAAACGGGGGTCGAACCCGCGACATCTACCTTGGCAAGGTAGTGCTCTACCGCTGAGCTATTCCCGCACAAAACATTCGATTGCCAGTCTTTTTATTTAGGGATAACTGTCAACAGTTTTTAATATTGATCCGAAAAAACATCAGCTGAAAATCGAAAAAGTCGGCAGTCTTTATTAAGATAACTATCTGCAGGCAAACCTGCTTTATGACATACTTCTTTTAGAAAAGTTATTTGATCCCATTGATATTGTTCCGCAACTTGAGGCAAAAGCAATCCGCCGCCGTAAGGACTTTCAATATAAAGACCATCTCTTCCGATCACAATATCATGTGGTTTTCCACCTTCAACGAGGATAAGTTCTGAGAGGATTGATATCTCAATAGATATATTGTTCATTTCTTCAATAGAAACTGCCTGGAAACGGGGATCATTAGATGCTGCGGCAACTGCCATTTCTTTTATAGTTTCGAATAACGGGTAATAACCTTTAATATGTCCAATACAACCTCGTAATAATTCTCCCAAGTGCAGTGAAACGAAAGCACCTTTCTTTTCAAAATATAGCTTGTCTGCCGGACAATTTAGATTCATATCACGATTCTCCAAGTAAGCAATAATGCTTTCACGAGCTAATTTCAGTAAAAAACTTTTTTGTTTGTCATTTAACATTATAATTATCTCCACTGTTATCTTATTTGTAGAACATACCAGCCAAGTATCCGACAACTTGACTGTGATCTCCGCTGGTTTCACCGGAATGAGTATAGCAGAGAGTTTTTGCTTTATCATAGCGAAGCGTTTTTGCTATGTTGAGCATAGTTAGTATCCCACCAAAGCCGCAAGCTTCACCTTTTTTTTCTTTGATTACTTTCCATAGTAATTCAAAGTCTAGTGATTCTATAGCTGAGATCAAATTTTTATCTAATAATTCGGCTTTTCTGGAATTATGGTAATGGGATAAATCACTGCTGGCGATGAATACGGTTTTATCCATTCGTTTAGCTAGTAAAGATGATAGTATCTTGCCTAAATAGTCACTGCTTAAGTCGTATTGATACCCTATTAGAATGGGTAATATTTTAACTTGAGGTTTAATAATTTGTAAAAAGGGTAATTGGACTTCCAAAGAATGTTCGCTATTGTGAGCATAAGGATAAAAAACAAATTTTGAATCTGTTAGAAGTTGTTCTGCTAATTCTCGATCTACATTGATTTTTCCCAGAGGAGTTTGATATGCATCATAATCACCAACGGAAAAATAAAAATCGCCACATTGATGAGAAGGTGCTATAACTATTGCTGTATCGAAATCTTTGTAAGCCAATTGCTGGAAAGCGTAAGCAGCACATTGTCCTGAAAAAACATAACCTGCATGAGGAGAGATAACTCCTAAAATATCATTATTATACTGTCGGGGTAGGTCAACACTATCAAGATATGATTTAATCAGTTTCCTCAACTCATCACTATCTTGAGGATAAAACGTACCGGAAACAACAGGTTTCCTTATTGTATTCATAAAACTAACCTCTTTATTAAAAGTAAGATAAAATGTTGGTCCGGATAAGCAATTATCTTATCCGGTTTTATTATCTTTAACCAGTCTACTAACTTCCTTGAAATGAGGATGGAATGATCCGCGTAATAATTCAAAGAGTAACATTTCTGTGGAAACGATAGTAGCTCCCTCTTTTTTAATACGGTCAAGAGCTATATCGTGATCAAAACCAGATATTGAAGAAACTGCGTCTGCTACAACTATCGGTTTGTAGTTTTTTTCTAAAGCCTCTAATACTGACTGTATGATACAAACATGAGTTTCAATACCGTAAAATACCAAATGCTTTTTTATAATATCATCTTCTCTGATAATCAAAAATCTTCTCTCATCCTGTAATAAGTCAAGATGATCTTCGATATGAGGCTCAAATATACTAAACCTGTTTTTGGTAAACAAATGATATCCTGCAGGTAAGTAGATAGAATCTAATGTTTTCCCTAAACCTTCAGGATATTGTTCAGTAACGAGTAAAGGTAACTCCATTATTTCCGAAAACTTATTAAGCATATTGACATTCTTAACCAGCTTATCGATATCACTGATATGTTTCTTAAACTTCTCTTGAATGTCTACCATGACAAAGATTACTGATTTAATTGAAACTCTCATAACTCACGTCCTCCTTAAAAAATATTGACTTGATTACACTTTCAGAAAACAATATACAATCGATCAAGTAATTTGTCAACCGTGAAAGTCGATCTATTGTTGAAAGATCATTTACTTACTATCAAAAATATAAATGGAGATTATCAAGTGAAAGAACTCTCTAAAGAAAAGGCTAAACAATTAGCAAAATTAAAATTAAAAAAATATCGTTGTGAATCTGATTGTGTTCTAGTTGAAGGATCTAGAACAATCAGGCAGTTAATTGATGATGATATCGAGATATTAGAATTGTATATAACTCAATTGGCAAGAGAAAAGCATCAGGACGTGCTAACTGATATACCTTATGAAAGATGTTATATCCTCAAAGACAGTTATCTTAAACAGCTTTCTCAGACACGAACACCACAGTCGATCATCGCATTAGTGTCTTCTTGCACAAAGAAAGCTGTTTGGAGGCGAAAACTATTATACCTCGATAGGGTTGCGGATCCCACCAATTTAGGTACTATATTTCGAACTGCTGCAGCGTTTGATATCAATGGTATAATTTTATCATCAGGTTGTTGTGATATATTCAATGCAAAAACTATTAGAGCATCAGTAGGTAAGGTATTTTCAGTTCCGGTTCTTTACGAAAGTGAGTTCCAAATAGATACATTTCCGGGAGATATTATTGTCGCTGATATGGGTGGACATATTCCAATTTCCGAACTACATCCATCGGATAATTCTTTCGTGATTATCTTAGGCTCGGAAGCAGACGGGATAAGTAAAGAACTGATCAGTAGGGCAAGTAAAAGAGTTTTTATCCCTATGAGAAATAAACTGGAGTCTCTCAATGTTGCTATTGCATCTTCATTGTTCATGTATCAAATGTGCATAAAGGGTCATGATTATAATGAATAATAATATTTCATATTTAACAAATAAGAGATTATGGCTTGCTCCCCTTGCTGGTTTCACTGATCAAGTTTTTCGCCATATATGTAGAGATAATGGGGCAGAGGTTATGGTTACGGAAATGGTAAGTGCAGATGGATTGGTCTATGATTTTGAAAAAAGTTTTCAATATGCCGTTATAATGGAGGAAGAAAAACCAATAGGTATACAAATTTTCGGTTCCAACCCGGATATTATGGCTCAAGCAGCAGAAACAATGCTTAAGAAACTATACCATTTACCTGCTACCGCATTACCGGACTTTATCGATATCAATATGGGATGTCCGGTAAAAAAAGTCGTAAAGCGAGATGCAGGCTCAGCATTACTTAAAAACTTACCATTAGCCGGTAAAATCGTTAAGGCTGTTGCAAGTGTTTTAGCAGGTACGGATATTTGTCTATCTGTAAAGATTAGAGCTGGATGGGATAAAAATAGCATAGTAGCTTTAAAAGCCGTAGATTTATTTGTGGAGCAAGGTGCTGATATAATAATATGTCATCCCCGTACTCAAAGTCAAATGTATTCCGGTCTCAGTGACTGGTCGATAATCAAAGAAATAAAAGAGAAAACTGGTGTACCTTTAGTGGGTAACGGTGATATTAAGGACATATCAGGTGCAGTGAGAATGTTTGAATATACCGGATGTGATTCTATTATGATCGGTAGAGGTGCCTTGGGTAACCCTTGGCTATTTAAAGAGATCAGCAATTACTTATTGACAGGAAATATTTATCAATTACCAATGACAAGTAAATATAAGACAATTATTGATCATTTTTATCTCAGTATAGAAAAAAAAGGAGATATTAGAGCTATTAAGGAAATGAAAAGTCATTTAAGTTGTTACACAAAAAACATTCCGGGAAGCAGAAAAATCCGGAGTTTAATTAATATAAGTTCTGATAAGCAAGAAATACTGGAACTAATAAGAGAGCTATATCATGGAATATCTAGAGAAAATTGATGAAATATTGCATAGAGCCCGAATAGAGTCGTCAAGCAATTGGATTAAGGCGACTCAGATTTTATTCGACGCAATAGAAATGCATTCCAATGAATACCGCTTATATGTAGCTTTGGCAGATATATACGTTAATCAAAAATCTTTCCAGAAGGGAATATGTTACTATGAACAAGCTGTCAAACTTATTAAAAACGATATCGGTGTTTTATTTAAATTAGGCCATTGCTACCTGAACGTAAAAGAATATGAAAAAGCTATTGATTGTTACGATAGAATATCTTTTATTATCCCGGAAGCAACGTTTAACAAGAGTATAGCTTTATGTAAATTGGGCAGAAGTGACGAAGCTGTCATAAATCTTGAAGGACTGATTAAACAAGGCGATAAAAATTGGGCAGTTTATCTTTTACTGGCTAAACTATATATTGAACTTGAAAGAGTTTCCGAGGCAATAGATCTTTTAAATGAAAGTGAAAAAAAATTAGGTGAACAGACTGAGTTAAACTATCTCAGAGGTATTGCCTATTATAGATATGATAAACCTTTACAGGCTTACGTCGATTTAAAGAAAGCTGAAGATTTCCCCAACAAAGACAAATTATACCATCGTATGTACGCCATTACTAACGATAAAATCGGTAAAACCGAAGAAGCAATTAATATTTTAAAAGATGTTATTGAGGATGATCCTTCTTTTATTGCTGCTTACTACGACCTGATCAGTGTATACAAGAATAATAAACTTTACGATGAGGCAAGGGAAGTAATTAAAACTCTGAAAAAAAGATTTGGTCTGCTAATATCCGATACGAGCTTTTTTGTTAAAGATTTATAAAACCACCTAACAACAAAACTCGCTTAAAATGATCTCATTCTATTGAGTTTGAAGTCTTCCTTTAATCCGATTTAATTCTTCTTGTATATAATCTAATTGCTTTTCTAATTCTTTTTTGGTAGAATCCGGAACCACACTGCGAAACCAATTGCTGAGTTCGGACAGATCAATTACCGGATCTTTGCCTAAAATGATAATTTCGTTGTTAAGATCAAAGCTTAATAGTCTATCCGTTTCGTCTAATTCAACTTGAACATCGAGTCTGTCGTCTTTTCTTATAAGCTCAAGGCTGAGTAAATCGCCTGTTTTTTTATGTTTAATAATTGATTGTAATTGGTTGATGTTTTCTATAGGCTGGCGATTAACGTATATTAAAATATCTCCTGCTAAAATGCCTGCAGTATGAGCCGGTGTATCTTCAATAACTTCTGCTACTAATACCCCATGTTCCACTTCAAAAAAATCTTTTAGTTGATCGGTTAAGTTTTGTAATTTCAAACCTAAATGTTTCGTTCTTGTTTCTAATAGACTAAGGCCGGGAAAAAAGTTTGATCTCCTTTTAGCTAACGAAACGTTGATAGTTTTTCGTGTATTATCCGAAAGGTAATGTAGTTCTACGGTATCTCCCGGTTGATATTGATTTATCACTTCTCTTACTTGCTTGCCTGTATCGATATTAATGCCGTTTATTTGCATGATAATATCGTCAGCTTGTAAACCAGCTAACTCCGCTGGTGAACCCGGTACGGTATCTTCTACTTTTACTCCTGTACTTATACTAAGTGATCTTCTTTCACTTTGTGATAAGTCTTCCAAGTATACGCCTAAAAAGGTATCGGCAGAAACACTTAGAGGTATAATAGACAGAGCTATGATGAGTATAAGAATATTTTTCATGTTGCTAATCAAGTGTTAGAATTTTATTAATAAGGTATTCTGCTACTATCTTCAGTAGCTATTTCATTGATAAAATATATATAACTGTTTGTTCCGTTTTTCACCTTCCTGATTATATAAGGAGTTCCTTCTTCCAACTGAGATAATTCCATTATTTGATAGGATGATGCAGACTCGGAAGGAATTGTTGACACGGGACGAAGTCTACTGGATGTTGTGGGACTAAAAGATTGACTTCCCAAGTATCTTCCGGTTTCAGTAAGCGGCATCTCAGCTTGTAATCTTTCTGCGTCTATTTGGGCAGAATCTTCATTGTTATTACCTAAAAAACCCGTTTTTACTAAGACATTATTATGCAGAGATGCTGCATAATGAGGATTATATAAAAGGTATCCTGAAAATAAAAATAGGATTAGACAAAACGAGCCCATTACGAGGAAAAACTGATCTTTTCTTTTTCTCCGCGCTACTAACCTTTTCTTGACATCATGTTTGATCCTCACAGAAAAAGGTCCGGGATGCTTTTCCGGGACTCGAATATTATTAAGATACTTTTCTATCGACATTTTCTAACACCTCTTTTGGTAGTAATTGTTTTAGTTTTTTTAAGGCACGATGTAGTATAACACGTATATATCCTTCGTTTTTACCAATGATTTCTGCAATTTCCTCAAACTTCTTCTTCTCAAAATATCGTAAAATAATTATGTCTTGATCTCTTTGAGGCAATTTCTTGATATAATTAATAATAAATTCATAAGACATTGAATCATCAAAATCAATTGGTGGAGTGTAGTGATCTTCTTCAATTGATAACTTATTTGACAACTTATATTGTTTCTTCTCACGGCGAAAATAATTACTTATCTCATTGATTGCAATCCTATATAACCATGAAGAAAAGGGTATTGAACGCCACTTAAAAAGTGAAATCTTACTCATTGCTTTATAGAATACATCAGAGACTATTTCGTTAGTTATATCACGGTCTTTTACTCTTAGCAAAACGAACTTATATATCTGTAAAAAATATTCTTCATATAACATATCGAAAGCTGATACATCGTATTTAGCTCTCTTAATTATTTCTAATTCATCCATAATATTACCTCTCCAATTACTTTGTAAACGTTTATACTTGTGTATAGTTTCATGTCAAGTGTCAAGCAGTGTATTTTTTTGTAATTATTATAAAGCTCCGCTATAATTAGCAACATGAATCGCAGAATGCAGAATACTTCATAAGGGCAATTGATTTCGTGAGTTCATTTAGGTTCATGAACTGCCCGTACGGTATGGTTTTGGCTTGTCCAGGTTAGGGAGTTACGGATATTTAAGATTAGCAGAGTTATGAAAATAATTATGTGGATGATCTTAAGTTCTTATTCTCAAAAATTCTGCATAATATTATATGTTAAATCATTGCTGGAAATGACGTTATCCTCATTAATGAGTTTAAATATCTGATAATTATTCTAGAAACTTCGGTTCTATGTCACGCATCTGTTGACGACGAAATTCAATTTCTCTAGCCACATCTTGTCCGATTTTTCTCCTTTCTTCGACAGAAGGTAAAATTGTCGCTTTAATTAGAATAATCAACTCTTTATTATTCATTTCATAGCGATTGTGACCGGCAAGGTAGCGAATCCCGAAAAACCACCATGGCAGATCTTTTAAAAAAGGTATACCTGTTCTGACTGAAACTGATTCTTTTGCTATAAGACCGCCAATAACAGTTTCTTCTCCATTGTAAAGTATCTTTTGACTTGTAACTTCTGCAGTAGTCTTAGAAAAACCCGTCACATCAGGTTGAGCTGAACTACGTTCTACTTTTATAGTTAAATGAATAACCTTCTCTCCTTCTTTGTCAGTCTTTACAACAGGTGTTACATCAACTATCGTACCGGATTCTACACTAACTTCATGAGCTTGTGTAACTTCCTCTCCCGTACCAGTTCTTCCGGGCACTAAAATTGTGTAATCTGTTCCATCTTGCACTGTACCCGTTTCGCCCGATAGAACTGTAATTTGAGGTCTGGAAATGATATTCCCTTTATCACTGGCGGCAAATGCTCGGAATAATGTGTTAATATCTATTGTGTTACTGCCATGAGTATAGGAATAGGTATCGGATCTTACGGTAAGTAGCTCTTGTGTTATCAATTGAGATGATCTGACATCTGCACTCAACCTTACACGGCCATCAACAACAGAACCCCAGTCTATGCCTAATTCCCTTATTGTATTAAAATCGGCTTCAAAAAATGTTGCTTCTATTAAAACATTATCTAAGAATACAAGTTCCTTTTCTATTTCTTCTGCCGGTCTGTCTTCAACCTTTCGACGCAAAATATAAATATTGTCTTTTTCTTCGACTTCAATATCCATTTTGTGGAACAGGCTGTGCATTGCTGATTCCCAGTGGATTTTTTCTATATTAAAACCAATAGGTTGATCTATATCCGTTAAATTAAGAAGCAGTTTATTCTCTTTATCTTGTATATAGCTATTAAATATCTTAACAGCATCAGTAAAAGATATATTCCTTGATAGAGTTATCAAGTCCTGGTCTAAATCAACCATTTTGTCAACATGATCTATATCTGAAAGTTTTGAGATAAGATCTTCAGCTCTTTGTGGAAAACCTACCATAGTAAAGAATTCGGCGAATATTAATTTCTCTTCTTCTGTTTCGGGATATTTTTTGTTAAATATATCCAAAACGAGTCTCTTATGGTCATGATTTAAGCTGAAATGCTCCAAATAAAAAGGCTGTTTTGTGGTAATGGTGATTTTTAGTCTGTTGTAAGCGGGCATTTCAGTAGTTATCCTTTCAATAACCGCACTGGCAGGGGTTTGTCTGACCGGAGGTATTGATGCATCCTTTACGGCATTATCTATCTCCACAATTATCTTTCTTCGGCCGGGATCCTGTGTTACCCTATATTCTATATCTCCCACAGCAGTGATAACAGTCCTGTTAATAATATCATAATCTTGGTAATATATGTTAGTGATTATTGCCGTTTTTGCTGTTAGGCTATATGTTATTAAGAAAAGCAATATAGCTGTAATTAATAACTTGACATGAAAAATAGAAACGGTTTGAAAAAACTGCTTCTTGATCTCTTTATCATTATGAGGATTATTGAAAGCTTTACCCATTGCTTCCTCCTTTAAAATTAAATTTATTGTGTACAATTATCAAATTTGACTCCCTGTAGTACTTAATCTAATTAATTTAACTTGATATTATTGCATTTCATAATACATGGAATTATTCTATTGATAGTAATTATTAATCTATCGCTTTCAAGCGAACGGTTTCTCTTAAACCGGTTCTATTAATTGTAAAAACTGCTTCCTGGTTAGGCCAATCAATTTCAGTCATGCTTCCATGTCTAATTCGATCTCCCACTGACAATCGTTCTACTTTATCGGTAATTGAGTTTCGATAAAAGATTATATCTTTAGTCATACCAATTATCCTGATCTCGGTTACATCCGGAAGAGATTTATCACGTTCTGATACAAAAGGTGTATAGATTCTTGGGAAGAAAATATTATAGGGTATGGTACGTTTTGTAAGATTTCTAAATTTTATGTCATCATGAGGAGTTCCAGTATCGGTATAATAGGCGTTAAACTCAATGTTAAAACTTAATTTACCCTGTTCTTCGGCAGGTTGAGCGGCCAGATCAATATTTTCAATTGTTATAAGTTTCGGTTGTCTTACGAATTGATCTATAAATGAGTAGAAAATATTGATATAGCTAGTACCCGTCATAGTATATCGATTAAAGCGAGTGTCCGTATCACCTTGAACAGTACTGCTTGTATTCAGCCAAAAATCAAAGTCAATATAATTATTGTATTTATCAAATATATCGTAAATGTAAGAAAGAGTCGTGCTTGGGTTATTGAAATCAGGCATAACTTTGTCGGTTAGTGCCAATTTATCTTCTAGATTATCTATTGTGTCCTGCAACTCATCTTCAGCCTGTATCAGACTTTGGGTACTGGCTAGCTCATTTTGTATTTCCTCTTTCTCATCTAATAGTTCCTGGTGTTTGTCGAGTAAATTTTGCTGAATTAGAAATGAGATAAGTACGGTAAAAAAGAGTAATGCAAAAAGTATGATAAAATTTCTGTTTTTGTGATCCAGTCCTCTTTTATAAAGTTGGGTCAATTTATATTCGTTCATAATAATATTCCTCTTTTAAAATAACCTGCATTAGTAATACTAACTATCCGATGATTCTCTAATCCGGTCTCGTCGTCTAGTCTCAAAAGCATCAGGATATTTAAAACTGATCTCGAAATTCCATACTTGCTGACCTTCAATCTCATTTTTCGTAGTTTGATAAACTACAGCTTGAGGGAAGATCTCGGATAATCTTACAATATTCCTTCTATTATTAGTAATTCCGGCAACCCGGAATCCATTTTCGTCATTTCTTAGTGATGTTAACCAGCTTAGAGGGTTGGATCTTAAAGTACGAGATATTTCTTCAAGTATATAATGCCATTGATTTTTATTCCCCAAATAACGGTTTGTTCTTTCTAAGTTACGTTCGAGTTTTTCAATCTGATCACTCATTGCGTATACATTTTCCAATCTTGATTGAGCGATGGTAAGTTGTTTTCTTATATTAGAAATTTCTATATTGGTACTGGAGATTACCGTCATATTTTCAATATACATATTTATACTGATTAATCCGGAAATCAATAACAATCCCAATACAGTAAATCCGAGGTAATTAATTGAAAAGATATTTTGTTGTTCTTTCAATTGTTTAGGTAAAAAGTTAACTTTGATCAAGTGAGAAGTACCCGGGATATTCGATGCAACTAAGGAAAGCATAATCGGTATGATATATTCAGCTAAGGTTTTATCATCATATTTTTTAAGGTTATTATTTTGGTCATAAATCCTTTTGGGAATCATAAATTCTACATTTGCTTCCGGAGCTCGTTCCTTGATGAATTCGATCATCGCATCTTTTAGTCCTTCACCACAAATAAAGTAATTTTGGATAGATGTAACACCTATATGAGAACGTTCCAGCATTATCCGTGAAATAACAGTGTTTATGAGATCTGATGCTTCATGTCCTTCATTAATTAATGGAAGATCGGTTAACAGGTTATACCCTTGGGTCAAGGTAACTTGAGTATAATCTTTGCTGATGTGGATTATGGCAGAAATATCTTGATGATTAATTTCATAATTGAATCTCAGAGCATTTATCAAGGCTATTTCATTAGGCTGAACAAAAGAATAATGGTATCGCTTTTTCGAGAGCATGCGATTTATTGATATAATCTGCTCCAATAACTCCATATTCCCTTCATGGCTCACTCCAATGTACGAATTATCCTCTCGTTTAAGATACGATAAAGAAAACATCCCGGGAGGATTACCTTCATAAAACTGTTTTTTGGTTTCGGTAAAGATCTTCTTTTTACTTGCTTTCCGCGGTACGTCAACATCTTTATAGATAACTTTAGTCAAATCTAAATTCAATGATAAGGTGCCTGTTTCAAACTCCAATTCTGTGGCTGTATCCATTAAAGCTTTACGATCCTTATCGGCTTGAGATTTCTTGTGTTCTTCCGGTGTTTCAAAGTCGGCAAATGTATCTAGTTCTTTGTTAGTTTCGTCTAAAATTCCGGTATCATCGAGATCAAGATCAAAATCTAAGTTGTCGGGACCGGTTTTTTCTTGAAATGCCTCAGGGGAAGTCTCCGGTTGTGGCAGTACTGATTTTCGTAAATCTGCAATAGTTACATTATCCTTTTCACTGACAATAGTAGCGATCTTAACCTGTAAAATATCTTGGAAAAGACCAAAAGATTTAATCATTTTTCCCATATTGTTATCCTACCTTATTCTGATAATATTTAAGCAGGTCAATTATTCTCTTTTTGTTGTTAGCATAGCCTATGGCAACCTTTCTGGTGATAATTTTATTGATAAAAAGACGCATAAGATCTTGTTCCATGGTTACCATACCGTATTCCTTGCCTTCATTTATCATCTGATATATCTCTGAAACATTATTATTAATTATTGCAGCTGAAATATTGGGTGTGACATTTAAAATCTCCTTGGCGAGTATTCTCTTTCCATCTGTTGTGGGAACTAGTTTTTGGCAAATCACCACACTAAGAACATCGGCTAAACGATATCGAACTCTTTCCTGTTCTTCAACCGGACATTCAGCAATGATCCTGTGTACACTTTCAGTGGCTGAGCCGGTGTGTAAAGTTGAAAAGACTTTATGACCACTATCGGTTATTTCAAGGGCTGTCATAATTGTATCAGAATCTCTCATCTCACCTATAACTATAATATCCGGATCTTGACGCAATGACTCTACTGTACCTTGTTTGAAAGAGGTAGTATCTTTTCCGACTTCGCGATGTCTCACTATACATTGATTGGATCTATGAAAATACTCTATAGGGTTGCCAATGATTGTAATATGACCCTGATTATTCTCATTATTCAAATTAATAATTGCATCTAAGGTAGTACTTTTACCCGAACCTGTAACTCCGGTTATTAAAATTAAACCTTTTTGTTCAAAATCAAAATCGACTCGTCTGATAATCGGTGGGGGAAAGCCAAAAGAATCCATGGGAAACAATACCGGATTAATCTTTCTAAAGTTAACTGCTAAGAAGTCCATGTCCATATAAGTATTGGATCTAAAACGTGTGCTTGCTCCCGCAGCATTCATCTTATAAGAAAAATCGGCACTTTGATCCCTTACTAAACGCTCAATATTTTTTTCACTCAAAATCGAACAGATGATGGCAGTAGCCTCACTATGGCTAATTTCTCCTAACTCAGGAAAAGGTGATTTTTTGCCATGAATTCTTAACCAAATTTTATTGTCAGCTCCTAAACCCCCAAAATCCATGTCGGAGGCATCATAGGTGGTCATTGCTTGTAAAAATGATTCAAGCTTTGCTTTGCACTCGATGCGGTAAGTACTATTATTTGAAACGATTAACGATATCGCTTCTACTCTTTCAATACCTTTTTTATTCTCAGGTATTTGTGCTAATTCATGTGACAAGGGTACATTCATATTACTCTCTATATTTAAAACGAAATAGTTTTGACTTTAAGATACGTCTGTAAAAAATTAATCATATAAGCTCCAAAAGATCTTTATTTACTAATAAAAATAGGATGCATTCAATCGACAATAGATGTTTATTAAGTCAAGTAATTTTTGATTGAATGTAGGGATAGCAAACATTTGATGGACCATTTTGGAGGATAATCCCGGAAGTTGTTTTATAATAATCAACTTTCGGCTAAAGAAAAGCAAGTTCAGATTCTTCTTTCGAAAGGCATTGTGTTGAATATTTTACTCTCTGAAATTATCCTGAAAACATATTCATCACCTTAACTTATCTTAGACACTTTATTCGAGTAAAATAATGCGATTAAAGAATAATAAATTGTCTCTTTTTTCATTTATTTTACATATCAAATGAGAGCTTATTTCTTTTTCTGTTTAGCCTAAATTCAAGTCTAAAAAGGCACGTAATTTTTGCTAACAAAAATATTTGTTGACTTGAAAATCGAAATAATTAATTAACGTCTATAGTTTTGTGTTAGTATAAGATAGTCTGGTGGTTCAATATTCAGGCTGCTATCTTGTTATATAACTTACAGTAACGGAGTAAATTGGAGAATTAATGTGAAAGATTTTCGATATACGGGCACTAAGAATGACAGTAAACAAAGAGTCCGCGGTGTAGTTTTAGCTAAAAATTTGTCTTCGGCAAAAAAGCAGATCGTAAAACTGGAGACTGATAACAACTTCACCACTGAAAAGATAGAAAAGAAACGTATATTTTTGTATAAAGGGATATCTTCCGGAGGCTCTAAGATTAAAGGGGAGCAAGAAGCATTTTCCAAAGAAGAATTGCAACGGGTTCTCGAAAACTTGAATATAACAAATATTAAAGTAGAACCTATGCTTTTGGATATCAAGCTAAAACCACCTTTTGCAGATATTGTCATGTTTATTTCACTTTCTTCGGATATGCTAAAAGAAAACATGCGTTACGATGAAATTTTGAAAATACTTAGTATGGACACCCAAAATAAGACTTTAAAACGAACTTTAAAAAATGTATCCAAAGACTTGAAACAGGGCATGGATGGTGGAACGGTTTTTATGAAATATAGTGATTTGTTTGGTAAATTTGCTTCTTATATGCTGGGTTTAGCTTCCAAATCGGGTAATATGGCTCAAATTTATGATAATACGGCTAAATATATTAATCGTCAACAAGATTTTAAAAGGAATTTGCGACAAGCCTTGGTTATGCCAATAGTTACTTTAGTTGCTATCATTTTAGCAGTAGCATATTATGTAGGTGTTTTATTTCCGGAGATCACTGAGATGTTTGTGCAGTTTAATATTGAATTACCACCTATGACTGCAGCGACTCTCAAGGTCAGTTACTTTTTGCAAGATAATTGGTTTATCTTATTGTTTCTGTTTTTTACCCCCATCATTGCTGTGGGATATTGGTTTTCGACTCCTACAGGAAGGTTAAAAAAAGACCAATTGATATTTAAAGTACCTATGGTTGGGCCTCTCCTGCATAAAATGGCAATTGAAATATTCTTTCGTGTATTTTCTACAATTTATACCGGTGCCGGCAATAATATGGAAGTGATTCAAATTTCTGCTGAAGCGTGTGGAAATAGTTATATGGAAAAACAAATCAAAGATATTTCCATACCGAAAATGTTAAGAGAAGGAGCAGGGCTAATTGATTCTTTAGAAAAATCAGGTGTTTTTACAGAGACAGTTATTTCCCGCTTGAATTCCGGTGCCGCAACCGGATCGGTAAAAAGGTCAGCTGAGCAAATTGCATTATATTACGAGAAAGAAACTGCATATAAATTCAAATCTATTGTCAGTTCCATTGATGTTATTACAGCATCTGTAATTATGATAGTAATGACATTTTTGATAATTGTTTCGTCGGAAACAGCATTTATCAAACCACCTACTCCTGGGATGTAACCGCATTTGCGATAATATAAAGAATAACATGATTAAAATAATTATGGAACAAAAATCGCTCACTTAGTAACTATTTTATATATAAAAGTTTGGATGGTGTAATAAATGAATGACAACCAATTAATAGCTAATCTACTTAAATTTAAGAATGTTATCAGTGATAATGTTTATAAATCAGCTTTAGCTAAATTGGACTATGGCAGCAACAAAAAAATTGATCGCTTGTTAATAGAAGACTATAAAGTTCCGAAGGATGAAATCTACAGGGAAATTGCCAAATACTACGCGATCCCTCAAATGACAATTGACGTAAAAACATTGCAGGAAAGCGATATAGAGGAAATAAAACGTCTCATATCACTATTGCCTAAAGAACTGAAAAAAGAAGTTTATGGGAAACGGATAATCCCTTACAAGTTAGATAAAACCAAGAACCAAACATTATTAATTCTTTCCAGTATACCCACAGACAGTATTTCAAAATTAATCGCTTCCTCCCTAAAATACAAACGTTATGAAGTTATCTACTGTCCTTTTGAATCCATCGATGGCATCATTAGAGTATTAGCCAGCACCGAGCAAGATGAATACCTTCGTAAAATTCTTTCTGAATCCGAATCGGAGATTGATATTTCTAGTAAAGGTGCCGACGAGGAGCAGGAAGATCTTATACAACAGGAGATTAATAAAGGTGCTTTAGCTTATCTTTTTGAAGCGGCTATCATTGAAGGTGTAAAATCTAAAGTTAGTGATATTCATATTATCCCTTATGATAATCAAAGTGTTGATATACGATTTCGGATTGACGGGAAATTATTACTGTGGAAAAGAAAAGAGAATATAATGCCCCAAGCATTTTTATCTGTTGTTAAGGATAGAACTGCTAATGTGGATCGCTTCAAGATCGATGAAGCTCAAGATGGTTATATTCAAAGAGACATTGATGGTACAACAATTCGATTTCGGGTTTCTATTATGCCCATAGTTGCCAAACAACAGAATCGCAATTATGAAAGTATTGTTATTAGAATCCTCGATGACCGCAATGTTATTGAAAATATTGACGAATTAGGCTTTCAATCACAAGCTCGTAAAGATTTTGAAGAAGCAGTCACCAGACCACAAGGATTGATAGTCGTCACAGGTCCGACCGGAAGTGGTAAAAGCACAACTTTGTTAGCTTCTTTATATCATGTAATCACACCGGAAAAAAATATTTTAACAGTAGAAGATCCTGTCGAATATGTTATTAAAGGAGCTCGACAGATTAAAATAGGTTTACGCCTTGATTTTAACCAGGCTATCCGTTCAATATTAAGACATGATCCGGATATTGTGATGGTGGGAGAGATGCGAGATAAAGAAACTGCCGAAACTGCTATTAAACTGGCAAATACGGGACACTTAACCTTCTCTACCTTACATACTAATGACGCACCCAGTGCAATATCAAGGCTGTATAAAATGGAGATAGAAACTTTTCTTATTGCTTATGCAATTAATATAATCGTTGCCCAAAGACTTGTCAGAAGATTATGTGATAAGTGTAAGAAAAGTATCAATATAAAGAAAAACAGTGCTGCTGAGATTAGTTATTTACTTGACAATGGAATAACCGAAGAGGACATTGCAGACGGTAAAATATTCACAACAGTGGGATGTGATAATTGCCGGGGAACCGGTTACAAAGGAAGGCTTGCCATTCATGAAGCATTATTTTTTAATAAAGATATCAGACATGCAATCGTCGAATCAAAATCGGATATTGACGAAGAAATGATCAGAACTATTGCCAGAAAAAACGGTATGCTTTCTCTCCGGGAATCCGGAATTGAGTTAATTCGTAAAGGTATGACTACTATGGAAGAAGTCGTCTATACAACGACGATAGCCTAAAATTTAGCCCAATTAATGCGGCAAAAAGAAAGAGGATAATGAAATGAAATCTAAAGTATTGATTATTGATGATGAAAAGGAAATTCGAGAATTATTTAAAAGTTTTTTAGAGGATGATGAGGATATTGAGCTATTTGAAGCTGACAATGGTCAACAAGCTTTTAATATGGTTTCAAACACTCAGTTTGATCTTTATATAACAGACGTCTTTATGCCTGAAATGAACGGTGTCGAGTTCCTGAAAATCCTTAAAATGCTCGATCCCGATGCCGTTGTCATTATTATCACCGGTTACGATAATATGGAATGTACAAGACAGGCTTTGGATTATGGTGCTTTTCGTTTTTTAACTAAACCGGTTAAGATGGCTGAGTTTAAATCGATTGTCGAACTGGGCTTGTTAGAACGTAAAAAACTGATGCATACCACTACTGCCGAAAAGCTTTTACGCATGAAAGAAAAGGTTAATACAAATGTCGAACTTCGAGAGAAGCTTTTCATTAAGCTGCAAACTTTTCTGTTGCTCATGGAATCAAAAAAACCCAGTTACATCGAAATCGGTGGACCGGGATCTAAAGATAAGGTATGGGGTAAGTTTTTTTCGTCTTTCAAACCAATACCTCTCGATATTGCATTCTCTCAGGACGAAATTAATATTATGATATTAAATATCCTGAGTAATGAGCAGTTAGATAAACTATTGAAAGATAAGTTGATTAGAGCAAATTTCGAATTCAGAGATTCAGGTGTCAGATACCGTTACCGTCTCATTATATACTTCGAAATGGATGAGCTGGTTATTGGTATCAAAACTACACGCCGTTCTCTTATTAACCTTGAATCAATGAAGTTTTCTTCTATTGCTCTCAATAAGCTTTCTTTTAAAAATGAAAACTCAGGTATTGTAATTATCTCAGGTCCTCCGGGATCGGGCAAAAGCAGTTTGGTTGATGCTATTGTTAATCTTAATAACACATATTTACCCGGTAATATATTTATTATTTCTGATTCTATTGAATATTATCATGAATCAAAAAACAGTGTTGTACGCCAACAAGAGTTGCTTCGCGATGTTAATAAAGTTAATGAAGCTCTTGATCATTGTCTCCATTTTAACCCTAATATGGTAGTCATTGAAGAGGTTAATAATAGTGGTGTATTTGATAATATGATTAAGCTTGCCGACACCGGATGCCTGGTGATAGGTACCATGCGGAATAAGAGTAGTGTTGAAGTTCTGTACAAATTATTATCTTTTTATGACCCCTCTATGCATAGTTTAATGGCAAAACAGCTTGCCCGCAGTATATGTACCATTGTAAGCTTACAGTTAATTCCAACACCTAAAAACAAAATGATATCTCTTAAAGAAATCATGATTAACAATGATCAGCTAATGAATGTCATCGGTTCGGGTAATATTGAAGAAATATATGAAATCATCCAGAGCAGTAAAAAAAGCGGTATGCAAACTTTAGAACAAGACTTGGTTAATGCGGTCAGATCCGGATTGATATCAAGTGATACTGCTATTGAACACGCGAATAATCCTTCCTTCCTGAAGAATATGCTCCAATTTTCTTAACTATGATTAATATTTAAGAGATGTTATTGATGAGTTAAGCTTGGTCAAAGAATAAGTTTCAGCAAGACTGGACAAAAAAAACCGATAATTTCCATCGTTAGGATACAAGTTATTCCCAACTGACGACATATAATCTGGTTGACGATGTGCCGTATTCAGCGTATATAAAATCTGCTAAAGATTCGTCATAATATAAATTAGCACGAATAACCATAGAATTGCTGATTATAGAACCCCTAACCGTAAAGTCACTGCCGCCTCTTATAAGTACATGAGAAGTGGGAGCGTAAATTGCACCGACAAATTCTGCATTGGTTGAACCTTGAAGGTCAATTGTCATCTCGGAATTATCGGTTCCGAAAATTACCAGATTAGCAGCGACATTCGTTGTATTAACAAAACCCGAACCCGCAAGATCTAAATTTCCGTCCAAATATATGGTTACAGATGCATCATCGCCTATAGTAATGTATCCTTGCCCTCCAATTTTGATATCACCCGGTACATAGAGGATAAAATCACCGTTTACAAATTCTATTTCCGATCCTGATCCTGAGATATTGATATCCCCATCTATCAGATATTCAACGGTTTCGCCTTCTCCGTCAAAAGTTTCGCCTCCGGAGATACTGATGATTTCAGCATTGGAAGCATCATAAGTTAAAGGAGTCATATCTTTCTCAACTTTGTGATGAATTGTACCGTTTATTTCGCTATTGTTATGGTAATCAATACTCCCGTCGGGCCCGTAAGCTATAAGAGCATTACCGTTTAAGATTTCATTAGAAATGTCTGAATTAAAACTATCTATTGTCCCTTGAGGACCAATATCTAATAGACTTTGAGTATATGCTGCATATTCAAAAATATTCGGTGCATCGAGAGCTCGATGTAACCTAACTGTTGTATCGTAAGTTTTGTTTTGTGATTTTCCGGTTATAATTAAATGTAAAAAGTATTCATTCGGAGATACACCGGATGTTTTTTCGATAGATGAGATTTTGTAATTACCTTCAAGTAAAGGGGTGAAATTGGGAATAGGATTTGTTACGGAATCATCAAAAATCCAGCCAGAATTACGATCAATAACATTCTTTATAACAAATTGTGCTGCGCTGTGCGCTATGTTCTTTGCATTATTGTATTCGTAAGAATCTATATTGCGACGAATTGTAGCGGTTCCGGTATTTGACATACTAATGACAAAGTATGTAAGTAATAGAAATAGGGTAGCCACTATTATCAATGAATATCTTCCCATAGATTTTCTCCTTCGTATGTTATATATTATTTATATAGGCTGCAGCGGATTGTATAAGTGTTTATACCTATCCGCCACTATCCGGAAGCCGGAATCCACGCAGATAAAAGTCTTTGCTTAAATTAGTTACGAATTCTTGATTGGTATCTTGATAAAGATCTTCTGCTTTACTTCTTAAAGATATGTCTGCTCTTATCAAGTAAACAAATCCTGCTTGCATTACATCTCCGGAAACTGTAGCTTCCGAACCGTCTGAAGTAAGTTGAATTAAACTAAAAGCGTAAATGTCTTCATCAGATCTGTCGATTAAGTTCAGTGAATAATATTGCTCTCTAGCGTAATCACTGTTGTTTATCCGGTAAGTATATCCGGACTCAGGTATCGTGTCCCAATTACCTTTGATGATATAACCTCCGGCACTGCCGGGGTTTTGCCCTGAAATAATTTTTGTTTGATCTTCCAATTCGTCGGCACTTATCACTGTGATTATCGATCCGGGAGGTATTGAGGGATTGCCTTGCAATACAATTGCTTGTTCTTCATCATCATAAGATAGGACACTACCTTGATCGGTTTCTGCCCCAATAATAACTTCCAATACACTTAACTGATCCTCAGTAACACCTAAATAAACAAGATTATTGTGAAGATTGAAGAAATAAAGATGATTAGTCTCTATTTTTACATCAGTTGAAGCAAAATTTTTCAGATTACGAATCTCTTCACCTAAAATTGCTATAGCACCGTCGGAAAGCCCTTGCATCTGTTGATAAACTTGATTCTCAACAGCTGACCTGTGAGTCATCAGATGTACACCAAAAACCATAACGGCAATTATTCCGGCAATAATTACAGATCGAATTATATCTAATATTGAAGCCATTATATCAACCCTTAATTGTTATCTACAAACACTACCACCACCTGCTGAAAGTAGCTTTGTAACGAGATTTGAGATACTGCTCTTGTAGTGACTCATCTCTATAAACCGAAACGATCACCTTCTTATAAGGAATTCCTAACTCGATAAAGCCGGCTGAAGTAACAACTTCAATCTCTCCATAAAGAGGTTTGCCCGAACCTTGCGCAAAAATAGTCCTAAAATCCCGATTGTTATAAAATATGTTTTCTAAATCAGCATAACCACTCTCCGATGTGGCTACTGTTGATACTGTCTCCATTAATGACTGTCCATATGTAAACGCTTCCAATTCTATCTGATGGTCAATCGTTTGTTCCGTAGCTGATATCCGAGCCCGGTTGATAGATAGTGTTATTGTAGTAAACAATACTAACGCCAATAAAGCTGTTAATGATTGACCTAAATTCATTGTAATATCCTCTCTTATTTATAACTTGCATAATAAGCAGTTACGATATTATGTCAAGTTATTATTTGACCAAAAGCTAAGGGTTAAGAGCGAAAGAGTTTAGAGTTGAGAGTTGAGTGAGGTGTCTAAGTGCGTAGTGGAAGCTACTGATTCTGTTTATCTCACACAGATCTCACAGATCTCACAAATTTAAAAAGATAAACAAAAGATTAATTTTGTGATTTGGTTGTTGTGGAAGCAGATGTATTAGTAGCTTTTTCTTATTCCAAACCATCCCCTCATTCCCGTACAGGACGGGAATCCATTGCTAAGAGCAAAGAGTTAGTAGAATAGTTGAATCTACGATACGTTTCCGTTGGAGTATTTATTATTTGTA
>PWOA01000090.1 GCA_003564155.1 Candidatus Cloacimonadota bacterium
TCAATCCCCCGCGGGGGATTGATGACCTTATCGAAACATCTGTCTGCATAATTTCTTAAACACTTCTTCATTATACAATTCCAACTTCAATAACTGGATACTTTTAGTGCTTACTGTCCAATTCCTTAACAAATAATAACATAAATAATTCCTTACTCTCAAAAAAATACTAAACTAAGGCTAATAAATCCAACTCAAAAAAAATGTCAACAATCTTTTATATAAAACATCGGCAGTATATACTATAAATACCGATTATTTATCTTCGTATTAATATAATAATAGTGTATTGATATACTATGTACACAGGTCTTTAGTAAAGACAATATCCTAATGTATTGCTTAAATAGCTAGCAATATCCGATGCAGCGAAGTTGTATCGAAAAACCAGAAAGACTTTTCGTGAAAAGGTTGTCTTAACACAAAAAATGAGTAGTTTATCCATACGTTTCTATTTTTTAATCCATGCAACTAAGTTAAATAAGTTTCCATTTGGAAAGAAGCAAGTCTATCCTTTCTTTCTGGTAATATAGGGCTGAACTGTTTAATCTAGAATATCAAGCATAGAAATTGAATGACCCACACTAAAGTAACACAAAGAGACCATAGAGTTATTCTAATGATCCATACTTATTCTTTGCATGTGGATATGTTATTGAATTCCTTTATTTCAGAAATAACTTTACACAATAACATATATTTCCGATTAATAGAGCAATAAATTATTTAAATCAGGAGAACAAGTGAACAGTTTTTTACAAGATTTAGAATCTTTTATAGAGGAAAACAATCTCATAAGCCAAAATGATCACATTTTAGTTGGTTTTTCCGGTGGAGCCGATTCCACAGCCCTTCTCTACGGATTAATAAGATTGAAAGATAAGCTTCATATAAACCTTATGGCTGCACATATCAATTATAACCTCAGAGGTAATGATTCTTTAGCTGATTTAAATTTCGTTAAAAGATTTTGTTCCGATTATAACATTCCTTTAGCCGTGAAAGAAATCAATTATGACAATTTTAATGATCTTGAAAATAAAGCGAGGAAAACCCGGTTTGATTATTTCTCTACTCTATCTAAAAAATACTCTCTTAACAAAATTGCTTTAGCCCATAATAAAGGTGATGTTGCTGAAACTGTTCTATTGCATTTGTTTAGAGGATCAGGGATAACCGGTATGCGTGGGATACTACCTGTCAATGGGAAGATTATCAGACCATTTATACTTTTTGAGAGGAAACAGATAATTGATTTTTTACAAGTTTCAGGATTAGACTGGCAAACGGATAAAACTAATTTTGAGACCATTTACACCCGTAATAAATTGAGGATTGAGCTATTACCTTATATCAGTCGTGAAATTAATCCCCAAATAATAGATGTCCTCTACAATAGCGCTCAAATATTTAATGAAACCGAAGCATTCCTTAAAGAACAAACCAATAAAATATGGCAAGATGTTATTATAAATATATCCGCCGAAATAGTCAGTTTAGATCTACACAAACTTAGAATGCAATACCGAATTATTGTGTATTATTTAATCAGGAAATCGTTAGAACATTTATGTGGTGATGATTATTCATTAAACCATACTAATTCCGACGATATTTGCGGATTATTGAATACAACAGGCTGCAAGGAAATTAAACTTGCAAATAATATCTCTGTTAAAAAAGGATATGATGACCTGATTATTATGAAGAATAACCTGCTTAATTCAATCATACCAGTCCCAGAATTAACTGTTGAAATAAAAAATAAGGAACAAAAATTAACTTATAACAGTCACAGTTTTTATTTGAAAATCCTAACTTTAAATCAATTCAATAAACAACATACCAGTCCGCTAAAAAAAGATAATTGCTTCAACAGTAAAGTGCTAGCCGTTATGGACTATAAGAAAATAACTCCTCCACTGACAATCGGATATCGTAAGAAAGGAGACTTTTTCTATCCTTTAGGGATGGCAGGGAAAAAAAAGCTTAAAGACTATTTCATTGACAAAAAAGTAAGTAAATATGAAAGAGATAATATACTTATTATCCGTGACATAGATAAAATTATCTGGGTAGTCGGATATCGTTTGGACGATAGAGTAAAAATTACTAATGAGACAAAACAAGTCTTACTTATTCAATATTTCCAATAACAACGTCGTGTATACCCATAGTTTTTAGGGAGATTATATTATAGACTACATAAGAGGATATTATGAAACATAGTATTTCTGCAATTCTTTTCGATGAAAATGAGATTCAAACGAGAATCAGCGATTTAGCATCACAAATATCAAAAGATTACGAAAGTAAGAATTTGGTTATCATTTGTATATTAAAAGGCAGTTTCGTCTTTTTAGCTGACATGATTCGTTGGTTTACCATACCGGTTAAAATTGACTTCATGGCTATATCAAGTTATGGAAATAGAACTGAGTCATCCGGCGAGGTTACCATCAAGAAGGATATTGATATAGATATTAAAGGTAAAGATGTTTTAATTCTTGATGATATTGTCGATACAGGTATTTCAATGACGTTTTTATTTGATCATTTAAAAAAATACAGACCTAATTCAATCAGGTCTTGCGCACTGTTAGTCAAACAAAAACCGAGACTCAGAGAGATAAAGATTGACTATAAAGGGTTTGAAATAGAAGATGATTTTGTGATAGGATACGGCCTTGATTATGCGGAAAAATTCCGTAATCTACCCTACATAGGCATCCTAAAAGAGGAGATATATCGAAATGAATAAACCGGATAAACGTAAGAATAGTGGTGACAAAAACGATAAACAACCACCAAAGATGAAATCATCTCAGTCGATTACGCTGTGGATAATTATCATCCTTTCAATCATATTAATCTATCAAGTATACTTTTCAGACAGAGATAGAGTTGAAGAAATTTCTCTATCTCAATTTATGTCCATGGCTGAAGAAGGAAGGATCAGTAAAGCAATTTTTGAAGATCAAGATGTCACTGTTATTGATATGGAAAATAAGGAATATAAAACTCGGTTACCTTATCAGGATCCCGACTTAGTTAAAATGCTTAATGAACAGGGAGTAAATATCGAATCGAAAAAACCATCTCAATTCTTAGCAGTAGTTTTAGGATGGTTACCTTTCCTATTATTCATTGGTATTTGGATTTTTTTAATTAGATCCATGCAGGGAGGTGGTAGCAAGGTCTTTAGTTTTGGGAAAAGTAAAGCTAAACTATTTGTCGGCGGTAAAACAAATATAACTTTCAAGGATGTTGCCGGCGTGCAAGAAGCAAAAGAAGAATTAGAAGAGATTGTTGAATTTCTTAAAGCACCGGGGAAATTTCAAAAGTTAGGTGGTAGAATACCCAGAGGAGTACTTTTGTTAGGCAGACCGGGAACTGGTAAAACCCTATTAGCTAAAGCCGTAGCCGGAGAAGCTGGTGTGCCTTTTTATAGTATTAGTGGTTCTGATTTCGTTGAAATGTTTGTCGGCGTGGGAGCCTCACGGGTTAGAGACCTATTTGAACAAGCTAAAAGAACTGCTCCATGTATAGCATTTATAGATGAAATTGATGCCGTAGGCAGACACCGTGGCACAGGTATGGGTGGAGGACATGACGAAAGAGAACAAACTCTTAATCAATTACTTGTTGAAATGGATGGATTTGAGAAAAACGATTCAGTTATTCTCATTTCAGCAACTAACCGTCCGGATGTTTTAGACCCAGCTCTACTCAGACCTGGACGTTTCGATCGACAGGTTATTGTTGATCTTCCTGATATAAACGGTAGAGCGCAAATACTTGAGGTTCATTCCGAAAAACTACCTTTATCAAAAAATATAAATTTCATGATTATTGCACGAAGTACCCCCGGATTTAGTGGTGCAGATTTAGCTAATCTGGTTAATGAAGCTGCTTTATTGGCTGCTCGTAGAAACAAAACCACTATTGAAATGGAAGATTTTGAAGAAGCAAAAGACAAAGTCACTATGGGTAAAGAGCGAAAAAGTAGGGCTATCAGTGAAGAAGAAAAAATAATTACTGCGTACCATGAAATTGGTCATGTATTATGTTCTGTATTTTTGGATAAAACCGAACCGGTTCATAAAGTAACCATTATTCCCAGAGGATTTAGTGGCGGTGCTACTCATTTCCTGCAAACTGAAAAGTCTAATTATGCTAAGAGCTATTTGTTGCAAAAAATCGTAGAATTGCTAGGCGGTCGTTCAGCTGAAGAATTGATATTCAAAGAGCTGTCGACCGGTGCCGGTATGGATATACAAAGAGCTACGGATCTTTCGAAAAAAATGGTTTGTCAATGGGGTATGAGCGAAAAAGTAGGTCCTATGACAATAGGTAAAGATGAAGAGAATCCTTTTCTGGGTAAAGAAATCCAACACCGTGACTTTTATAGTGAAGAAACAGCAAAGTTGGTTGATTCCGAAATTCGCAAGATTATTACCGAAGCTCATCAAAAATCTTTAAATATACTAAAAGACAAGATCGACCTACTAAAACTTATGGCTGAAAAACTACTCGAATTAGAAACATTAAACGTTGATGACATTTATGAGACCATATTGGGGCATGTAACCGAAGAAGAAAAAGAATATATTAATACGCAATACGAAAAAGCATGTGAAATAAAAATGGACTCTTCCCACGGAAAAGGCAGTAAGAAGAAAAAATCACAATCCAAAGTTAAAGACTCGCCAAAACAATCTAAACCTGAAGAAAACACCTCTCAAGACGAGGACAATAAAACTAACAAAGATAACTCAACTGCAAAAAATAAAGACAATTCTAAATCACAACAAAATAGCCATGAGAGAAAAAATAATGAATAAAATGGAAGGAACGACCATTATCGGGGTGAAAAAAAATAATAGAATTACTATAGGCGGAGATGGTCAAGTTACATTAGGCAATACAATATTGAAGAGCAAAGCCCGTAAGGTTCGACGATTATATGATGATAATATAATTGCTGGCTTTGCCGGAACTACAGCGGATGCTTTCACCCTATTTGAAAAATTCGAGGCTAAGTTACAACAATACAAAGGACATCTAAAAAAATCAGCAGTTGAATTAGCTAAAGATTGGCGTTCAGACAAAATATTACGAAGATTAGAAGCGATGATTATTGTAGCCGACAACGAAAACTTACTCGTTTTAACAGGTATCGGTGATGTGTTAGAGCCAGACGACGATGTTATAGCAATTGGTTCGGGGGGTAATTATGCTAGAGCTGCAGCTTTAGCATTACTGAGTCATTCTGATTTGACAGCTAAGGAAATTGTTTTGACTTCGTTAAAAATTGCATCAGATATATGTATATATACTAACAATGAAGTGGTCATTGAATCTTTGTAATTTTTTTACTGTTTAGATAATATGAACTCTGAATTTCCTTGTAGGCTTGATTATTAATAAGCCTATATATAGAAACGATTATCTTATATCTCAGTTTATATACTGTGATGCCATTATGGTATGATGTCATTAAGTAACCCATAATTTGGTTATGTTATTTAATTAACAAAAAGGATAAATATGAACTCGACTAATAGACTTACACCAACAAAAATAGTCCAAGAGCTAGATAAATATATAATTGGCCAAGATAAAGCTAAACGTGCTGTTGCTGTTGCTCTTCGCAATAGATGGCGACGTCTTAAGGTTACCGGAGAACTACAAAATGAAATAGTTCCCAATAACATTATCTTAATTGGGCCTACAGGAGTTGGGAAAACAGAAATTGCCAGAAGGATAGCAAATATCAGTAATGCACCGTTTATCAAAGTAGAGGCATCAAAGTTTACTGAGGTAGGTTATGTAGGTAGAGATGTTGAATCAATGGTAAGAGAATTAATGGATATTTGTGTAAATCAAGTTAGAACTGAAATCAGTCAAAAAATCAGAGCTAAAGCTGAAAAATCAGCTGAAGAAAAACTTTTAGACTACTTGATACCTCCACCTAAAACATCTTATAAAGATTTTGAAGACAACGAAGAATTTGAAAGACAGCAAGAGCGATATGATCGTAATAGGAATAAAATGAGAGAATTATTGCGAAGTAATAAGCTTAAGGACAGAGAAATTGAAGTTCCTTTAGACCAAGCACGTCCTCCTCACGTAGAAATATTATCCAACATTGGTTTAGAAAACATAGATATAAATATTGGCGAAATGTTCAATTCCTTATTATCACCAAAACAAGGCAGCCAAAAAAAGAAAATGAAAGTTACCGAAGCTTTTAAATATCTTATATCATCAGAACAAAACCGATTAATAAAGAATGATGAAGTCATTTCGATCGCCAAAAAAAGAACTGAAAATAACGGAATCATATTCATCGACGAAATAGATAAAATTGCTACCAGTGATAAAAAATCAGGTATTGATGTATCTCGATCAGGCGTACAACGTGACTTATTACCTATTGTTGAAGGTTCCAGTGTTCCGACAAAATATGGAATAATTGATACGCGACATATACTATTTATCGCCGCCGGAGCTTTTCACACTGCTAAACCATCAGATTTAATACCGGAACTTCAAGGCAGATTTCCTCTTAGGGAAGAACTGAGCAGCTTGTCTAAAGAAGATTTCATAAAAATTCTTCTTTACCCCAAAAATTCACTTATCAAACAATATAAAGCCCTCTTTAAATCAGAAAATACCTCTCTAATTTTTAAAGATGAAGCTATTGAAGAAATTGCTGCTTTTTCCTACAAAGCCAACGAGAAAATGGAAGATATCGGAGCACGCCGATTACATACAATCATGACAACTCTTTTGGAAGACTATCTATTTGAACTACCGGAAAAGAAATATAAATTGATAACTATTAGTAAAAGTATCGTTAAGAAGAAATTAAATCGCATCATTGAAGATGAAGATATTGCTCGATATATTCTTTAATTTTTTAAACTTTGTCTTTATCCCACTTATCATATCATTATTAATTTATAGTATACTATAAATCGGTAGGATTATTATGAAAACAAAACAAATCGGAATAGTACATCCGGGACAAATGGGAGTTTTTATTGCGGCTAAGCTCCAAGACAATAACAACAAAGTATTTTGGGCGTCAGAGAATAGAAGTCAAAAAACTCGCCGGAGAGCAGAACAATATCACTTACATGAAGTGAATTCTTTGATTGAATTGTGTGAACGCTGTCCAATCATAGTATCTGTATGTCCACCTGCAATAGCCGAGGAAATGGCTCTAAAAATAAAAAACTGCTCATACAAAGGAATCTATGTTGATGCTAATGCAATTAACCCGAAAAGATCTCTTAAAATCGGTCTCATGCTTGAATCAAACAGTATTAACTATGTAGATGGAGGTATTATCGGGAATCCTGCTTGGGACAAAGGATCAACAAGCCTATACTTGTCGGGTAAATATGCCGAATTAATAGCTGATTGTTTCCCTAATAGTCGATTAGAAGTGCACCTTTTAGGTCCCGAAATAGGAAAAGCTTCAGCTATAAAAATGTGTTATGCTTCTTATACAAAAGGTACCACTGCTCTTTTGAGCGGAATTCTAGCTCTGGCAGAATACCACGATGTTAGAGATAATTTAGAATTCGAATGGTCAAGAGACGGTTCACAATTAACTGATAATGCTCATAGAAGAGTAACAGGAGTTACTGCAAAAGCATGGAGATTTGTTGGTGAAATGAAAGAAATTGCCGCTACTTTTGAGAACGCTTCCTTACCAGATGGATTCCATAAAGCATCAGAAGAGGTATATAGACGAATTGCTCATTTTAAAGATAATTCGCAACTACCTTCTTTAGATGAAGTATTAGAAGCAATACAAAAAAAATGATTTCTCCTCATATTTTTATGAAACAAGAGATATCTATCAATGAAAATACAACATTTTGCCTTGTCAATAAAAGGCTCAAAGCATAGCAATAATGAAGATTACTATACTCTGCCCGTTAATAGAAAAGTAAAAGTATTTGGTTGTTTAGATATAACCGAAAAAGGCTTACTATACATAATCTGCGACGGTATAGGAGGTCATAATGCTGGAGACGTAGCCAGTAAAATGGCTGCTTCGATAACAGCTAAAGCTTATCAAAAGAACACTAATTCAATTGATTTTAGACATATAATTTCTTCTGTTAATCGATGTATTTACAATAAAAACCTTACTCATAATGAACTTAGCGGCATGGGAACAACATTCATTGCTCTATTGATAAAAAAAAACAACGTAGAAATTTATAATGTTGGAGACAGCAGAGCTTATTTTCATTCTCAGAGAAAACTTCAACAGATTTCAGAAGATCATTCATATGTTTGGGGAAAATATAAAGAAGGTTTAATTTCAAAAAATGATATTTTAAAAGATCCCCAAAAAAACTTGATAACCAGAGCTATCGGTATCAGTCCAAGCGTTGAAATTGATACTTTCAATATAAAAATTCCCCAATCGGATTTCATTTTTCTTCTTTGTAGCGATGGTTTAACAGATTACGTAACTGATGATCAAATTGAAAAAGTTATAAATAAAGACTTAATTATTGAAAGAACTGCCTACCAACTGCAAGAGTTAGCATTAGAATACGGATCTCAAGATGACATTACCTTGATCTTAATAAAGGGATATTTATCGTAGTTACCTTATAGAAGAAGTAATTACATTTATATCTTAATTTTATTAAGTGTAAAATATATTTTTGAAGGCGGAATCAGAAACTAGATATTTGAGTTATAGGCAGCAAGATTTTTTATCCTATCTTTACTCGCCAAAGCCTGTAATCTTCTCTATCCTAAAGAGTTATCCGATAAAATTTAGGTGGATATTATTAGTATCCACCTAAATAATAGTTTTTCAATAAAAGATAAGTTGTCAGCAGGGCAATTAAGCTAATATTTTACCTATTTTTTCGCCATATAAAATACATTCTCTTACTGCATTATCGTTAGGATTCCACTCAGCTTTTATGCCGTCAGTCATAAGCTCAAAATGAGCGTCTTCCAACAACTTCGTAATCATCGTTACAGATTCACCACTCCAGCCATAAGTGCCAAAAGCAGCAGCTTTTTTATTTTTGAAGCTTAATCCCCTGATCTCTTCCATAATACCTGTAATCGATGAAAGAACTCCTTTATTTATCGTCGGTGAACCTACTAAGACCGCTTTAGACTTGAAAACTTCGGTTATTATATCGTTCTTATCGGAAATTGAAATATGGTATAATTTTATCGTTATACCTGAATTAACTTTTTGTATACCTTCTGATATTTTTTCTGCCATTCGTTTAGTTCCATTCCACATAGTATCATAAATAATTGTTATTTGATTCTCTTGATAATTATCTGCCCATTGTAAATACCTTTCCGCTATTTGCATAGGATTGTCACGCCATATAACTCCGTGACTGGTACAGATAATATCTAAAGGAAGATCTAAAGAAACAAATTCCTTGATTTTTTTAATTACTAATGGGCTAAAAGGAGTTAAGATATTTGCATAATATTTTATCGCTTCTGTAAATAACTCTCCTTGATCTACTAAATCATTGAAGAGATGTTCTGTTGCATAATGCTGGCCGAAAGCATCATTACTGAAGAGAATATTATCAACGGTTAGGTAACAAAACATGCTGTCTGGCCAATGGAGCATTGGGGCTTCGATAAAAATCAACTGTTTGCCATTACCTATATCAAGAGTATCTCCCGTTTTAATTGTTTTAAAATTCCAGTTCTGATGGTAGTGACCTTTTAATGATTTCACCCCTCTTGTAGTACAGTATATGGGAGTATCCGGTATCAGCTTCATTAATTCCGGTAAAGCTCCACTATGATCTATTTCTGCATGATTGGCAACTATATAATCTATTTTTTTGAGATCTATCTCTTCTGATAAATCTTTTATAAACTGCTTATCAAAAGGTTTCCAAACCGTGTCAATCAAAACAGTCTTCTCTTCTTGAATTAGATAAGAATTATAACTTGATCCCTTATGTGTCGAATATTCATGTCCATGGAAATTTTTCAACTCCCAATCAACTTTTCCAACCCACGAAACATTATTCTTAACATTCTTTTTCATATATCCTCCAAAAATATTTATAATTAAGTAGAATGAACCGGGGTACAAAAAGTACCCAGGCCTAACCTAAACACATTTAAATCCGCTGTAAGGTTACATAGATAATATACAATCGTTTTATTGATTTTACAAACATTTGTTAGAACTAATAGCTAAATTATTTATCTTCCTGCCATCATTGCAGTTATATCTTCCTGAACATCACCTGTCGGTATAATATTAAATTTCTCCACTAATACCTTAGTAACCTTTGGTGATAAGAATGCCGGTAGTGTCGGTCCTAAACGAATGTTTTTGAATCCCAAGTGTAACAGTGCTAATAAAACCAAAACAGCTTTTTGCTCATACCAAGCAATATCGAATGAAATTGGTAATTTGTTAATATCATCAAGATTCAAGGTTTCTTTTAATTTCAAGGCTAATAGAGCCAACGAATATGAATCATTACATTGACCGGCATCAATAACCCTTGGGAAAGGACCTATATTTCCTAAATCTAATTTGTTGTAACGATACTTGGCACATCCGGCTGTTAGTATAACACTATCTTTCGGTAGTTTTTCGGCTATTTCTGTAAAATAATTACGGTTTTTATACCTACCATCACATCCGGCCATAACTATAAATCTTTTAATTAAACCTTGAGTTACCGCGTTAATTATATTATCAACATTAGAAAGCAACGAATTAGCACCAAAGCCACACATAATTTTCCCGCTTTCTATTTCTTGAGGTGGTTGTGAATTCTTAGCCATATTGATAATTGGAGAAAAATCCTTCGGAGATCCATTTTTTCTATTATCAACATGCTTAACTCCTTTAAATCTAACTAATCCTGTAGTAAATACTCTATCTTTATACGATTCCTCCGGAGGAACCAAACAATTAGTAGTCATCAATATGGGACCGTTAAAGCTCTTAAAATCTTGCTGCTGTCGCCACCACGAATTACCATAGTTTCCTGCAAAATGTCGATATTTCTTAAAAAAAGGATAAGAATTTGCAGGAAGCATTTCTCCGTGTGTGTATATGTCAATATTACTATCTTTACTCTGTTCCAATAACTCTTCTAAATCTAATAAGTCATGACCACTAATCAGTATTCCCGGATTATTATTGACGCCAATATCGACTTCTGTCGGTTCCGGATCACCATATTTACTCGTATTTGCTTTATTCAACAAAGACATGGTGCTTACACCTTCTTCCCCACACTCTAAAACTATGGGGATTAATCCATCAACTCCACAGTTATCATCAACAGTAACAGCTAATGCCTTAAATATAAAGTCTTCGATTTTATCGTCTCTGAAACCAAGAACATTAGCATGATGATAGTATGCTGCGATGCCTTTTAAACCGTATATAAGCAGTTCTCTCAAAGAACGAATATCTTCATTTTCTGTGCTAAGAACACCGACTTCTTTAGCTTTAGCCATTATTTCAGCATCATCTTCACTATCCCAACGTGCTATTAATGGTAATTCTGCATCGAAATCGGTTATTAACTCGCGTTTTAATGACAGACCTTCTTTAATAAGGTCCATAATAGTCTCATCATCAAAATTTACATTTGTAACTGTAGAAAATAATGCTTCAGTAACAAATCGAGCAACTTTAGCTCGAATTATGCCTTTCTCATGAGTTATTAAAATACTTAAACCTTTTATGGTATATAATAACATATCTTGTAAGTCTGATGTATGACTTTCTTTACCACATACTCCTTTAATATTACAACCTTGATTTTTTGCTGTCTCTTGACATTGATAACAAAACATAATCATTCCTCCTTATCTTATCTAATTTAAAATTATCTGTTAAATATTTGTTTTAATTGTTACGGTGGGTTCAATCATTTTTATCAAAGTATTTATAACTTCTTGTCCATGCCTTGTAAGAGAGTATTTTGATGATGACATATTCCAGTCTAGTACTGTTGCTCTTATTGCACCTAAAATAATAACAGCTATTATTTTAGGCTCAAAAGCTCTGAAATCTCCGGTGATCCTACCTTTTTCATACATCTCAATAAGATAAAAATATCTTTTGGCTTGCACCTCTTCTAAATAACTCCGAACTTTTTCATTTCTTCTCATATATTCATCAGCAAACAGAATTGCTACGATATCACTATTTTGCTCGATATATTCAAAATGCAATGAAATGAATGTCTTAACTTTGTCTATATAGCATGAAATACTATCCACTTCTTTCGCGACGAAAAACCATAATCTTTCCATCCTCTTGATAATACCTATCAAAATGTCATCCTTACTGCCGAAATGCCTGTAAAGAGCAGGCTCACTTATTCCTATCTCACGTGATAATTGACGGGTTGTAAAGGCGATAAAACCATCTGCATTAATAATCTTCATTGCCGTATCAATGATCTGATCCTGGCGCTGATCTGTTGACATTCTTCCCATATGTTTATTACCTCAAATAAGCTTTTCAAATGAAGCCAATTCTTCATATTTATAAATCATACACTTGGGGTCTTGACGTTTAGTACTATGAACTTTTCTCCCTGATCAGCTTTCAGCGACATCATAGTATTAGGAGGACAGGTTATGATATCGGTTTTTTCAACTATACCTTCATCCTCACCTATCTTGATCGTTCCTTTGCCAGAAATAACATAAAAAAATACATCCACGGCAACGGAATGTTCCGGTATCGCGTCCTGAGGATCTAAAGATATATACATAACCGTTACATTATCATGTTTTAGCAACTGCTTAGCTAAAACACCCGTTTTAGTTCTGAACTCATTTATTGAATCAATTTTTATTACCGCCATATTTACTCCTTAAAGTTTGATTGTTAATAATACCAATATTCTGCTAAATGATATCTCCATTTATTGATATGGTGTATTCTTTCATAATTATATTTTTCCCTGAATTCCGAATAGCTGCCTCTGCTAATTTAACAATCCCCGAACAACACGGCACTTCCATCTTCACAACTGTCAGGGATTTAATTTCATGCTTTTCAAGTATCATAGTTAATTTCTCTAAATATTGATCTATCGATGTATCGAGCTTTGGACACATAGTTATAGCTATTTTACCCTTAATAAACCGTTGATGGAAATTAGCGAAAGCAAATGGTGTACAATCTGCCGCTAATAATATCTCCGCATTATCTAAGTATTGTGCCTCCGGATTTATGAGTTGCAGTTGAACCGGCCATTGTCGCAATTCTGAAGATAGTCTAATTCCCCGATCAACATCTTCACCATCTTTACGGTCTATTGACCGAATATTAGAACCAGGACAACCACAAGCCATCTTATCTTCTTGTTCTTCTTTCTGTAAGTGGGCATCTAAATTAGGCACAGGAATACCCTTTCTGTGTAATATACTAACAGCCTGTTCGAATAGCTTGTCCTCATTATGATCTTTAAGATGCTCTAAATGTGCTTTAATTGTATTTTTACCTGCCTTAATGATATTCTCCATAACTTTTCCTTCATCGTAAGGAACTGCTTCACGTTCAACAACTTTCATAGCACCTTCTGAACAAGCACCAACACAAGCACCTAATCCATCACAAAACAAATCACTAATCAGTCTTGCCTTGCCATCAATAATTTGCAATGCACCTTCAGGGCAGTCTGGAATACAAAACCCGCAACCGGTACATTTATTTTCATCAATTTTGATAATTTTTCTTTTCATTCTTGTCACCTGCCTATTATGTTATCACTCACTAACATGATAAGCACTTTCCCATATAATGCCAAATTTTTTTTAGTTAATTTATTATTCGAACTATCTAGTAGTAATCAGATGGTCTCTGCCATTGATTTTAAAAAGAATAATGCTTCCGAATGATCTTTTATCATAAAGTTCGCATCGGTATAAATATTACCGATATTAACAGAATAGGAATGATCGGGTAATATCCTGTATAATTCTTCGTCTGACCAGTTGTTTCCTATGAGAAATATAAAATCATATTTTTTCTTATCTAAAAAGTATTTCACGATTTCGCTTTTATCTATGCCTGCATGGTATATTTCTATCGCCTGACTTCCATATTCGACTCGAATATTCATATTATGTGTTATAGAGACTAAATTATCGAACAACTCTTTAGAAATAAACGATGATTGCTCTACATCAGCTTTAATATAATGCCAAGCAACCGAGTATTCTTTTTCCTCTATACTTGCACCGGGCAATCTATCATTATACATCTCCAAAATGGGCATAATCTCTTCTTTCCATTCCGTAGAAACTTTTTTCATCAAAGTCCATTTATTTGTATCGGCATCTTTTACCCAAGTACCGTGTTCTGCAGTCATATTTATATCTAAGTCTCCTAACCATTTATCTAAGTATTTCCGACTCCGGCCACTGTTAATGACGAGATCAGTGTTCTCATTTCCAGTAATTTCAGCGATAATTTTCTTCAAGAATTCAGTAGGTTCAACACTATTAAACTCTCCACTGAAAGGAACTAAGACTCTATCGTAATTTGTAACTACAATTCTATGCTTAGCATCCCGGTATCTTTCCAAGATATCATGTTGTATTTGAGAAGTGAACTTTTTTTTCTTTAATGATGAAACAGACATTCTATACATCTCATGCAATTGATTAACAAAGTCATTAGCCCAAAAAGTAACGTTATATCTTTGCAACCTTTGCTGCATAGCCTGATTACAGCGAATTTGTTCTGGCTCGGGGAGATTGAGGGCTTCTTCAATAGCATTTGCTATTTCTTCGATGTTGTAAGGATTAATAACAATGCTTTCATTTAACTCTTTTGCCGCTCCGGTAAATTCGCTTAAAATTAGTACACCTTTCTTATCTTGCAGAGAAGCTACATATTCTTTAGCAACCAAGTTCATGCCATCACGCAGAGGAGTCAATAATGATACATTACTCCTACGATAAAGAGATATGAGTTCTTTATGAGGTAATGAAGTATATTGATAAAATATTGGAGTCCAATTGGTATTGCTATACCGTCCGTTAATTTTACCAACCAATTCATCTAGTTTCCTTTTAATTCGTTGATAAGATGGTACACCGGTTCTTGAAGGTACAACTATCATTTTCATATGAACTTTATTGTGCCATTTTGGATGTTTCTTAAGAAACAATTCAAAACCTAATAGCCGGTTGATTATTCCTTTTGAATAATCAAGCCGGTCCACCGAAAGCACAATTTTTTCCTCGTTAGATTGGTTTTTTTCATCATTAAAGGGAGCAACGTTCATTGCGTGAAATTTTTCGTAATCGATACCCATAGGAAAAGTACTAACCTTAACTAACCGTCCATTGTATTCTACTTCTCCGATATGATTTTCCAGTCCTAAGATTCTTAATACACAACGCAAGAAATACTGAGCATAATCATGGGTATGAAATCCAATCAAATCAGATCCCATAAGTCCTTCCAATATTTCTTTGCGAACATCATTTTGTAGTGTACGGTAAATTTCGAATGTGGGGAAAGGTATGTGAAGGAAGAAACCGATTGGGTTGGAAATTTTTTCCCTTAACAATGCCGGTAAAAGCATCAGATGATAATCGTGAACCCAAATATAGTCGTCAGGTCTGATAATTTTTAGTATTTCATCACAGAATATCTTATTATGTCTTTTGTATTGTAGCCAATAATCTCGATCATATGTCGTATAATTAAGAAAATAATGAAAAAGGGGCCAAAGAGTTTTATTACAAAAACCAAGATAAACCTTATCCATCAATGTTTGTGAAAAAAACACCGGTTTCGCTTTGAAAACTTTATTAACTTCCATTCTGATTAAATCTTGATCTTTACTTTCAATCGACATTCCAGGCCAACCTAACCAGAGGAAATCATCTATGACAGTATCTGATTTATTTAAAGAATGAAGATAGTCGGTTAAACCTGAAACTAAACCACCTGCACTTTTCTTCAGTTCATATCCTTTATCATTTTTACTTACTACTACAGGTAAGCGATTTGACACAATCAAAAGTCTCATAACTCATTCCCTCCACGAACAATACAGTATCTGCATATAAATATATTGTGCCGTATTTAATTATAGATTATTTCTTTCTCATCATCTTTTTGAAAAAGATATGTCTTTTGATTAACTCCTATCTTCACTGGATTAGCCCAACCTTTATCAAAGGTAATCTTAATTTTCTTATGATCGATTGTTAAAAAGATCCAATGTCCTCTAAATCTAATATGAAACTTCATTGTCTTAATGTCATCAGGTAAAGTTGGTTCAAGCCATAGAACATCATCACGAATATCTAAACCCGAATAACAGCGCTGTATCAAATCCAGTGTCCCTGCCATAGCGCCTAAATGTATACCTTCATGAGTAGTACCTCCTTGAATGTCTTTGAAATCACTCATCAACGCTTGCTTAAAGCTTTCCCAAGACAATTTTCGATGAGATCGAGCATAAACCCATGCATGTATAATACGGCTTAGGGTTGAGCCATGTGCAGTTTTTTTTTCGTAGTACAAGATGTTTTCAGGTATATCATTATCAGGATCAAAATCATATCCCAGTTTATTAAAAGTATCTTTTAATTCGGTTGATGAAAATAAATAAAATAACATCAATACGTCAGCTTGTTTACTAGCTTTATAATTGTTCGGAGAATCATTTTCACTTTCTAATATGCGGTCCAGCCTTAAATGATAGCCATATTTACTGTGATAATAATCCCAATCAAGTTCTTTAAGCTCTTCAAAGCCTTCGAACTGCAGGATAGTATTATGGTTAAATGGGATATACATCTTTTCAACAATATCGTACCATCTTGCCAAATCTTCTTCTTTAACCCAGACTTTACATTTCAGATCTTCGTGACATGTGTCATCTAAGATATTCAAAACATCCAATGCACATTGAATAACCCAAACAGCCATAAAATTTGTATATGCATTATTTCTTAAACCCGGTTTTTCATTATCGGGATAATGGGTATGATATTCATCCGGCCCCATAACATTGTGAATTTCATACCTGCTTCTTTGCTCATTAAAATGAGCTATATCGGACCAAAACAGAGCAGTTGCAAGTATTATCTCAGCTCCATGTGTGACTAAGAAATCCATATCCATGGTACTTTGATAATAATGCCAGACATTATATGGAATGGCAGCATTTATATGATATTGAAGATGTGAAACATCAGGCAGCCACCTACCCGACTTGGGATTGAGATGGATTTTTTGTGTCTCTTCTCTGCCATTACTGCCACTTTGCCAAGGGAATAAAGCTCCTCTACAACCAATGTCTTTCGCTGCTTCATAAGCTTCCGGTAAACGACGGTAACGATACATTAATAACGAACGAGCTAGTTCAGGGTGACCTAAATTGATAAAAGGCATAATATATAGTTCATCCCAGAATATATGGCCTCGATAAGCTTCACCATGCCAACCTCGAGCAGGTATACCTATATCATAACCAATACTATTGTGGCATACAGTTTGAAATAAATGGAATATATGCAACCTTAAAACCATCTGATCTTCAAAATGACTTTCTAATGAAATATCACTATACTTCCAAATTTGTGACCAGCTTATCGTATGGTCTTCTGATATTTTTTCAAATGTGGATAAACGATGTAACTTTTGTTTAGCTTCTGTCAGCGGATCACTTATCGCGAAATCTCTTGACGTATACAAAGATACTAACTTCTCTATTCGCAGAGGTTGTCCTTTGTTACAATTTAGTTGAAAATCTCCTGCTATAAATTTTTCTTTATCAACTAATTTATGAACTAATGACTGTTTTTCTCCATTTTCATAGACTCTGACAGTAGCAGCTTGAGTCATAGTAATTAACGATTGTTTTGTCCTGCTTACGAGGTAAATACTATTTTCATCAATCTCATCTTTTCCTAAAACATCAATATGATCCTGATTCAAATCTCGATATCGTGCCACATTATTATTGATAATATTGCCATCAATGCCCGAACGTATAGTTATGCTACCACTCCAGTTTTCAGGTATAAAAGTCCATTCTATGGCACCTACATGATAATCATGCATACTGACAATTCTTTTACTTATAATCGTAGTCTGACGGCCAGCAGAATCTTTAAAGCTAATCTTTCGTTCTAAAATTCCTTCTTTAAGTATTAATCTTGTTGCAAATTGAGAAATTGTTATATCATCTAAACTGAACCAGTTATCTTTGCCGATTCGGAAAGTTAAATAAAGCCAATTAGGCCAGTTAACCAAATCTTCATTTTCGATTTCCTTGCCCTGGATATTGGATTTTCTCCGGTTGTATCCTCCTGCAAGATAGGTACCTGGATAATTATAGTCATTATCCTTAAACATTTCTAGAGCTGCTCTTGTAGCAAAATAACCATTACCTAAAGTACATAGTGCTTCTTGTAGTCGATGATCTTTACTATTCCATTTATCATATTTAACTATCCAATCATTTGCCATAAATCAATATTATCTCCTTTATTATTTTTTATATATCTCTGCATTCAATGTAATTCTAATCAGTTCTTTCAAATAAATCTTCTCTTACCTGAATTATTTATCAAGAATCTTCCTAAAAAACTTCTTCACCTGATATATGTTGCGTAAGGTGTAATCTGCGTTAGTAGTCTGTCCATGACTACCTACAAGAATACCGAACCCCGTCCCTTTCAAGGATCGGAATGCATCCTCATCAGTTATATCATCTCCTATGTATATCGGGATATATTTATCTTTATCATTTAAAAGTAATTCGTCTAAAATCCAGAAAATAGCTTTGCCTTTATGCCAATCTAAGTCTGGTTTGATTTCGACGACTTTCTTACCTTCTCCGAGTTTGAGGCCCGAAAATGCTTGTAAGATTTGTTTCACTGATCTATATACTGTAGGTATATCGGAATCCCGGGCATTTCTATAATGGACGGCTATAGCATAACGTTTCCTTTCGACTTGTACTCCCTTTGTTTCTCTAAGATGCTCTTCAACAAGACAATGTTCCACTTCATCAAGAGTAGAAACAATCTCTTCTGCTTTTTCATGTTCTTTATAAAGGTCATTTGGACCTATAATACTATAACCGTGACTCCCAGCATAAATCAGATTATCAAGGTTAATAAACTTCTTGATATCATCGATATCTCTACCGGTTATAATAGCTACAGTATATTTTTCTGATAATTCTTCCAGAAGATGTCTCATTTCATCTGAAATAACTGCATCTTCCGGTCTATTTACTATAGGTGTTAATGTACCGTCATAATCAAGAAATATTACAGCTCTTTTCTCCTTAAATTTACTAAATAATGACTTGCCACTATTGAAAATTGGTGGCTTCTGGGGATTCAAAATCGCTAAAATCTCTTCATCACCGAAAAGGTCAAGTTCCTTAAAAGTATCAACCGCTATATCCGCACCATTCTCCAATAGAGATGACCTATTGTCAAATCGGCTAACACCTACAACCAAACCGAAATTACCTCTCTGACCTGCATGGACACCTGAAATTGCATCCTCAAAAACCACACATTCCTGAGGTTTGCATTTGAGATTATTAGCTGCTTCGATAAAAATATCCGGGTCCGGTTTGCCTCGTAAATGAAGCTCCTCAGATACTAGCCCATCTACCCTTGTATCAAATAAATTCTCCAGACCAACTTTCTCAACAATCTTCTTACAGTTTTTACTCGAAGAAACAATAGCTGTTTTAAATCCTAAATTGCGCCATTGTATGATTTTTTCTATAGCATCTTCATAAACGTCTACCCCATCCTGATCAATTAACTTGTTGAAAATCAAATTTTTTCTGTTCCCTAAACCACAGATTGTAGATTTATCGTGTGTATCATGAATACTACCATAGTCCAATTCCAGATTCCGCGATCTTAAAAAGCTTCTAACACCTTCATACCTTGGTTTCCCATCAATATAGATCATATAATCGGACTTACTCATTGGACGTATATCAACACTTACATCGTCTATTGATCCCAAAAAATCATCAAATAACTCTTTCCAAGCAGATTGATGTACTTTTTGAGTTTTGGTTATCACTCCATCTAAGTCAAATATCAATCCTCTAATCATCTCTTTGAATACATCACTTAAGCTTTCTTTCATAATGCTATAAATGACTAATAAATAGTCATTTATTCCCTCCTTGAATTCTTGAATTAATTGTTTCTAAACTCTTTTGATGATTCCCATAATCCATGTATATTACTGTTGACATGTAATTATCCCCCTTAGATATATATTCTAATTACGGTGTTACGATATTATCCCTGATTGCCTTTTGCTTCGATCTTTCTAAACAATTGAATACAATCGGATCTTCGTAAGAAGATTACAATGTTTCGAAAATTAATCACGACTATCGTATCTTACCGATAAGCTAAGCTATTTTGTTATTGATATTTATTGATTAAGCTTCGCTATACTTTCTTTGATAAAAGTCGGCAGATCCCGGGGACTGCGACTTGAAACGATATTACCGTCAATGATAACTTCTTCATCTTTATAGAGAGCTCCGGCATTCAATATATCTTGAGAAATTGATTTCCAACCCGTTATAGTTTTACCTTCCAAAACTTTAGCCGAAATAAGCAATTGTGGTCCATGACATATCACAAATACAGGCTTCCCACTTTTAACAAAATCTCTGACAAAACTGACTGCAGAATCATATGATCTGAGCCTATCCGGAGAATATCCTCCCGGTATATACAATGCATCATACACATCGACAGATGTATCACCGATCGATTCATCAATTTTCACAAATATTTTATTGTTCTTCCCTTTTACTATTTCACCCTTTTGTAGCCCTATGTTGATTATTTCATTGCCTTCACGTATAAACGCTTCTTGAGGTTCAATGTACTCGGCATCTTCGAACCAATTGTCAATTATTACTGCAATTTTTGCCATTTATAAATCCTCCAAGATTAAAGGTTATAATCGTTTTCAATACAGAAGCAATAACTATTCTCCACTCTTATAAGCTAATACTCCATTTGATGATGTCAAAAGATTTATTGTTAGCTGTTTATATTTATCCATATTATTCACTGCTATATAGTCGCTTGAGGAAATCATAGTTAGTAAATCAATCAGCAGAATAATAACAACGTCCTGATATACTATCATCTCATAGTTGGATATCAATATCCTCTTTAAGTAATCTCAAATAATACAGTAACGCGATGGATTAAAGAGAATTGTTTTGCATATTATGTCACATACCAGTTAAGTAGATTAGTGGAATAGTAGTTTAGTAGTTTAAGGTTTAGGGTTGAAAGATTTAGGGGCTTAGGGAAAAGAATAATTTAGAATTTAGGTGATGGAAGCTGATGTAATAATGGTTTTTTCTTATTCCAAAACATCTGAGATGTGCTGAAGCTGTAGATCAATTGACAACAATGGACTACGGCCCGGTAAACTTGCTCTGGCAATGTATCCGGACCAGCTCCGGTTAAATATTGTTGCGTACTTCACTTGGTAAACTAGTATGGAAGGCTTTGAGGTCTTTTTTTTACTGCATTTTTCGAATTTTATTGTTTTTCAGATCTGTCATTTCATAAATGTTTCCCTACTTAATAGTCTTTAACTGGACACTTATAAATTCAAATAAACAATAACTAGAATACAGAGATGTTTTTCATAATTTTATCTCTTCTAGAATTACTTAAACTACTAGCTTACCATTAGGGTGAGTAGGAGTCGGATACCATTCGACTCCTACTCACCCTAATGGTATCTTATAGGATATAAGTAGTGTCTCAA
>PWOA01000095.1 GCA_003564155.1 Candidatus Cloacimonadota bacterium
CCACTTTTGGCAGTTTAAAGTGCACCACTTTACCTCGATTAATTAGTTAGTTACCTGAAGAGCCGAAGTGTTGGTTTTCGACCCGTTACCTGGAAATTGTTTAGGGGTGAAAAATGCCTAAGGGGTTTCTGATGGTGGCTTGGAGCGAAGCGGAAAGCCACCATCAGAAACCTTCTCACTCGCTTGACTAAATAATTGTACTTTATTTTTTAATCGATAACTATCGCTGTTTATTTCATTTGAAAAGTGCTCAGTGATTTCAGTTGAAAAGTGCCCATCCAAGATATACTAAGGAGACACTTATGAGACTAAAAAGAGACGAGCCCTAAGACCCGTCTCTTTAGAGGAGGCAATATGCCAATCACTTCACCATTAAAACTTTCCTAACAAATCTATACCTCATCGGTCTGCATGATGCAGAAATATACACTGCTTGCTACTTGTCTGCCTCGCTCATCTCGACCGTTCCAGATGATTTGATGATGACCACTTTCATATTCACCACTCACAAGCGTTCTCACTCTTTGCCCTTTAATGTTGTAGATGGAGATATTGACATGTTGCTCTTTCTTAAGTGAGAATGGGATAGTCGTCTCAGGGTTGAACGGGTTGGGGTAAATTTACAGTCCTCAGTCAACCGCGAGTACATCTTCCGCGTCGTTACTGATCACATTCATTATAACCGGAATGGTAATAGTCACATTGTCGGGGTCGTTACTGAAGAGAGCAGTGCCGGTTTCATAAAACTTACAAGTTATGCTCCATATCTCTTCTCGGTCTGCGAGTAGCCTCCTGCCATGACCACCATCTTCCACATCTACGACACCCGAAGAGGTCTTGGTAGTTGTAGGAGTGGGTAGTTGTTGGTTTCCATTGATAGTAACGAATTATTTTGGTCGCTGTCTCTTCTGTGCGGGTAAAAACCTTATTCCAAGTTGTGTGTGTTTTTCTGCCAAGGAAGTAAGAGCCTAAGCTTCTAACCAATCCCTTGTTTTTACAGCTTGCACAGCGAGTACTATCGAGATATTGGAATAGAACTCCAATCTTTATGAGATAGAAAATAATCAGGATAATCGCGTAAAGAGTGAGCATAAAAGTTCCCCATTCGATATTAAATGCAATGAGGGAAAATGAATAAAATAAATAGGCGACAATAGCGATGATGAGAAAATCTACTAATTTAATGAAGCCGTTGGGTAACGGTGTATAGACCGCCAAAAGATGAGAGACTATTGCTGCAGTCAATATCGGGATTCCGAAGAAACCGAGAATCAGCAAGTAGATCAGAATCAGTGCTACTATTATCATCAGGATGTAGTAAGCAATGCCGAGAAATAAACTCTTCTCGTTCAAACGCTCATAAATGTTACCACCACGTATCATTTCCCAAAGATTGACACGATAAAAAACATTAGTGATTCCTAATGAATGAAAAAAGTCTGCGAGCGGCTGAGTGTCAGCCATAACTATCCTGCTCTCCCCTTGTGATATCAAACCTACAACTCTGTCATTCTCTATCTCAACGGCTAATCTTCGATATCTTTTTCCATCTTGTACGAGATCGATAGGTGCCATAATGAGATACCTTCTGTTAGATTCCCGCACATTCTGAATTCCTACAGGTATTGAAACGTTTTGGATAACGGTATTTTCATCTTTACCCATCAGTTTTTTGGCGAGTGAATTTGCATGAAAAACCCGTTTAGAGCGCCATGCTAAGACGGGAAGCTCAAGGCGATGCAGATCGTTGCGTAAACTGTAGCCGTCAATATACGCCTCAATTCCGTTTTCAAAGCGGACTAATCTTCTGAAGTGTGTTGCGTCTTCCGGTCTCAGAGTTTCAGTAATTCTCCCGAAAAATTCCTCATTTTGAGGTACAAATCCCTTCGTCATACTACAATTCGGGTTTCTGAAATAAGGAGTACCTGCACCTATCGAAACACGATAATACTGATCAATAGTATATGGTTCTAATAAACCTCTATCCCCATCAGGAAGCTGGACAAGGAGTTTATTACGATACCAAGCCACAGGTCGCAAAACCGTTCCTCCCGGAACTGTTTTGGTATCTGCTTGGTCAAGCCTGCTAAATGAAATCAGTTCGGTATCATAGATCGTTTTGGGATAGCTATCTAAGCTTATAACGGAAAGATTTCCATCAGCTCTCTTTTCAAGAAAGGTGATGTAAATGAGGCTCAATACGGTGAGCAGAACAATACCTGCTACTATCTTCTTTAGATGAGTTTTAAAAGTATAATTGATAGTCTTATAAGTCTTCTGTAAATCCTTGTGAATCGATTTATCAGACTCGTTTTCAGGAAATCCGAAATAAGGGTATTGACTGTTCTCTTCGTAATAGGGGTCTATTTGGCTCTCTTCTTCGCCGCTAAGTTTTTCGCTGCCCTGCTGATTTACTTGCTCCACCATCATCTGTAAAGCCGCTTTAGCTTCCTCAAAACCAAGCTGCGCCGCTTTCGAAAAGTAAGTTAGGGCATTTTCTTTATCGCCCATTCCGAAATATACGTAACCTCTAAAATAATTATGATATCCATCCTCAGAATTCTCTGCTTCCTGTTCGTCAAGGAGCTTCAGCGCTTGATCATATTTTTCTGAACTATAGAGAGAATAAATATAATCATACATGTTTTGACTATCGAATAGTTTGGAATTTAGAGCTTCTTCGTAGTGGATAAAAGCTAAAACATAATCTTCTTCGTGAAAATAACACTTTGCAATTGCGAGATTGAACCTGTCATCCGCTACAAAGGAGTCATCTTCCATCGCCTTCTCAAAATGAGAAAGTGCCTCTTCATAGTTTTCATTATCAAATTCTTCAAAACCTTTTTCAACAAAATCCATATCTTATCTCCTCTCAATTCTTTTTTCAGAGTAAACTAACGGATATTATGTCCTAAGCTGCAAATGTTTTTCTATATAAAATCCATCCACGGCAAAATTCTTAATACTAATAGCTTTGTCAATATAAAAGCTGAGCTGTATGAGCAATTTAGAAATTTCATACATCATCCTATTCTCAATCGATTAACAAAAAAAGAGACGAGCCCTAAGACCCGCCCCTTTTTAAGATGATTGAGTGAGACACCCAACACATTATTTGAGTAATAACATCTTCTTGGTCTCTCTGTAGCTCTCTGTCTGGAGACGATAGAGATAGATACCGCTTGCTTGTTTTTCCGGTTGCCAATGGAAGTTATGACTGCCTGCTGAGAATTCGCGATTTTCCAATATACGCCCGCGTAAGTCATAAATCTGCAAGATACCGGTCTCTCCAGCTCTGATATCGAAGCTGATGTAAATATCCGGATTGAATGGATTGGGATAGTTGGCACTCAGTTTAGTTTTCTCCGGTATTGTGGGCACTTCTCCCTCTATCGGTACCTGCAGGGTGGCAGGACCGAAGAGTTCCAGTTCGCCACTTTCTTCCACACATTTGAAACAAGAAAGGTGCCTATTGATATCGATAGTCTGAAGGATAGCTCTAACAGAATATTGGCTACAGCATCTGATAAGTTGCAGGCTGAGTTTGTGCCGATAACTGGGGAACTGGAAGGCGAAATAAAGAATCTCATTAATAACATTCAATTTCATAGCGATGTTTTGGATGATATGAATTTTATGGTAGCAGATTTTCTTGGAAGAGACACGACTAACTATCGAGTACTTATATCAGTTGAAGAAGATTCGCCTTTAACAATTTGGTGCCAACGGAAAACACCTCACGCATTGTATGGTTGTTCTAACGAGTTCATATCAATAGATTACGCACCTGTTTGCTACCGACTTTCGATCCAGATTCACGAGTGTCTACATTTCTTCGGTGTTAAAGATTGTTATTTTAAGAAAACAAAAAAGCCCAAGAAAGCCTGTACGAATGAAAACTGCCTAATGCGGTATGATGCTCCCTCAAAAGAAGTCTGCGGGAGTGTCATCTGTCAGCTAAAGACGTTTGCAGAAAATCATTCCGCCTAACCCTTTTGCCAACCAGCCCCTCACAATTCTCATTGACACGATAATACTTTTTTATCAGGTGGCCGTTGTAAGGAGAGATTAATCAGGTAATCTGTTAAACTTGGCACAAATCGGTCACGCAAGCCAAATTTCATACCCAGCAAAAAAGGGCGTCTGCAATAGCAAACGCCCGTGTTTATAATGGCTCCTGAAGAGGGATTTGAACCCCCGACCTAGTGGTTAACAGCCACCCGCTCTACCGCTGAGCTATTCAGGATCTAATCACTAAAATCATTACCAGCTAAAATTTGAGGGTTCTGTCGTCAAGTACTATTTTTTTTCAATAATGCATAATACTTCATTTTTACCTGCACTATCGCCGGCTTTTTTTATTATCTTACTGATAATTCCATCGCATGGTGCATCTAGATTATTATACATTTTCATTGCTTCCAAAACAACTACTGTCTCTCCAGCATTAACTTCATCACCTTCATTCTTTTTGTATTCAAAAATCATGCCCGGAATGGGTGCTGTGATTAGTTCTTCACCTTCGGTGGCAGTTATATTCTCGACCTTAGCTGTTTGTTTCTTTGGTTGTTCTTTTGATTTAGAAACTGAAGGTTTATTATTTACATTAGCAGTTACTGGAGTTGGTGTTGGATTTACGACAGGAGTTGAATGGGATGTCAGTTCATCTGTTGCAACTTCAACTTTAAAATATTCATCATCGACATAGATATCAAAACTTCGAATATTATCCGGTTTAACAGGAGTTTCCTTTTTTGGTTTTTCTACAAATTCTCCAGCTAAAGCTTTTTTTATCAATTCTTGTTCAGCTTTGCACTGTTCAATAGTTTTCGGTTTGGCTTCTTCTGGGATTTCTTCTATCCCATACTTCCATTTTAAAAACCTTTTACCGGTAACCGGATATAGAGCACATATCAATATATCATCAAGATCTTTAGCAAGATCTTTTACATCTTCCTTTATTTTGGGTAATTCCGGATCGAGAACATCACCAGGTCTAGTTGTTATTGGTGAATTCCCTCTAGGGTATCCTTGCAATGCTTTATCTCTAACTTTAGGATTAATTGGACATGGAGTCGCACCATAAAGACCATAACACAAATCTTTAACTTGCTCTGTTATACGACTATATTCTCCACGGTATGAATCAAAGAGAACGTTGTTAACGGATTGAATACCTACTATCTGACTAGTAGGTGTAACTAACGGTACTTGCCCTAAGTCTTTACGCACTTCCGGTAAAATTTCAAATACATCATCAAGTTTATCTAAAGCATCCATTTGTTTTAATTGACTTACTAAGTTAGAAAGCATGCCTCCGGGTGTTTGATGAAGTATTACATTAGTATCGATTATTGAAAGCTTCGAATCATCAAGGAAACAACGATATTTCGTTGCATTTTTTTCTAGCTGTCGCCCAATCTCTGCAAGGTGTTTAATATTAAAACCGGTATCTCTATTAGTTCCTAAAAGTGATACTACGATGGGCTCAACGGCTGGATGTGAAGTTCTGTATGCGTAAGGAGCCATACAAGTATCAATCACATCAGCACCAGCTTCTACGGCTTTGAATACAGCCAAATCACCCATGCCTGAGGTAAAATGTGTATGTAAATGAATTGGCACATTTGTCAGTTGTTTTAATGCCTTAATAAGATTATATGCATCATATGGGGAAATCAATCCAGCCATATCTTTAATACAAATAGAATCGGCATTCATATCTAATAGTTGCTGGGCTTTTTCAAGATAGTAATCAATATTATATATTTCACCACCCATTCTATACTCTGTTAATGAATAGCAAATGGTTCCTTGGAACTGTTTGCCGTTTTTTGAAATTATTTTAACGGCTGTCTCAAAGTTACGAAAATCATTAAGAGCATCAAAAACTCGGAAAATATCAATTCCGTTATCGCAAGCTCTTTGCACAAAAGCTTCTACAACATCGTCGGCATAATTTCTGTAACCTACTAAGTTTTGACCTCTTAGAAGCATAGAAAAAGGTGTTTTCTTGATATATTTTTTTAATGTTCTTATCCTTTCCCAAGGATCTTCTGCGAGATATCGATGCATAGTGTCAAAAGTTGCACCACCCCATACTTCCATTGAACAGAATCCTACATCGTCCATCATTTCTGCGACAGATAGCATGTCTTCGGTTCTACCTCTAGTAGCAAAAATTGACTGATGACCGTCTCTGAAAGTAAGGTCTTGAATTTTAATCGGGTTTTCTGACGGTGGACGATTTTTTTTATAGCGCATTTCGGTGAGAAATAATGCGTTGTGTTTATCGTAATTCATCACTCCTCCAGTATTTTATATTTTATTATTATCTTATCATTTATTTAATCAGCGTTTCAAAACTCTACGCTGCATTTGGTCTCTATTAAGCATAATAACCTGACGACTGTAATAAGACCAGTTAGTAGGGATATTAGGTGGAATAGGTTCTGCACGAACTAAAACTTTTTGCTCGAGATCAATAAGTTGTATAGCTCCAGCGATTGCTGCTTTGATTTTCATTTCTTTATTACTCATGATAACTTTCCTTTCCGATAATTAAGGTCCTAAATTATTACTTTAACAGACAATTAATCTCTCAATCAATTATGCTGGATTTTCTAAACATCTAACTTTAGCGTTATTAAACATCATTATTTCTCATAATATTTCAGTCTTGTCCCAAACTAAAGTGGAATATTTCCATGTTTTTTAGGTGGCATGGATTCACTTTTAGAAAGCATTATTTCTAAACTATCAACTAATCTCATTCTTGTTTCGGAAGGTCTAATAACTGCATCTACATATCCTCTTTCAGCAGCTTTATAAGGATTGTTAAAAGCTTCTTCATATTCAGCAATTTTTTCTGCTCTTTTCTCGTCCGGATTAGTAGCTTCTTTTATCTCTTTCCTATAACTGGAGATAATATTCGCAGCCCCTTGAGCACCCATAACTGCAATTTCAGCATTGGGCCAGGAAAACACCATATCGGCTCCTAAATGCTGAGAACTCATTGCAATATATGAGCCACCATAGTTCTTTCTTGTTACTACAGTAAGTTTAGGAACCGTTGCTTCCGAATAACACCACAACAATTTAGCACCATGCCTGATAATTCCTCCCCATTCCTGTTCGGTGCCCGGCAAATATCCCGGTACGTCAACAAAAGTTACTAAGGGTATATTAAATGAGTCACAAAATCTAACAAATCGTGAAGCTTTGTCTGAAGCATCAATATCAAGACAACCCGCGAGTACCAAAGGTTGACTGGCAATTATTCCTATAACTCGTCCATTTAATCTGGCGAAAGATGTAATCACATTCGTTGCATAATACTCATGCGGTTCAAAATATGTTCCTTCATCTACTATAGATTTGATAACATCTTTCATGTCATATCCTGCTTTAGGATTGTCAGGAACAATATGATCCAGTTCGGGACATAATCTGTGAGGATTATCTGAATTCTTAACAATAGGTGGGTCTTCCATATTGTTATTAGGTAAATAGCTGAGTAGTGTTTTCAGTTGTGCAATAGTATCAACATCGTCTTCACAAGCAAAATGAGCATTTCCGCTTTTAGTATTGTGGGCCATAGCACCACCTAAATCTTCAAAATTTGTAACTTCTCCGGTTACAGACTTGATGACTTCAGGTCCTGTTATAAACATATAACTGGTGTGTTTAACCATAAATACATAATCTGTCATAGCTGGTGAATAAACAGCACCTCCGGCACAAGGTCCCATGATTAGTGATATTTGAGGGATTACACCCGATGCCCTAGAATTACGAAAGAAAATATTCCCGTATCCGAAAAGTGAATCAACTCCTTCTTCTACTCGAGCACCACCAGAATCATTCATACCAACAAAAGGTACTCCCGCTTTAAGTGCTAAATCCATAATTTTTGCAATCTTTAAAGCATGTTTCTCTCCTAATGAACCACCTCGTGATGTGAAATCCTGAGCAAAAGCAAATAGAGGCCGACCATTAACCAGTCCATGTCCGGTTATTACTCCGTCAGCAGGTATATCAACGTTTTGCATACCAAAGTTAACACAACGATGTTTGACAAGCATATCTATTTCCCGAAAAGTACCTTGGTCAAACAATAGAGCAATCCTTTCGCGAGCAGTCAATTTCCCTTTATCATGCTGTTTTTGGACTCGTTCAGCTCCACCCATCTGTAATATTTTTTGCTCTCTCTTTGCCAAATCCTTTAGCCGCTCTTGCATCGTCTTCATAATAACTCCTTTATCTCAATCTTAAGTCTTTCTGATGTTACTCCATATTAAAACTATCTTAAAAAAACAAATTTATCAGAAGACAGTTGAATATTTTATATATTTTAAAGACGTTATTTGATCAAGCTTTTTCTCTTCATAAACATTCTTTGTTCTTAAGTAAGGAGTTTCACTTAGTGTCTCTGTAATAAATAACTGCTAATATAATACCTTTATAGAGATAATAAGCTTACTAATGATCAATGCGAATTCCTTGTAACGTATGATTGGAGATTTATATATAAAAAAATACCTCCAGCAAGAATATTTATATTGACTTAATTATTCTTGTTTACTTAATGGTTTACAGATAATCAGTTATATCATTTTTCACTTAGGGATTAGTCGACATTTAAGATTTTGTGTTAAAATTCAAGGCTAAGGATCAAATTACATTGTAATTCGTGTATAGGGAAAGAGTAATCTGTAATGGCTGTTTCTTAAAAGTTTTTTTTTGTCGGTAAATTTATCGTGTTGTTTTAATATCATAATAGATGTGTAGTTTAGATAACATCTTAACAACTATTATTAGGAGGAGAAAATGAAAGTTAAATCACTAATGTGTATCGTATTTATAATGGGTTTAACATTGCTTGCTATACCCATATTTAGCGCAAGTATAGAATTAGTTTATGTTGAAGGTGGCATTTTTATACGAGGCAATGATAATCAATTTGCTAGAGAAAAGCCGGCTCATCAAGTAACATTGAATAGCTTTTACATAGGCAAATATCCTATAACGCAAAAACAATGGATTTCAATTATGGAAGATAACCCATCAGGATTTCAAGGACATAATTCACCTGTTGAGGGCGTCAACTGGTATCAAGCAGTTGAATTTTGTAATAAATTAAGCGAACTTGAAGGATTGACTCCCGTATACACAATCAATAAATCTCGTCAGGATACAAATAATATAAGTAATAATGATGATTTGAAGTGGATTGTAACTGCAAATTGGAATGCAAATGGTTATCGACTTCCTACAGAAGCAGAATGGGAGTTTGCAGCTAAAGGTGGTAATGAGTCAAGTAATTACCTATATTCCGGTAGCAATAACATAAATCAAGTTGCTTGGTATAAAGATAATTCAACTATGGGAGCTTCACCGGTTGGTAAAAAAAATCACAATGAATTAGGCATTTATGATATGTCTGGGAATGTCTGGGAATGGTGCTGGGATTGGTTTGGCCAATATTCAGGATACTCGGTGACCAATCCACGCGGTCCGGATAAAGGGTCTAGAGCAGTTCTAAGAGGGGGTTCATGGTATTATTACGATACATACAGCCGGATAACCAGCCGTTACAGAATTAATCGCGATTATGCAAATTATTACAATGGTTTTAGACTTGTAAGAAATGCTGATTAGCTTAATCACTAACTAAAGTCAATCCAAAATATCATAATTTTAAGGGCACTTCCCATGGGAATCTGCCCTTGTTTTATATCTCTAACTATTTATTATAATCAATAATCTATTCGCATACTAACAGTAAAACCTTTAGACGTAGGAAGGATTAATAGATCAGTTTATATATTTCCTGCCCGAAACAATAGATAAGATGTAAAAATGAAAATATTTTTAGTGAAAGAAGTTTGATCTCAAAAATATCCAGATAGTTGTTGCTTTTATTATCAGTTCACTTAAAATATTTGTAATAGTATTGAGTAATCGATTATGATCTTTGAAAACAACGTATGATTGACTAAAAATTAATTAAGACTTCTGCAAAAATAAATACAAATAATGGAGTAATATTATGAGGAAAAAAGTAACAATCGTTGGAGCCGGCCCAGGGGGGCTTACCGCGGGTTTGTTGTTAGCCTCAAAAGGCTACGATGTTAACATCTATGAAAAACAAAGTCAGATTGGTGGAAGGAATTCTTTTTTTAAAATTGGTGATTATATTTTTGATGTCGGTCCAACTTTTTTTATGATGAAAGATGTTCTTGAAACAATTTTCGAAAAAATAGGTGAAGAGCTTGAAAATCATGTTGAGATTACCCGGTTAGACCCTTTATATCGTCTAAAGTTCGCAGATGGTAGGGAGCTTTACCCTTCACCTGATAAAGATAAAATGAAAAAGACGATGGAAAATTTTTCTCCGGGAAGTTTTCAAGGATATTTAAAATATCTTGAAAAAGAAAAAAAGAAATATGATAAGCTCATTCCTTGCCTCTCAATTCCATACGGGAAAATTACTGATTTTTTATCTCCTCGTCTAGTTACTGCCATACCTTATCTTGATGCTCACACAAGTCTATACAATGTTTTATCAAGATATTTTCATGATCCGCAAACAATAACTGCTTTTACTTTTCAAGCTAAATACATTGGTATGTCACCTTGGACTGCTCCAGGAACTTTTAGCATTATTTCATATATTGAACATGGTGGTGGAATATATCATATTACAGGCGGGCTTAATAGACTTTCGATAAGCATGGCAGAAATAATCAATAAAGCCGGGGGTAAAATCAATCTATCTTCACCAGTTAAAGAGATTATCGTAGAAAATGGTAAAGCAACGGGAGTTGAACTTTATAATGGTAAAATTGAACGATCGGATTACGTCATTATCAACGAAGATTTTGCCTATGCAATGAAAGAAATAGTAGATCCGAAAAACAGGAAAAAGTGGACAGATGAAAAAATTGCCTCAAAAGAGTATTCCTGCTCTACCTTTATGCTTTATCTAGGAGTTAATAAGGAGTTCAAAGACATAGCTCATCACAGTATTGTATTCGCAAAAGACTATAAAAAGAATGTTGATGAAATAACTACTAGTAAAGTTTTGTCCAAGGATTACTCTTTTTATGTGCAAAATGCATCTGTGACCGACAAAACACTCGCACCTGAAGGTAAAAGTTCTATTTATGTCTTAGTACCTGTTCCTAATAATAAAAGTAACATTGATTGGGATAAAGAAAAATTACTGCTTAGAAATAGCGTTATCGAAGATCTCGAGACTAGAGGTGGATATAAAGGGATCAAAGATTCCATAGAAGAAGAAATGATTGTTACTCCCAAAGATTGGGAAGAAAACCATTCTGTCTACCTGGGAGCAACCTTTAATCTTGGTCATTCTGTAAATCAGATGCTGCTTTATAGACCTCATAACGAATTTGAAGAATTTAAAAACTGTTATCTTGTGGGGGGTGGAACACATCCGGGAAGCGGTTTACCGACAATTTATGAGTCAGGGAGAATTTCAGCTGAACTAATATTCAAAAAAGACAGGAAATGATACATGTGGAGAATTATTCTAATAGTGTCTGTAGTTTGCTCATTATTTTTACCAAACAACTTATTATCGCCGGAATATGTTATCGTAAACGTAACCATTGAAGGATTCAGAAACACAAACGGATACTGCAGACTTCTTGTATTTGATAATAGTAAAGGTTTTCCTGAAGACCAGGAATATGCAATTTTTATACTTAACGAAATAATTGAAAAACACACAATAGAATTGAATTTCGAGTTAAAACCCGGTAACTATGCTCTCTCAATCTTACACGATGAGAATGCGAATAAAAAAATGGACACAACATGGTTTGGTAAACCTAAAGAAGGTTTCGGCATTACTAACAATCCGGAAGTATCCTATAGAGCCCCTACATTCAAGGAAGCAAGTGTTTATATTGATAAAGATAACAATCATTTCACAATCAAATTAATATATCTGTAGTAGGCATAAATATATGAATATTTTCTCTTTTTTAAAACTAATGAAAATGATATATGGAAAGAAAAAACCCAATATCGAAAAAATTCAGAAAATGGGACTTCTTGCCGTGAAAATTGGACAAGTTCATGCACTTAGAATTGATTTTCTAACTGAAGAAACATGTTTGGAACTCTCAAAACTCTATAGAGCAAATATACCAATTAAGTCAGAAGATGTTCTTAAAAATATTGATAAATCGAAGTTTTCTTTCATTGATGAAAAACCTTTAGCCACTGCCTCTGTCGGACAGGTTTATAAAGCTAAGTTAACTTCCGGTGAAGATGTTGTTATTAAGATTATTAAATCAGATTTTAAAAAAATATTCGAAAAAGATGTCAGAACTGTAAAAAAAATGTTCAAATTCGTTATTTTTTTCTATCCCAAACTTTCAAGAGTATTCGATCCAATAGGGATCTTAAACCATATAGAAGATTATACATTAAGGGAATTGAATTTATTAAATGAAATCGAAGGACATGAAACCCTAAAAAAAATCTATCGTGATAACAGGCATGTTTATGATCTTGAAGCCTTGAAATTTCCAAAGATTTATGAAAATCTTTCCTCGGAAAAGGTTATGGTATCGGAATATATAGCTGGTAAAACTTTTGACGAAAAGTTAGATACGAAAATGGAGTACTCATTTCTTCTCCTCCTCTTTAAATTACACGGATTTTATATGTTCAATATTGGAACATTCCATGGAGATATTCATCCCGGAAACCTGATTCTATGTAATAATAAAATATACTTTGTTGATACTGGAGCGATTGGCTATGTTAGTCAAAGGTTAAGTGTCGGCCTTTTGAATTTCTTTGATTCTCTGTCCTCATATGATTATGATATGTGCGCACAAAGGCTTAATGAAATGGCTGAAAAAGGTATTTCCGGACAAAAATTCAATGAATTCAAAATTAAATTCAATGATCTTTATTCGGATTATAGAGGCAAAAGCGTTATAGAAGTATCATTAACAAAAAAGATGATGGAAACTATCAAACTAGGTGTTAACAGTGGAATGGCATTCGAAAAAGGAATGTTCTCAATCATTAAAAGCCTGATGTTCTTAGATGGTATGGTGCTGAGATGTAATCCAAACGCAATTTTACTTGAAGATATGAGGCAATTTATACATGAATTTAAAAAAGGAATAGTTGCATGAACAAAAGAGCTGTTTTAGGATTAATTATTGGTACGGTGTTGGGTTTATTATGTGTTTTAGGAATCAGCTTTAGAATAGGCGATGAAGTAACTGGATTGTTTCTGTTTGCTACTTGGCTTAACAGAGTTGTGATGGGACTTATGATTGGTTTTTATACACCAACATCATCAAAATTAGAATCCTCTGTTTTTAGGGGTGCATTGTTAGGTTTTATCGTTAGTTTTTCTCTATATTCTGCTACAGACTTTATTGATACGCTTGGGTTTGTTGCAGGTATAGTTTATGGTATAATCATTGATGTACTATGTACGAAATTAACCTATGATAAACAATAATGTGGTCTATCGCACTGCTAATTTTTTATCCCTAATAAATATTTATATCTCCGACAGGTAAGATATTGTATAGCAATAGTATCATTCCCCGTAGAAATACTTATGCTTTTGTATCATCAATTTGTCTATTAACATCAAATGAGGATATCATCAACCCTTATTTGGCTATACGCCTCTCTTAAATAAAGATTACTCTACTCGTAATTATGATTAAGTAAGCATAATTGCATGGGTTGACTTGGTTTATTTTTCAGAATACCAGTCCACATGATTGTCATAACACATCTAGTCTTTTTTTTCAATTATCAGTTCTGCTTTAACACCATAATAACCTAACATACCGATAGTAAGGTCTTTATAAACAAGATCCTGATGATTTTTTATGGTTAAATCTCTGTCAAAAGCCGTAAATATAGTAATATCCTCAAACCGAATTTCAAATTTTACACTTCTATTTAATGACGCCTCTACGGCAAAATCGAAGCAATAACTAACTGTTTCATCATTATTAATTTTTGCTGTGAAATTCTTTACCTGACCCGTATTCGATTTATTACCATCAATGAATATTTGCGTAAAATAGTTAAAATTTTGAATTCCTTTAAAATAATCATTATAAACAAGCTTTATCTCCTCTTCATCAAGATAACCGTCTCTATTGATGTCACAATCAAAGATAACATCCATGCTCCACCATCTATCCCACTTCCAACATACTCGGATTGCCCGAATGCTATTGTCAGAGACTATAAATTCCAATGAAGGTTCAATAAAAAGATGAGGATGAGCTAATAGTTTGCTAAACAGCATAATTGACAATAATATAAGTATTTCTTTATATTTCATAATGATACATTATTTTGATTTAATCGATCCTAGATTCATTAAAAGAATAATGGTGATACCAAGCTCAATCCTATAAATATTATTAGCACGATTGACAAGAATTCAATTATTTTTGACACTTTATCTGTCCTTTTAAAAAATCTACCGGAAACTATCATAATACCTTGCCTGGAACTTATACTCAATATACCTATTAACATTAATACAATGAACATTCCTAATGAAATACCGATAACAGAAATTAAACCAATATGAGCAACTCTATTGGAAATTGTCAGCATCATAATCATCGATGATACAGGACAAGGTATTATGCCTCCGGAAAAACCAACCAATAAAAAACCTCTTTTCCCCCAACTTGTCTCCTCTCTTCGATTAGCCTTATTATGAAAAATCTTCACTAACAAAAACAAGATTCCGATTATGGTTATCATAATTCCACTAGTTATCATAAAATAGCTTTGTAATTGTATCCTGAATATTCCTCTTACACCGGTCAAAACATAATACAGTAAAAATGAAAGAATTATTGCAGTTCCTGTATGTACGAATGATATAAAGGCACTTAAGAACACTGCCTTACGTAAGTGATGTTTCTCTTTTAAAAAATAAGATGCTACCAGAGCTTTACCATGACCCGGGCCTAAAGAATGAAGAATTCCATAAGCGAAAGAAAATAAAGCCAGAAGGGCTAAAGTTTCAAAAGAATAATCTGATACAACATCTCTAAGCGTTTGATTGATTATACCGTCAAAATATCTTAATATTTCTACAAATCTTGAGCCCATTAATTATTCCTGAAAATAAATATATTTATCGATTGTCATTATACTCATCTCCTCAAAGATTTTCTAACTATTTATCATCGATTTTCTCTAAAGCATTTCTGAATTTATGAACTATTTTCAATTCAGTTCTTTTACCAAAAGCCATATAAAGACCTTCATTACTTAACTCCTCAATGAAAAATAACTCTCTAAATTCATCAAGATTATAACCTAAATGTTCAACTAAATAAGGGAAGTTTAATTGGGCAGCAGGTAGCAGATCTATTTCTTTATTTACCAACGCATTGAATAACTCCCTGCTATTCTTATATCTTTTTATACGTAAATCTTTATTAAGGCTGAAATATTGGTCTCTCATATCACCTTCAACAACTCCTATAGAGAAATGCTTTAGATCATCTTCTTTGTTAATATCAAAACTCCTCCCTCTTGATTTTGAATACAGATAAATATCTAAAGGAGCTACTATCCCAACCCAATGAAATAATTCTTCTCTGTCAGCTGTTCTTCCGATTGAATAAATTAAAACATTAGCTCTTCGGGTAGCTCTGCGATAAGCTCTCCCCCACCTCATAACTTTTATCTCCTTCTCTATTTCTAATTCTTCAAGCACGGCTTGCACAACTTCTGTAGCTACCCCTTGTACAAATCCATCCTTTTCGAAATTAAACGGTGGATATTGTTCCGTCACTACTTCTATGTCAATACTGTAAAGAAATCCAGAAACAATAAACAGCAGTAAACAAACTTTTTTCATTAAATCCTCCTATTAACAATGATAATATGAGTTACACAATTAAGTTTCCTATAAATGCAATGAGACCCCCTATTGAAAAAGAAACTAATATTGTAACTATAAAAATCGATCCTGCAATTTTCCAACCAAACTCTTTTGCTATCATTGTTACTACCGCTATACAAGGAACATAAAAAAGGCCTACCACAGACCCGGTAAGTAACTGCAAAGAACTAAGCTCCATCTCTAACAGGGGTAGAACAACTAATTCCCTACGAATAATACCTAAAACTAAGGGGACAGATGCTTCTTGAGGTAATCTGAGCAAATTCTCTACTATTGGTGCCATCACTCTTCCTACAACTTGAAAAATACCTGATTCATATAATACCGAAGTAACGAAAATTACATAAAACATTATTACTGCCCCACCGGCCAAAAAGCTCTTTAATCTTACCCAAACTTTCTTACCTAAAACACTTAAATCAGGCGCCAATAAAACTGGTACTTCGGTAATAGTCAACGGAACTCTAGAACCCTTGAGAATAAGATTACTCACATAACCCGTTCCGATTGCCGCTAACAAGGAAAAAACAAATAAAGCTAATACAATTATTACTGATCTCTCTGCTAAAAGGGTTATAAAAACACCGGTTTGTGATATACAAGGAACAGACAAAGAAACCATAGTGACAACTATCAATCTCTCCTTTTTAGTATTCATTGCCCGGGTTGAAGCTATCGCAGGTATTGTACAACCATATCCAAGTATAATGGGGATAATATTTGCCCCTGAAAGTCCAATTTTGTTTAATATCCCATCTAATAGTATTCCAAGTCTAGGTAGATAACCGCTATCCTCCAAAAGACTTAAGGCAAAGTAAAAAGAAACTACATAAGGCAAAACGAGAGCTATAGGCCATTCAATACCTTTGATTAAAAACCCGTATTCTCCGATGAGCACATTACGGAAAAAACCTTCACTTAAAAGCAGTTCAACCAAAGATATTATAGCAGGAAAAACAAAACTCGAAAAAAATGGCAGAAGGAGAAAACGGCGTATAGACATCCCCAAACCAATAATTATTGCAAATGTCACTGTTAAAGTAAAAAATGCAATTATTAAACCGGGATAAGGTTTAATTATCATTTGCTCTAATCTTTTTCTAATCTTATTATCGTCATGTTCTTTCTGATGGTATATTTTGGTAACTATTCGCTCTGCCTGTGTCCAATCAGCATCTCTGTGTATAAATCCCTGACCTTTTTGATTAGTTGGTTTTGATGAGATAATATTTGATATTTCTGCTTTTAACTCTGCAATACCTTTAGCTTTAGTCGCAACCATAGGGATGATCATAGTACCCAATTCTTTTCCCAAGACTTGTATATCAATAGGATACTCTTTCTCTAAAGTGAAATTTTTATTGGTTAAATCCTGGTCTAATCCTTGACAACAATTACATTTTTTTACACAATAACATCTGCTGGAATCATTATTACTTCTTTTTGCTGATATCGATCCCGACTTAAATCGTCTCCTTTTCTTACCTCTGCGATAACCAACGATATCTACCCTGTTTAATACTCCGATAACAGGTAAACCTTTTTGCAAAACTTGCATCATTAGATAGATACTACTTTCTAAACAATTAGCATCAAGAACACATACAACTACATCTGGCTTGCTATTCAGCATCTCCACAGCAACTCTTTCCGCTTCATTCGAAACGTCAAGTGTATAGCAACCAGGTACATCAATAATTGTTATATCACCAAAATTTGAAATCATTTTCCCTACTGTATATTCTACAGTAGTTCCTGCATAATTAGCTACTCCGGTATTTATACCAGTCAACTTGTTAAATATTACACTTTTACCTACATTCGGCAGCCCAATTAGTAACACTTTCTTATTCATATAAATTACTTTTCTGATCAATCACTATTAATGTCTATAAACGTTTTGTTTTGATCTTAAACAATGCATCTGAATTTCATAAAAAGTTTACTCTGTCCATATCCATACACACTGATATGAACTTTATTTTCTGACAATAATCTCATGGGTTATATGCTGGCTTACAGCTATTTGACGTCCATCAACTCCCAACAGCACAGGTCCCGAAAACGGATGTCTTGAATCTAACTTTATTCTTTTGTTTTTTCTTATACCTAACGGTGCAAAAAGTGAATGAGCCGGAACACTTACTATAATTGCACTATCTCCTTCTTTCATTTCAGATAGTAAAAACTCTCCGTTATTTCTATACATTTTCTGCCTCCTTATTTAACTCTTACATATATACATAAATATTGTTATCTAACTCAGGAACACGTTAAAACCTAAAAACTAACACCTCATTTTTTTTTGCTGCTTCGTTTAAAGTCACTGCTTTTCAAAGAGTAGTGTCTTACTAAAAGTTGGCATATTATGCCTAACAAAACCGATACTCTTATCTTCTGCAAGCAAATCATAATGTCTTCTGAATATTTTTCTAGGCTGCCTAAATAAGAACTTTGTATTCATTAGGGCAATTGTGATAAGATTATCAAAGACCTCTTGTTTAGGAGTAACTTGTAGTGCAACAATTACCTTGTTATAGTCGAAATAAGAAATATTCTTACCATCGGAATGAATAATCTTGATCAACCCATCTAAATGGAGATCGGAAACTGTTCGATTAGCTTTGTCAATTACTTCGGGATCTTTATCAATAGCTATTATCTTCGCCCCAGTTTTCAATGCACAATGTATAGCTGTAAAAGGTATTGCCCCACACCCTACATTAAGAATGACATCTTTTGCTGTCATTTCTGCTAACTTGATCTCCCTGTTAAGTACACTTTCATACTGAGCTGAATATAGTTTTATTAAAAATGAGTTCCTCACGGATAACTTTTCAAGTTTAGCTACAGCCGACTTTATAAAACTTGCTGAACTATGATCATAAACTATGTTTTTTTCATTTATGAAAAGAGTCTTCATTACTTCTCCTTAATATTATATTGACACTCATTATCATTTAGATTGTAAACAATAACTTCTTAAAATTAAGTTATATAGATTCTCTCTAATATCTTCCTCGCATCTCCGGCTGACAATTTACCATAACAATGTCGTCCGTTTCTATCGGCACATTCAGCAGAGGCTCATCCTTTTCTGCAATATCATGTAAATAAGCACCTGTACTGAATATTATCCTAGGATTATTGTGGAGTATTTCTGTCAATATTTATCTTGAGATTGGTTCTCAATTATATCCAAGTATAGTCTTAATTAATCTATTACTCTCAGATTATAGATGCTATAATTCAATCTGCCTCTTTCAATTTGGTTATATTTCAATCCTTAGATTCGGCTTATGTTTAATACAATAAACAACTCATATTTGTGTCTCGTTTTTGTCTAAGTCAGATTAAGAAATAGACATAATAATAGTTCTGAGTTTTAGTGTTTTCTGAATAATAAGATTCGGGATGAGGAATTGCAAATTTTCTTATAATTAAAACGTAATTTAGCGGCAAATCATTGGTTAATTTACAAACGCAGAAAGTATCAGTAACATAACAAGCTTAGAAGAATTTCTTCGGATTGTGTTTGTTACATGACAAAAGATTAAGTTACATTATCAGTGTCTGAATATCTGAGAATGTACATCTCTTTTTCAACTCTAAACTCTAAACTCTAAACTACTATGCTAGCCGGTTAGTGCACTAGCGATCTGCTCTCTGACTACAGTTTTTCATGACACCGGATCACTGACTTCAGCCGGTATTTAACAGTATTCCCAATACCCCGAAATAATCTTGTCATCCATATTACTCGGGATTTATCCACGTCCAAGACCAATCGGAAACATCATTAACCAAGCCTGCTTTTACGGAATTATTCCGTATATACTCGAGGATATTATTCCTCTTAATTTCTAACCCAATGATCATAATATCCCCTATGCCATATCGTTCCTTTCCGGTCTAACATCTGATTTATACTTCTGACGGTACTTCCCTTTATCAACCGCAATATCTCACCAACAGAGATTATCTGAACATCAATTTTCCCGGGCTTAAGCAACATATGAACGTGATGTAGCATAAGAGTAAAAAGATAAAGATGATAATACCTCTGTTTCATTGCTACAATCTTATCAAAAACTATCTTTCCGATATTTCTGTCAGTCAGATCTATAAAGCTTGAGACACTACTATATCCTCTAAGATACCATTAGGGTGAGTAGGAGTCGGATACTATTCGACTCCTACTCACCCTAATGGTATCTTATAGATAACGTCTCAAATTTTGGTGTAAATTCTGACCCACTGTCCTTGCGTTGAAAATCAATACCATCTCAGATAGCTTCTTCGGGGGCTAAAGTGGAATTTGCCTTGGTAAGTCGAACCTAACGTTCTTGTTTCTTGAAATAGTGAGGTGAATCTCCCCACTGATCGTAACCGATTTTCTCTCCGATGGAAAAGATTCTTTTTTCTAAACAACCTCTACATTGAGCGGCATTTTCATCTAAGCAGGGTTTTCCTTCATAGAGTTGATAGCTGGTGCGGTACTTGATTTCCGTAAGTACCGGCATAATTATATTTGCTCCTACTTGAAGCCCGAGTTCTCTTCCGATGGGATCAATGGCTTGCAAAGCGGTAGTAGAAGCAATGTTGACGTCACGAAGGATAATTCTGGTTGCAGCGATCATTTTAAGAGTTTTCAGAAAATTATCTTCCTTTTTTACTAAACCGTTATAAGATACCAGAGGAGTATTCTTGTGAAGAATAAAAGGCCCCATACCTATCATATCGATATCAAATTCTTTAAAGAATAAGATGTCTTCGGTCAAATCATCAACTGTTTGATGGGGAAGCCCGACAATAACTCCGGTACCCACCTGATAACCCACATCTTGTAAATCTTGGAGGCATTGTAATCGTCTGCGGAAAGAGTGTCCTTCGGGATGGTGTCTCCGGTAGAGGTTTTCATTTGAAGTTTCTATTCTTAAAAGGTAACGATGAGCACCTGCCTCAAACCATTTTTGATAGGTATCTTTATTTTGTTCTCCCAGAGATAGAGTTATACCTAACTTGCCGTCAGTTTTCTTTTTAAGTGTGTTTAGCAAGTTTGTTATCCTATCGGTAAATTGTTTATCCTCTCTTTCACCTGATTGTAGTACTATAGAGCCGTAATGTTGTTCATAAGCCCATAAAGCAGCTACAAATATCTCATTATCGGTCATATCATAACGCAATACGTTTTTATTATCACGTCGGATTCCACAATAGTAGCAATTTTTACTGCAAATATTGCTGATTTCGATAATTCCTCGAAAATATACTTTGTTGCCGACATATCTAAGCTTTGTCTGATAGGCTTTTTCAAACAAGTTTTCTATATCTGGTTTTTCCTCTAAGGATAGCATCTCCCTCAAATCTTTCTTATCTATCATACATTCGTCCCCTTCTTATAAAATATACTCATAAAGTAAAAACAAGCTACATATAAAACTTCTTTAAACTCGTTTACAGATCATCAAAGGAGGCAAATATCGCTTGTTTAACTAATCCTTGATATTCTCTGCATATTCTGCAGCTTTATCAGCAGATGGTCGAGGGTATATTTGCTCTTGAAAAAACCGGAGCCGGAAGGAGGAGAAAGTTTAAATCCAGACCAGAAAAGGTCTGAACACCAGCATGCTTAGCATGACCAGAGTATTCCCTATTTATTAACCACAGTTTCACGATTAACTCAAGCAAATAGAGAACATTCATACCCCCTCTGATGAATTTGGTTGACTAGATGATCTACTCCTGAATCACTTAATACTAATTGAAGGATTCGGTATTAGATAATATTGTCCATCAAGCTTGAAGTAGTGAGCAGATGATTTTTTATCGGGTTATCAAATTATGATAAACTGTAG
>PWOA01000063.1 GCA_003564155.1 Candidatus Cloacimonadota bacterium
GACGCACATTACCCTGCCAACGGCGAGCTACTATCCCACCCATCTGAGGATTGGCGATGTTTTGATCTTGCTGGATAGTTGCCGTAGAGTAACAATCTACTACTTCAGTCGCTGCACCGGTCATGTATCCGACTATTCCGGCACCATAGTTAAAGGCTTCTATGAGTCCGGTTACATAACAACGCTCTATAGTCGTATCATTACCCGAACTGTAGCCTGCTATACCAGTTGCATAGTAATAACCTTTCAGGTTACCATCAAATGAACATTCACTGATCGTAGTTCCTATAGCTCCTGCAAAACCGACGATACCGCCCACATAAAAATAACCAGTAATCGAACCGGTTACATGACAGTTCTCTATAGTACTGGCAGCACCTATTCTACCGACTAAACCGCCTTGATTAAAGCCGGAAGGTGCGTTGATATCAACATCTAGCAGATTCACATTTCTTATCTCGGCAAAGGAGATCATACCGAACAATGACTTCATGTCGCCACCGCCATCGATAGTCAAACCGGATATCGTATGACCGTCACCATCAAATGTACCGGAAAAAGGATTATTCCAGTCCGGACCAATCGGCTGCCAGCCGGCACCGGAGTTCCAGGGCGGTACTCCTAAATTGATATCTGCCGTCTGGATATAATGGTCACTACGATTATAACGCATACCGGCTAATTGAGACGCGGTAGCTACCTGATATGGATCATCGGCACTACCGTCACCGCCGGCAAACTCACCTTCTAAAAATAATTGAATAGCGATAGTCGGGAAAGACTCCTCTCCGTCATATACTGATGTAACATAATATCGAACAGGGAGCCATCTGGGCATGTCATCATCTTCATACTCTAAATCGGTTACTAATCCAACATTAAGAAGTTCTCCCGAACGATAAACATTATAACCATCAGGAATCCCCATCTCCGGGTTGGGTGCTTCCCATTCCATTACGACTACATCATCATCATCTAATACAGCTGTGAAATTTCGGGGAGGTAACAAAGGAGCTCTGTTATGATCACTGGGATCTTCACCTTCCCATTGTAAGAATGGATATGATTCTCTTTCTATTATATGCCATACGTCACCAAAATCAAACCCAACAAACGTGTCTTCCTGCAGCATCTCAAATGATGAGTTACCGGGTGAGTCAGGCTCGTTGCCAATTCCTCTAAAGGCACCGGTTGTCTCTTCATTCCAGTAAAGATTACTCTGAACTCCATCAGCAAAATTCATACTGCCTATATTACCTGCAAGCACTCCACCCCGATGAAGCTCCATCGGCCCAGCAGCATATGAATTCCTTATTACTCCACTAACCTGAAGACCAACTAATCCACCTATAGCTGCGCTGCTGCGCTCTCCGATTACTCTGGCATTAGTATAACTATTAATTATTGTTCCACCCTGCATACGACCGATTAGACCACCTGCCGGGGGTATCCTCCATGGATTGTCGCATCCAGCTTGACGAAATACTACCGTTCCCGTTACATAACTCTCTTCGATTATAGCATTACCCATACTATAGGCTATCATTCCGCCAACATCTTTACGGTGTCCTGTTATATAACCATCAACATAAGATTTCGTTATCCTTAATACACTCGTATCTCCTATATTTGCATAACCGACCATCCCTGCAGAATAATTACCGCCTTTGATGTCTGCAGCCACAAAGGTATCTTCTACTATGAATGAACTGCCACCGGTAATATTAAAATTCCCGGCAATACCGCCTATACGGTTAGTACCCCATTGCTGTTCGATTGGTGTATCAACAAATCCTTTAAATGAAGATCCTTTGATTGTAACGTCACCACCGGATAAATTAACATATCCAAAAAAACCTCCATTTTGGCACCTTGCAACAGTTACTTCTACATCTAAATGACAGTTTTCAAGCAATAACTCATCACCACTAGACCCATAAACAATTCCAGCCAATCCGCCGATTGTAGTACTACCATTCATAGTTCCTGTTATAAAAACATTCTTAAGTTTTGTACTCCCACGTAAATTAGCGGTTAATATACCACTGTTCGAGCCTGCACTAACTTCTGCTCCCTCAATAACCATGTTCTGAATAACCGCATTATCAATATTAAAGAAAAAACCTTGCTGATTGGAAGTTCCGGTGATTGATAATCCTAATATGCGATTGTTGTCACCATTATAATTACCAAAGAATCCCGAACCCTGGCTCGATCCAATCGGAGCCCAAGAATCTGTTCCTAAATTGATGTCGGCTGTCTGGATAAAATATTTATCCCCATGGTCCGAACCCAAATAATTTCTTACATTGTTTAAATGCTCTGCAGTCGCTACCTGCCAAGGATCTGCTTCTGTACCCTGGCCACCGGCGAAATCTGCAAAACAAAGAACTACAAAAGTCATCATCAGAACAATTAACATTAATCGTCCTGTTAACCATCTTTGTCTGTTAATAGAATTACACATCTTTCTCTCCTTAAGTTTTGTTGTAATTTTTTTTCAACCACACACTTTTACATTTTTTACATGTTTTAATTACATAACATTCTCCACCTGTCGTTCTATTACCCATTATTCGGTATTTACTTGCTATTATTTCGCGTATTTTTCACTGTTATATTCTCATAGTATTAATCACCCATATATTGTTATATTGTTTTCACTTATCTCTTTTATCACATTGTTCTTAACCCATTATTTCCTGTAAATTTTCTTATTCAATACATCAATACGTCATCTCCATTGTTACTTATAAAATACATTACTTATACATAGATACGTGTATTATTCATACTAATTTTTTGTCAAGTTTATTTCATTTTTAATGTTATAGCCATTACCATTTTTATCCCATGCGTTCTTTATTCATGCCATATTGACGATTAATCAATATCCTCATTAATTTTTTGTTATGTTATATGAGTTCTTTATCATTATTGTCTCTTGCGGTTTTATGATAGCAATACCTGTTGCATGTTACTTTTTTGTGTGATTTGTCAGCATGACCAGTAATTGTCATAACAGTACGATAACCGGATACTTTTCTATGTCTAAGTCTGTTTCTATCTTACACAGTCAGGCTGAGGAGTATGATAATAAGCTGTAGATACCTTTAGCTACTGCATTACCCTCTTTATAGATCATTTAAATAAATATGCCGGTATAAACTCAGTTTTTTTTAAAGACCTATATTTTTTCAGCAGCATTTTATTTCACGAAGCTCTAATAAACACATTATAATTTATGTGGTATTAATGTTTATATATGAAAAGGGGGTACAATCACAATTGATTGTACCCCCTTTATTATATGTGGTTAATTAAGGAGATTAAACCACTGAATCAGAAAGACGATGTGTTATCTTCCGGACTCTCTTCTTCTTCGTTCGTCCGTTGATTGTCTTTCGTCTGAGACAGGAGTAATTCTTCTATCGTCACTACGTCTTCTTAATTCTTGAGGACTATAACGTTCATCGTCACCTGTTCGGCGTCCATCTCTGACAGCACGGCGTCCATCTTCCGGATCTAATGCTGTAGCAATTATGAAATAGAACATCTGTCGATCATCATCAGAGATCAGATCCAGGTGTTCCGTATCGGCAGTTATAGCTATAGGATCACCCCATTCAGTCAATTCATCTTCCGGATCATTATGAGCAAAGACCAGATAAGATTCTGCATCTTCAACTTCGCCCCATCTTACCAGAATGTATTCTTCATCGTCAACTAATGTGCGTTCCACATTTGTTATTTCAGGAGTGTCCAGAGTTTCATGCTGATAGAATAAGATGGGATAGCCATCGTTGATGGAACCGAAACGGTAATCATCAAACCAAGTCTCTTCGAAATCCCAGCGTACGTAAGTTTGGTGATCGTAAGGATAAACCATCTGACGTGTCATACGGCCTTGCGCTGTACTGCCGGTTCCGTTATCTTCCATTTCACTGGTTTGGGTATCCCAATAGCAGCCTTCCATAAATTCTTCATTGTCGGCAAACTCTCCGATAAATCCACCAATATTGCTAGGTTCTTCACTAGTTGCGGTTACTCTTCCGGCAGAGAAGCTGTCGTAAACTTCTCCCCTAAATATTCTACCGATAAAGCCGCCAATATTTGAACTATTACCATTTACATTTACCATCGCATAGCTATTATGAATTATTCCATAACCATCATCGGCATCGGCAATATTCCGAGTGGAATATCCTATCAAGCCACCTACTCTTGAGTTAGCAGTAGTAGCACGGACGCTGCCGGTTGCAAAACAGTTCTCCACATCACTGCGATTATGACTGCCAATTAATCCTCCAACATTATATGTACCCGAGATATCTACGTTGAGGGCATAACTATCTTTCGTCAAGTTATCCTCATTCCCCCATACATAGCCTATGAGACCGCCAAGATTATAAGTTCCATTAATGACAACATTTTCAGCCGAACAATTAATCACATGAGATCCATCTCTGACATGACCGGCTAAACCGCCTAACTGATGAGTGCCATTTATATATGTATCTTTCAATCTGATATTCTTAAGAGTTGCTCCGATAACATATCCGAATAACCCTTCTCGAAATCCGCCATAAGGAATACTGACGCCTGTTATATAGTTTTCACCGCCATCATAAGATCCGGCAAAATCAGCTATAGTCGGCCACCCGGGACCTGTATTCCAAGGGTGAACTCCTAAATCAATGTCGGCTACTTGCCTATAATGAGCATCATACATATACTTAACTCTATTAAGGTTAGAAGCTGTTTCAATTAAGAAAGGATCTTCTGCGGTTCCAATACCACCGGGGAAGTCAACAGGCATTGAGGATACGACATTCGAACTCATAGATTCTTCACCATCATAAACAGCAGTTACATAATAATTAAATCGTAACCAATTTATTAATCCACTGTCTTCATATTCAGTGTCTTCTATTAATTCGACATTTATTCTTTCATTATCACGATAAACATGATACCCATCAGGAATACCTAATTCTTCTTCAGGTTCTTCCCACAAGAGTTCTATAACACCATCACCGGGTGCTGCCATTAAACTACTAGGAGGTAATAATGGCGGGTAATTATGATCTCCGGGATCATCTCCTTCCCACTGTAGCCAAGGATAAGATGCCTCTTCAGCAATATCCCAAACTTGTACGAAATCAAAGCCGTCAAAGGTGTCTTCCTGCATCATCTCAAAAGCGGTATTACCCGGTATATCAGGTGCTCCGTCACCACCACCACGGGTTTGACCGGTAGTTGCTATACTCCAGTAATTATTAGTAACATCACCTACTCCATTTTCCCAGAATGAACCAAATAAGGCACCGCTGTTGCTAGATTGTTGATTGGAAGTTACCGGTCCGACAACATAATTATTCTCAAAATGACCATGGAACCGGCGGCCTACTAAACCGCCTACATGGCAAGTTCCGGTATTAGTACTATGTACGGAAGCAACTACATAATTATTTATAAACATTGAACCCGGATTATTACCGGTAGAATAAGCGGTTAAGCCGGCTACATATACTCCGGATCCGGTAACGGAACCGGCAACATAGCAGTTTTCAACACGTAAACCGTTAGATCCGCCATAACCTAAAAGACCTGCAGCATTGCCGGTGGTTGCGACTTCTATGTCTACATAACTATTACGTAAAGTATTATCTTGGATTGAATAACCAACTAATCCTGCGGTATATGTTCCGCCTCTGACAGTTCCACCTACGGCAGAACAGTTTTCAACCAAAACACCACCTCCGGCGCGAGCTAATAATGTTGCGGCATAGGAGCTTGATCTTGTATCGACATTAACATTTATTAGGTTAATATTTTTAAATTCTGCATTAGAGGCATAGCCGAACAGAGCTTGGTAAGTAGTTGCCCTGTTGATAGTCAATCCGGAAATGTTATAACCGTCACCATTATAAGATCCGGTAAATTCGTCACTTGTTGATTCTCCTATCCGTTCCCAACCTTCACCTTCATTCCAAGGTGCAACATCCAGATCGATATCGGCTACCTGAATAAAGTGGGAATCCATAAAGAAACGTACCCCATGTAAATGAGTGGCATTGGCAATCTGATAAGGATCAAATTCGGAACCGTCACCTCCGGCAAAATCGGATGGTGTCGCCGACAAAGTTGGGGTAGCCC
>PWOA01000003.1 GCA_003564155.1 Candidatus Cloacimonadota bacterium
ATGTAAATGGTGAAGAGGTATTCGTTTTGTTTATTGGTGCTGGAGCATCTATAATCCCTAGAGACCCGCCTATTTTAGGAGGAGATTATAGATCTCATCCGAATTCAGCTTCAACCTGTTTTAGCTGGAATGGGAAAATTGGTGAAGTTAGAGTATGGAGTATAGCGAGAACTGCTGAGGAAATAAACAACCATATGAATAAAGAGCTAACAGGTGACGAAGAAGGACTTCTCGGATATTGGAAATTTGATGAAGGAGAGGGAAATATCTTACATGATTCGTCTCCTTATCAAAACCATGGAACTATTCATGCTGCTAACTGGTATTCAGAACATTAAAATAAAAGATAGATTAAATACACTCTTGTCTACAGATTATTAACCTAAGTTTTACAGATAGCAAGATTATAATAAAGCTGTAACCCTTAGATATAACTGGGATTACAGCTTTATTACATAAGTATTTTAGGTCGAAATTTTTAATTAGTTAATTTCTTATTTTTTTTGTTACTATTCAGGCATTTACATAATACCAACACAAAAATGGAAATAATTTCTCAATGAAAACACCGTGTTTAACCGTTATAATAATATTATCTGGTTAAATGGTGGTGGAATGAATGAACGAAGCTTTGATTATAAAGACCTATCAAGAAGGTATAAGCTCAGTTATTAACTTAGTAAAAAGTATTAATGATGAACTTGAAACTGTTAGATATAAGCTAGAAATCTTAGAAGTAGAAAACCAGAAACTTAACGGAAGAATCACTGATCTTGAATCCCAAGTCAAGAAAAACAGCAGTAAGCCTCCATCTTCTGATGGGCTAAAGAAAAAGCCAAGAAATATGCACAAGAGAACAGGTAAACCTACAGGAGGTCAGCCTGGTAATGAAGGAAGAACACGGGAGAAGGGTAAAACTCCAGATGATGTCGTAGAGATAAAGCCTAAGCAATGTGAATGTGGTTGCTACTTATCCGATGTTAAGTAAACAGTCCGTAGTAGACAGGTAATTGAAATTCCTGTAATCAAGGTTAGGGTAACTAAATTTAGAACTCATAAGGGAGTATGTCCTGATTGTAAAAAGGTGCATAAATAAGACTTTCCTGAGACCGTAACTCAGCCTGTGCAGTACGGAGATAATATCCAAGTTTTTATAGAATACCGGAGAAACTATTAGTTGCTTCTTCTTGAAAGAGCAGCAGAAAGCATAAGCGATATTGCATGTCAGAATGTTAGTGAGGGCACATTAGTCAATGCAAACAAAAGGCTGAGTGAAAAACTTGAATGAGCGGAAGCATCAATAAAACAACAGCTTACAAATTCATGGATTGTGCACTTTGATGAAACAGGAATGCGTTGTGAAGGTAAGACTAAGTGGCTTTATAGTGCTTCGACTGAGCGTCTTACCTATTATGAAATGCATGCAAAAAGAGGAGCAGAAGGCAGGCAAGGTATTATATCCAAAAAAACTCTTAGCAATATCATTTTTTACCATATTGAGGAATTACTTGATTTTATATAATAAGCAGTAGTTACGTAACAAAACAAAAATGGTTCAACAACGTATTTTTATGAAACAATAAATATGGTATAAATTACATTGGAAATTAACTTGTAAAAAGGTAGAAAGAAACCAATATCCCTTTATGTTTTAAACTGAAAACCAACAATAAAGAGTAGATAACGGATGAACATATAAGATTTTATACAAAAAACACTTATTTTACAAGGAATTAAGATTGATTCTTTCTATGTAAATAATGAAATATTTCAGGTTTATGTCAGATCTGCTCATTGTTCTTCAATATGTCTCGATGTGGGAAATTAACCCGGAAAGTTCATTATAAAAGAGAGCAGACATACAAGCATCTTGATATATGGATATTAAAAACTGTTATTCGCTTAACAAAGAATAGATATATCTGTGATTGCAATTCTGAACATCCTATAAACTTGAATTTGCATGTGCCTAATAATACTATTTTTAAGTTACACGTACTATAAGGAATAAGATTGGTACTATTATTTCCATAATTATCCGTTGTTTGTAAAGATAAAAACATATTATAATAAAGATTTAGGAAATCTATATTTCCAGTAAACTCCAAGAAATATGAATCTTTCTCCAAAATATTTTTGATTAGGTAGGTCTACTATCTTTCATAAAAATCATTGTTGAGCCTGAAAAACAGATGATAATAAAATGAAAAAGAGGGTGAAAATACTTGTCTCTAAATGGATTAATTTCGAGGAATTAAAGCCTTTGTAATTAGGTTATTGTACCTTTCCCTCACTTTAGTCACTTATAACTTTGCGCATAATTTAGAGAACAGGCAAATCATGGAATTAATAGGTCAACTTAAATCCAACAAATGTATTAAAAGACATCCAGAAAATCCAATACTTACCGCTAAAGCTATTCCTTATGAATCAGATCTCATATTCAACGCAGGTGTTGCAAAATACCAGGGAAAATACATCATGGTATTTAGAAACGACTACGGGTATAAAAAAGGAGGTTCTTATGGTTTTAAAGGAACAAATCTTGGGTTCGCCTACAGCGATGATGGTATAAATTGGGATGTTCAATCCAAGCCTTGTTTCGAATTAAAGGATGAAGAGATTATTCGTGCATATGATCCGAGATTGACTGTAATAGATGAGCGCGTCTATATGTGCTTTGCAGTTGATACAAAACATGGGACCAGAGGTGGCATAGCTGTTACCGATGATTTTAATAATTTTGAAATATTGACAATGACCGTACCCGATAACAGAAATATGGTATTATTTCCCGAAAAAATAAATGATAAATTCATTCGACTCGAGAGACCTTTTCCCGTATACAGTCGCGGTGGAAAAGACAGGTTTGATATATGGCTCTCCGATTCTACTGACTTAAAATATTGGGGGAACTCTAATCTCGTACTTGCAGTAGAAGATGTCGCTTACGCAAATGATAAAATAGGGCCTGCGGCACCTCCTGTTAAGACGCAAAAAGGATGGCTTACTACATTTCATGCGGTAGATAAAGATGAGGAAAGAGGAAAAAATGGATGGGAAGAGAAGTGGCAAAAACGCTATAGTGTAGGAATAATGCTGCTTAATATCGATAATCCTGCAGAAGTAGTCGGAATGTATAAAGAACCGCTCATAGCTCCTGAAGCACCTTACGAAACTCGCGACGGATTTAGAAACAATGTAATATTCCCAGGCGGTATGATCATCGAAAAAAGTGGTGAAGTAAAATTGTATTATGGGGCGGCTGATACAGTAGAATGTCTTGCCACAGCATATATTGACGATCTTTTAAATTTATGCCTAAGTAAGAAATAGAAAGCTTTTATCTTAAGACGTATGATAAATGACTTGAATACGGCATATAAAAAAGTGAGTAGTGATAAGATAAAACATAAATCCCAAAAAAATTATACCTACTGACCCCCATTTGTTATTTGATCAATATATGTAATATAGACATTATCAAAAAACCACTTTTTCATCTTGTGCCATATACTTATCTATCATTAAGCCAAGGTGAGTAGGTAGGAAGTTTTACTAATTCTATTTTTTGTTTATTTAACTCTTGCCACTGCTGTACAAGCGTGCTTTTATGATATGTTGCATTGTCAAGTACAAGATAGATTCTCTTACCTTTATCCTAAATTCCCCCAAGTTTTGTATCTATGATTCTAAATGCACAGAGAAGGCTTCTAATATTTCCCTTTGTGATTTAGTAACTTCGGAGTGGATATGACCATATTTCCCTGAAAATCTGATATCTGTTAGTGATTCGAGTTCGTTCATAAGGCCTCGAACTGTATATTTGCTCATCATCTCGTGTGCTCTGAGTTTTTTTCTAATTTGGCTGACGTAGATTAGGGAGAGAAATTGAATAAATAACCTAGAGGCCATAGATTTTGACGAATGCATCCTTAAGCGCTTCATGTCTAGGCTATTCTTCATATCATCAAAACATTTTTCAATGACATCTTTATCTCGGTAAACCTGCAGAGCCTCTACAGGGTCCTTAATATTGTTTGTCAATATAGCAGAGAATCCACTGTAGCGATTTCTGTGTGCCTCAATAGCTTCATTGTTATAACTAACCTTTAATCCACGCTTGGGAGTTTCTTTGATAATAAAAAATTGCTGATAATATTTTTCATGCTCCTTTGTCCGATTACCAGCTTCCAGTTCTTCTTTGTATGTGAGCAAATCGTCAATAAATCTATCATATGTGTCAGCCGCACGATGAGAATTGAAGTAAAGTTGGAGATAACAACGTCTTCTTTCTTCTCCCAAAGATAGTCGTTTAGTATAGACATAAAGTATTTCATCATCAATTTTACGATAGCCTTCCGGTCCATACATTGGGCTTCTGGCTTCATCGATAATTTCTTTCACAAATTTAAGGTGAGTCGAAACACCAAGTGTAAACTTGTAGCGTTTGCTCAACAACTCGTTGACATTATCCTCACTATAAAAGCCTCGATCCAAAATCAAATGCACTTTTGGGAACTCAAGTTTTTTGAAGCTCTTTAGTAAATTCTTAAGAGTTGAAACATCAACAATACTTCCAGGTAATCGTCGGTAAGTAACTGGGAGATGGCTTTCTTGACCATAAATCATGCCTAGATTAATTTGTTTGAGAGCCTCGCCATCCCTGTTATGTCCATAACGAACATATTCATTTTGCTCTGAGTAAGAAGATACGGAAGTAATGTCATAGCACAAATATTCTTTCTCGCTTATCTTTTTACTCCAGCTTTTGAAAAAGGTTTGTTTAGCATCGTCCGAAAGCCTGCCTAATAGCTTGCTGATTCTTTGACTACTCAACCCATTATGCAGTGCAACTTGATGATTCTTTAGCCAAGTATCTGCATGGCTGAGTGCCTCACCACGACAAGTTAAATAGTAGGCCAAACTTAAGAGCTGCTCCCATTCATTGGGAAAGCATTGTTTCAAAATTGTTTTAAGGCCAATATTCTCTGTAATCTTATTTAAAACAAGCGAGGGACCAATTACAGTAGTAGTGGCTGTTACTGCTGGATCACTTACAGCTACTCTGTTAGGATCTAAGCGCTTAGAAGGAATAATCTCCTTAGTATTATCATCTAATCTACCAAGATACTTCTGTCGATTTTTTGGTTTTTTCTCATCTTTGTCCCAATAAGACTCAACTTCATAAACATAAGTTACTCCATTTTCATGTTTTCGATAACTTAAATATGACATAAGTGGCTCCCCCTCTCTACATAGATACATTATATCTATGTTTAGGGCAAAAGTCAAGAAGGGATTCAAAGAAAACCCCATTATTTCAAAGGGTTTCAAGAACTCATAGATATAAATTAAAGGGAATTTAGGATATATCTTTCATACATTGGCTAAACACAAAGCACATTGTGTTTAGTATAAAAACCATACATAAAACCCCAGCTTACAGTGTGTATCCTTTTATCAAGATAGCACAGAGCAAAGCACATTGTGTTTAGTATAAAAACCACACATAAAACCCCAGCTTACAGTGTGTATCCTTTTATCAAGACAGCGCAGAGCAAAGCACATTGAGTTTAGTATATAAGACACACATAAAACCCCTGTTCACGGTGTGTATACTTTTATCAAGACAGCACAGACCAAAGCACATTGTGTTTAGTATAAAAAACATACATAAAACCCCTGATCACAGTGTGTTTTCTTTTATCAAGATAACTACAGAGCAAACTACATAGTTATGGGTAAACCTTTGAAAAGGAAACACAGTTAAGAGTAGGCTAAATGCTTTAATTTTGGGGGAATATTTATTTCATTAAGAGAAAACTAACGAGACTCCTTAAGCTCTTTTCCATTACTATAGTTGGCTAATATTTAGGATAACTGTCTATAATCTTGTTATACAAATTGTCACTAATTCTAAAGCCTTTGGCTTTTAGAGAGTCAATATAGTCTTTAACTGCGAGAATATGTCCTTCTGATCTTGCTCGCATTAATAATCCAATA
>PWOA01000038.1 GCA_003564155.1 Candidatus Cloacimonadota bacterium
ATTTCGTTCCTTTTAGTTGTCCATTTTAGAAAAACACTCGCTCGAATCTCATAGTCTTGGTGATTACTGTTAGTTCCAAATGGATATCTGCATGATATGAAAATCGTTTTTACACAGTCTCCTGCACGGGAATGAGGGGATGTTTTTGGATCAGAAACAGCCATTATAACACCAGTATCCACCACCTAAATTCTACATTCTAAACCCTAAACTCTTTTGTTTTTAGCTCTTCTCATCTGTGTTCATCCGTTCAATCTGTCCAATCCGTGTTGCTATTCTCCTAATTAACTAATTTACTAATTAATTTTTCATTATTCATTATTCATTAGAGCGAAGCGAAACCCCCTAATCTCCTAAACTCTTTTGCCCTTAGCCTTTAACCGCCATGGATTCCCGTCTGCACGGGAATGAGGGGATGTTTTTGGATCAGAAACAGCCATTATAACACCAGTATCCACCACCTAAATTCTACATTCTAAACCCTAAACTCTAAACTAACTAATCGTTCATTTTTCATTATTCATTAGAGCGAAGCGAAACGCTCTTTTGCCCTTTGCCCTTAGCTCTTAGCCCTTCTGCATTCTTCTTCCCTAATCTACTATTCTACTAGCTTAGTCCTTAGCTCTTATCACTTGATAAGCATCATTCTACGGGTCAATATCTTATCTTCAGTTTTCAGACGGTAAAGGTAAATGCCGGAAGGCATCTTACGGCCTCTTGTATCTTCTCCGTTCCAAACAAGAGAATGATGACCGGCTCTAAAGTGTTCCCGGATAAGAGTATTTACACGCCGCCCTCTGATATCATAGATCTCTAAGGTAATATCTCCATCATTCGCCAAAGAAAACTCTATTGCCGTTTTCGGATTAAAAGGATTAGGATAATTACGGTTCAATGATGTAACTTCCGGTATTAACGGCTGCTCGACTGACGTCTTTATCCCTGTGGTGAATGACCAGACAGGACCGTCTATAGCATCATTACCTTCTCTCAAAGCAGGTTGATAAGTTGTCCGCTCTCCACTCGACCGGCGTTTGAAGCTTCTTGCGTCATGAGCCACATCTCTATCTTCACTTCTTTTACTTCTTCTTAGATTCACGTTCAATGCTTCATAATCCATATTGGGGTCTATTGTTGTAGGTATAACCTGCCAGTAGTATGTTGTATTCTTAAATAGTTCATGATGTATGATACTGCTGTAATTTTGTTGACCAAAAGTATAATCTATCCATTCATAATGATGTTCTTCTTCAAAATCTCCGGTGGTATTCATGTATAATCTGAAACCAACAGGTGTGACAAAGTAATCATCATATTCATACTCCCAGCTTAACTGTTGTAAATCTATAACGATATCTTCTGTTTTATCAGGCGGATCGGGATTAGTTGCCGGCAGAGGATAGCTGGGATCAGGTGCTGTAGTGAATAACCATATCTCAGGATCTTCTGCATCATCTCGATATAATGTTTCCGCCGGATAGCTTAATCTTTCGTCTCCTCTTCGTCGCTTACGGTGATCATCGTTCTGCGAATAGCGGTTTTTCTTTGCTTCTTTCGTGGTTGGAACTACTTGCCAGTAATAAGTAGTACTGTAATCTAAAGAGTCTGCTGTTTCATAACAATAATAACGTTCTTCTTCTTCGTCATAAGCTACCCAAGTAAACTCATCAGATTCATCAAAATCACCGGTAGTATTCAAATAAACTCTGAAGCCGACCGGATTATGATGATTGCTATCGACAATATAGTCCCAGGATAATTCCTCAAGAGGAAGCCTCACTTCTTTTGCACCATGTCCCGGAGAAGGATTAACGGCTATAGTGGGTTTGTCACTAAATTGCCACTGAAGATAGGGATAGCCGTTATTTACAAAATATTCGCTGTCAGTACCCCAAATATCTTTAAAGTCCCAGTCTTCGTAAGTGTCTTCATCATATATATGGGTCATTTCGGCAGTGCTTCTACCTTCACCTGCAGCACTATCTTCCTGACCGGAAGTGTCTACATCCCAGTAGCTGTTAATAGCTTCGGCAGTAGGTCCAATAAAACCAAGCAAACCACCGGTTTTATCCTCACCTTCAACACTACCTATACTAAAAGAATTAGTTATTATTCCACGTTGCCATAGACCCACTAAACCTCCAACATAACTATTACCGGATACTTTGCCGATATTATAGCTCTCCGTAATCATCCCTCCACCATCGATTGGAACTAGCCCGACAATGCCACCAGCTCCGTTACCTGCTGCAGTGACAGTCGCTGCACTATATGAACGAATAAATACGGCGGTTCCGGCACCGGCTAATCCTCCTACATTATTATTGCCTTTGACCACAGCGCTACTATAGGTCTCAATAAATCCTCTTTCACCCCAACCAACTAATCCCCCTACATTATTATTGCCTTTAACTACACCACTACTATGGTTTTCAAAATGACTAGACAAACTCCAGCCAACTAGACCTCCTACATTGTTATTGCCTTTGACTGTTCCGCTACTATAGCTATTCGAAATAAACGTACCGTAACACCAGCCGGCTACACCTCCTACATCATCTAGTCCTTCTATGGTACCTGTACTATGACTTAACACCACATAATCTGTATTATCATAGTGATCATCATAAGCCGGGTCTTCCGGTTTATTCATACTCCCAACCAATCCGCCTACGGAATATTTACCTTTGACATCAGCTTCACTTTTGCAGTGTAATAATCCGCCTGTATTCATGTTCAGACCTACCAACCCTCCACAACTATTACCCGTACCTGATATATTGCCCGCTACCGAACAATTTATAATGTTCATAAAGTCATTCTTTCCCACTAAACTGCCGACATTATTGCCGCCGGTTATATCAACTCCGGTTAGGTTAACATTGATGATCTTGTTACCGGGTATAAAATCCCAAAGTGAATCAAAATATAATAGATGATAATAATAAGCACCCCAATTATCCCGTCCGTCAACAATTAACCCGCTTGTATAGCCGAACAGACCTTGATTGGTTGAATCGGGACGATTAATGTATAATCCACTAATTGTATAGCCATTTCCATCATAATTGCCGCCAAAGAAAGTATTGTTTTCCTTTGTCTCACCATAGCCGATGGGGTCCCAGCCCGAACCGTTATTCCAGGGAGGCACACCTAAATCGATATCCACAATCTGCTTGAAAAACTGACGATGATGTTCTGCTCCAAGATAATATCTGAGCTTGTTAAGTTGTCCGGCTGTCACTATAAGCCAGGGGTCCTCTTTAGTACCCCTGCCACCGGCAAAAGGCTCATGGATAACAATACTCTCCTCTCGACCGGCTACTGTCTCTCGCTCATCTTCGCCCGAAACAATGACTCCAACAACATGATAAGTATAGTGCTCATACTTTTGTAAATTTTCGCCGCTATCCATCCATGAGTGCGAAGGATAATCTGCAGAACCCACTAAAAGACCGTCACGGTATATATCAACTCTCGAGATAGCTGTTGTCGGATACCGCCACCTTAAATCTAACGACGGTACGGAAAGATCATTGATGCTTACAGTCAAGTCAGAAGGACCGGGACGATTGTGTCTTGCCGATTCTTCTTGCCAAAATAAATATGGATAAGATCCCCCCTCTTCAATGTGCCATTTATGAGGGAAAGACCAGTCCTCAAAACTGTTTTGTGTGACCATAACATGGGTTGGCCTGCCCACTCCTCCATCACTCGTTGATATGCCGGAAGTGTTAACATCCCAATAACTGTTGATTATCTCCGCTCTATCTCGAACATCACCTTCGTCGGTATAAATACCGTTACGGCCTATCAAACCACCTATAAAAAGATCCGGCAGATCCTTGTTTCTTCCGGTATCTCTGAAAACGTTTAAACCATCTTCAGATGACCGCCGCATGTATAATGATTTGCGTTCTACTACTTCTACAGGATTGCTGTTGTATCCGAGGTAAACCCCGGGGAATCTTAATGATTCGCGCTCTACTACTTCTACAGGTGTTATCTTATTAAGACGACCGCTGTTATAGCAATTAGAAACTCGACTATTCTCATCAGATATGCTGCCGGCTAACCCTCCACCTACCGGCCAGGAATATCTACGGGGAATAAAATATAGGTTGCCGGTATTGTAACTGTCTTCAATAATACCTCTTGCACGACCAACTAAACCACCGGCAAAATCCACTATTTGACTAATATCTCCGCCGTTATAACTGCCGGTTATCCTGGAACCGCCATCAAGAATACCTACCAAACCTCCAGCGCGCGTAATATTTTCGCCTGGATGATATCGGTTGTTGAAATAGCCGATATTACCTTCATTATAACAGTTTGATATTATAGATCCATTCAGATTCCGGGCGACTAAACCACCTATATAATTATCATTATGATCACCATTACCAATTTTAATATTACCACTGTTATGACTATTCATTATAGTAGAACTCTTGGTGTTTATTGCAGCTAAACCACCAAGAGATGCGCTGCGACTGCCCATCACAAGCCAGAAATCATAAGGACCAATAGGTGGGTCGAAAAAAGTAACTGCAGGGTAAAAACCATTCAAATCTCCTAAACTATAACAACCGTCTATTATTGATCCATTTGTATTTCTATAAACTATACCGCCATAACCACGAAGAGTAGGAATTAGCAGATCACCATACATACCTGGATAATATCGTCGATTATTTGGTTCTAAAGTAACATCGGTATAACTGTTTCTGATAGAAGATTTATTAGCGTTAATTCCAACTAAGCCTCCTGTTCTTTGTGTATACCATCCAGTATATACACCCGTACTGTAACAATAATCAATATCCGACTTATTGTTACTGTAGCCTACCAGAGAACCGGTAGTGTAGAATCTAAATTGTTGTTTGATGGTGAAATTGGTAACTCCCAATTTTGCAATGGAAGCTTCGTCAATATAACCGAACAGGCCTACATGCCTCGAATCGTCAGCATCTAAATCGGACCGATCAATATACAAACTATCAACTACATATCCGTTTCCATCGTAAGATCCTCTAAAAGGGTTATTTTCGTCTCCAATCGGCTCCCATCCTTCTCCGGAGGACCATAGTGAATCAGCTAAGTTGATATCTGTTTTTTGGATAAAATGATCCGACAGGTAATAACGCACGCTATCCAAATGAGCTGCAGTTTCAATCTGCCAGGGATCATATAAGCTACCGGTACCTCCACCAAACTGTGCTGATAAAGATACTGAGATAAGTGATAGCATCATTATCAGTAAACCTCTGTTTATCTTTCTGATATTACTATTCATCATAGCCTCCTTTAAGTAATGTTTAGATTAGTAATAGTTTATATGTCAAGAATTAGTCATCTTGATTGTTATTAATAAGTATAACACTTACTATTCATCTCATATATGTTGAGTATAAACTTGATAGTTTTTTCATGAACCGCATATCCAGCCTATATTCTAATTCCTAAATTCTTTTTCTTAACTGTGAGATATAATTGAATCATTGCTTCCACATCGTATCAGAAACAGCCACCAAAACACCAGCTTCCACCACCTAAATTATTCTTTCCCCTCAACTCTTTTTCAACTCTAAACTCTAAACACTTCGTTTTGCCCTTAGCCTTTAACCACCATGGATTCCCGTCTGCACGGGAATGAGGGGATGTTTTTGGATCAGAAAAAGCCGCCAAAACAATAGCGTCCACCACCTAAATTCTAAATCCTAAATCCTACATTCTAAATTATTCTTTTCTCCTAATCCCTAATCTACTATTCTACTAGCTTAGTCCTTAGCTCTTATCACTTGATAAGCATCATCTTACGGGTCAATATCTTATCTTCGGTTTTCAGGCGGTAAAGGTAAATGCCGGAAGGCATCTTACGGCCTCTTGTATCTTCTCCGTTCCAAACAAGAGAATGATGACCGGC
>PWOA01000100.1 GCA_003564155.1 Candidatus Cloacimonadota bacterium
GATTGAAGGGGTTGGGATAGTTAGATAAAGAAATGGAGCTTGTTATTGGTATATAATCATCATCAACAGATACTGCATCTTCTTTGATGTAAGGATAACCGTTATTGATATCTCCATCAACATCAGCTTTCCATATATCATTAAAATCCCAGTTCACATAAGTGTTCTCAGCATGAGGATATGTCATCTCTGCTGTCGTTCTTCCTTTACCGCCGGCACTGGACCCCTGTCCGGATGTTTGAGTATCCCAGTAATTGTTAATTTCCTCAAAGCTTCCACCCGTATCTATCAAACCTGACAAACCACCGACATTTGTATTCCCGGAAACGAGACCTGTTGAGAAACTATGGATAATGATGCTTTGATAGTTCTGTCCGGCCAACACCCCGACACGATCAATTCCTTTAACACTACCGGTGCTATAGCTGTTATTTATTATCGAAGAACTATTATTATTTCCAACAAGACCACCAACCCTTTGATCAGTGCCGATAACATCTCCCGTACTATAGCTTTTACTGACCGTAGAAGACCAACCATTGTTTCCAACAAGACCACCTACATTGTTAGTTCCACCCGACACTTCCCCGCTACTATGACAACTAATTATAACAGCCTCACTACTATTGTAACCTACAAGGCCACCAACCATCACATCATCAGCAGTAACATTGCTCTTGCTGTGGCTATTGCTTATTACGGACTGTCCGCTCGTTCCAACTAAACCTCCTACTTCCCGGTTGCCAAGGACATTGCCGACACTGTAACAATTATCAATAGAAGATTCGGATACATATCCAGCAAAACCACCTATTCGGTTGTTCCCATTTACATTTGCCGTACTGAAGCTATTACTCACTTCAGAATTATCCCTTATGCTCCCGATCAAACCACCACCACGAGTCTCGTTTGCTGTTACAGTCCCGGAGCTGTAAGAGTTGCTAACCGTAGAAGCTTGGTTTTCTCCGACCAATCCTCCTATGTGATAATCTCCCTTAACATTACCTTCAAAATGACATTTACTTATTGATGATGAAATATTATGTCCTACCAAACCACCTGTTGCCGTATGATTACCCGTTACACTACCGGTAGAGAAGCAATTTAATATAATAGAATTTTCATTACTGCCCACTAAACCTCCGGTATGGCTAAAACCCGTGACATTTGTATTGGTAAGACCGAGATTCGATATTTGTGCCCCTTCTGTGTACCCAAAAAGACCTTGATGGTGAGTAGCAGGTCGGTTGATAAACAGACCGTTAATTGTATGTCCCCCTCCTATATAATTACCATAATACCTGTCTTCAGATAAACCAATCGGCACCCAGCCTTCGCCATCGTTAATATACTCCTCTGCATTTTCATCCCATAGGAAGTCCGTTAAATCAATATTCGCTGTCTGAATAAAGTACTTATCTCTATGCTCTTCACCCAAATAATTCCTCACATTATCCAGATGCTCTGCCGTCTCTATTTGCCACGGATCTTCTTCCGTTCCTTTACCACCGGCGAATTGTGCCGACAAACTTACTAAACCGCCTAATAACAAGGCAGTTAGCAACATAAACCTAAAGATAAATATTTTCCTCAAATTCATCCTTCTATCCTCCAAAATTTGTTAATTTACAATCTTACCAGCCAAAGCTTGCTGGAAGCTATCTGGCAATTTACAAAACCGTCTAATTTTACCACTTAAATCAGCTTTAACTTATCTATCTATCCTTATCTAAATGATTATACTAAAAATTCTGCATCTATGGACTGGATATATTTCATAGATTGCAAATAGTGTCAACTCTTATTCGTTTCCCTTGCTTTTTCACGACTAAAATGCATCTATATGACTGTAATAGTGCGATTTTGGGCAAATTCGGTCATATATATAATGAGATAGGTTTACGGTGTTGAATGTATAATTTAGAGTTTACGATGTAAAATGTAAGATGAAGAATCACAAATATTTAACCACAAATTAACAAATCAACTATCAAGTCCATAAGGAGGTAAATTATGGATACAAACCAAATCCAACAAGCCCTAACTAATCCTCTTCCCCGTAAAGGCATTGAGTTTCGTGTATGTCGTGCCTCAGCGAAAAACAAAAGTGTCAATGTGCTGCCCTATCTAACAGCCAGAGGTGTTATGCAGCGGCTTGATGAGGTATTCGGCACTGAAGGCTGGGAAGACAGCTATGAAGTTCTTTCAGACGGCGTAAAGTGCAGGTTATCGATCAAGATAGACAATGAATGGATAGCCAAAGAAGATGTAGCTTCATTTACAAATATCGAGGCCTTAAAAGGTGCATTTTCGGATTCACTTAGACGGGCAGGAGTTAAATTCGGCATAGGTCGTTATCTTTATGATCTATCAGGCAGTTGGGTAGATATTCTGCCGGACAAACCCTATAATGCGATGAATCCGGTTCATTATTACAAATCCGGTGAATGTTCTGGTTATTGGGTCGAGCCTAACATCCCCGATTGGGAGTTACCCGGGAACGGTAAATCAACCGGCAAGAGTCAAGAGACAGATAGTATTTCTGATGAGCATCTGGCGAAATTGCAGCAGCTGTCAGAGGCAGAGCTTATCACTAAAGGGAAATTCGATCAATTCGCAAAAACTCTGTCGCAAACTAACGCTCCTGAGACTGCTTCAAAACTGATCATATCCCAGCTTGATCTTATAGAACTTTATGGAGAGAATATCAGTGCCAACGAAAATATTTCTCAGGCAGACAAGCGGGATATCTACAAGCGGATTCTGAGCTGTAAACAGTCTGACATTAGGTCTTTGCGTGAGCAGATTATATCTTTGAAAGAGAAGGAGGCAGCCTAATGGAAATCTCAAACGTCAAACAAATTACCGGAGTTATTGTACGTGCAATTCAGCAAAATTACCTCACTAAACAGACATAAGCAATTCCAGATGGGAAAAGATTTAAAGCTACAGCTACTACAGAATATCTAAACTTGTTCAAATATGTTTTGTTGCCGTAATGAGATATTACATCAACTCATACTCCGGGAATTAGCTTTATGAACAACCAGTACTGATCTCCTATAATAAAAACGAGGAATGTGAAATATTTTCGCAAAAAACTTGACAGATAACCGTGGCAAGCCTTTTAACCTACTCGATAATAGAATTATAAAATAAAGGTTACATATATTATGATGATTAAATTAACAGTTAACGATTTAGAGGTGGAAGTACAGAAAGAAACCAGAATTATCCACGCTGCAAAGAAAGCTGGATATAAGATACCTAGTCTCTGTTATGTTCAGGATATCCCTGCAACAGCCAGTTGTGGTGTCTGCATGGTTGAAGCAAACGGACAACTTGTGAGAGCCTGTTCAACAGTTTGTGTTGACGGAATGAAGATCACCACTCATAGTAAGAAACTAATGGAATTGCGTTACTATGCATTACAGCTGGTGCTGATGAATCACCCCAACAACTGCCCGGAATGTATAAGAAACGGGAACTGTGAACTACAGGCACTAGCCCAGCAAATGGGAATTAGAGAGCTTCCGGTTAGCTCTTTGCCGAGACCTTATACGGAAATCGACTCGTCATCACAGGCTCTGATTATGGATCCAAGATACTGTATCCTCTGTGGACGTTGTATTCATGTATGTAATGAGATTCAGGCTGTTCATGCTTTGACAAAATCCAACAGAGGTTTTGACACCTTTATCGGACCATCACTTCAGAGAAATCTCGAAGAGTCCGAATGTGTTAAGTGTGGTCAGTGTTCGGCTTATTGTCCAGTGGCAGCGATTTATGAAAAAGATGTTACCTCAGCTGTGTGGGATGCTCTTGACGATCCTGAGATGGTTGTTGTAGCACAGGAAGCACCCGCTGTAAGAGTAGCACTTGGAGAAGAGTTCGGTCTGGATCCCGGAACCAATGTAGTCGGTGAAATGTACACTGCCCTGAGATTGTTGGGATTTGACTACATTTTTGACACCAATTTCGGCGCTGATCTCACTATAATGGAAGAAGCAATGGAGTTTGCCACCATTCTGACCGAAAAACCGGAAAAACTACCTTTGATTACTTCGTGTTGCCCATCATGGGTAGATTATCTTGAGAAATTCTATTATGACCTTATTCCAAATTTTTCCACAGCCAAATCTCCTCATCAAATGATAGGAACTATGGTAAAGACTTACTGGGCAAAAAAAATGAACGTAGCACCGGAAAAGATTTTTCTGGTGTCAATAATGCCCTGTACCGCTAAAAAATATGAAATTGAAAGAATGGAAGACATGTATGCTTCGGGTTTTAAAGATGTCGATGTGACTATTACAACACGTGAATTCGCCCGCATGCTTAAACAACGTGGTATTGATCTTAATGGACTTCCTAAAGGAGTTGCAGATGATCCGTTGGGACAGTACACAGGTGCTGGAACCATATTCGGAGCTACCGGCTGGGTAATGGAAGCTGCAATCAGAACAGCATATTACTACGTAACCGGTGAAGACATGCCCAATCCGAAAGTAGAATTTGTGAGAGGGCATAAAGCCATTAAAACCGGTGAACTGGAAGTCGCCGGAACAAAAATCCGTATTGCCGTAGCTTCAGGTCTTGCCAATGTCAAGGAACTACTAGACCGTGTCCGCAAAGCAAAGAATGAAGGAACAGAGATACCGTACCACTTTATCGAGGTTATGGCATGCCGTGGTGGTTGTGTAGGAGGAGGCGGACAGCCCTATCTCTCTCTCAATACGATCAGGGATAAAAGAGCAAAAGGGTTGTACAAAGAGGATGAAGAACTTCAATTCAAAAGTTCACATCATAACCCTTCCATAAAAAAGGTTTACGATGAATTTCTGGGAAAACCAAACTCCAAGATGGCACACAAGCTTCTTCATACAAGCTATATTGCCAGACCAATCAAATATACAAAAAAGTAGGATAATGTCAACGATTCGATCCCGCTATGCCCCACCATTTATTTTGCCTTGTTTACAAGGCTTTTTTTTTAGATATATCTGCAAAATATTATTATATACTTCATCTCAATACAGTTTATAAGATATTGAAGGACGTATGTAGATCAGCCGGTGTATTATGTATCCTGGTATGATGCCATAGAGTTTTGCAATCGTCTGAGTATAATGAAAAACCTGACTCCGGCTTACAGTTATGGTGATTATGGTACTGATCCTGATGATTAGCCGATGTTTTGGAATCTAATCAACTCTAACCACACCAATGTCTCTTGTGATTGGTCGGCTGATGGCTATATGCTTCCTACTGAGATGCAGAGAGAATTTGCAGCAAGAGGCGGAGTACCGGCTCAGAATGCAGATACATTTAATGATACTTGGGCAGGCACAGATGAAGAATCTGATTTAGGCGATTATGCTTGGTATAATGATAATTCAGGCAGTACTACGCATCCGGTAGGTACCAAACTCCCCAATGAACTAGTTTTATATGACATGAGCGGCAATGTCTTCAACTGGGTTTGGGACATATGGGGTAGCTATCCTGCGGGTTCTTATGCAGATCCGAAAGGCCCAAATAGCGGATTCTACCGGATGAGTTGTGGCGGTAGCTGGAATATCTTTGCCAACGGCTGCGCTGTCTCGTACCGTGTCGACAGCCACGTAACTTACAACTACAACTTTATTGGCTTCCGTCTTGCCAGGTTCGTTGAATGATTCAAAAAAACAAAATCATAGAATTGATACAACGGACTGGAGGTTTCCCGTCGACCTTGTTAAATTCTGTTTCGCAGGAGTGTATAGCTTAAAATTACACGGATTAAAATTGAATCTTGTTACTTCTCCTTGTAATTGATGCAGTAATAGCTGTGGCTTTAACCGCAAAATTATCATATAAATTAAGCAGATATTTTGAATCTGCAGGGTGTTGTAATTTCAGGAAACAGGGCGAGA
>PWOA01000061.1 GCA_003564155.1 Candidatus Cloacimonadota bacterium
GGAAATCCTGTGACATATAATGGACCGGGTTCGGGCCACAGTGGATTATACCAAGGATAGTCCCATCCTGGAGGCCATGGATTCATGGCAGAAGTTGGATAATGATGGATATGCAGATCAATATTCTCGAAGAATTCACCCCGCCAATACTGGGCAGGAGTTGATCCTTTGGGATGGATATATTCTAACGTTATCACCCCTTCATACCAGGGGACATCTGCATCACCCATTGCACAGTAAGCGCCATACATATAAATATCTTCAGTATTAGACCGGTGTCGCAATGAATCATCGGGACACCAATGTCCATACTGAATATAGATACATTCTTCAGAAAGAATCCCCAAATAGTCGATGTCATTGATCGGCAAGGTTCGTTCACCATCTTCATCAATTCCGTCAGGCCTTTGTCCCACAGGTGTATGTCTATATGTCAAATCACCTTTTAAATATATATCATGGGAGCTAGCCCAAGTCTGTCTTCCTGCAAATTCACCTGAAATCCATAATTCCATAGGTACAAATACCGAAGTATTATTTACACTTCCTCCAGGTTGGCGAGTCCAAAGAGTATCGGTTTTGGGAATCCGATTAACTCCTATTTCACGACCTACCGGACCATATGGCGGATAACTATCGTAGATAGTAAACTGATTATAACCTTCTATCCACTCAGTAACTGGATGTTCTGTAACAACTTCTCCAATCCAAACCTCATAATTAGTTCCATTAACGGTTATGTGAGCAATTCTATCATCATGCTCAGATTCACCAAATGGCTTGCTGCCATGGCGTCTAACTAGTGATGCTGTAGGATCAAAAACAATTCTGGGGTATTCTTCAATTAAACCTCCAAAGAATATCTCTTCCTCGGGATAATTTGTATGACTGCCCGGATTAACTCTAATATCCTCTGAAGTCGACACCAGCCCATAAAACTGAGGCCAAGCATTTGCCCAGGTTTCATTTATATGGATTTCGGTATTACTATGTACTCTTCCATGAATTATATCTTCTCCATAGAAAATGATGTTTCCTCTGATATCATTTAAAGATCTATCAACATTTGTGAAATAATGAAATAGAGCGATTGTTTGTAGGGACATAATTCTATTTTCACCATATCTCTTTACCGGTGATTTTAGTTCGGCATCAAATAGACGTCCTTCACCTCTGATAGCCGATATTAATGAACGAATATAAAACCCGGTTTCCTCATCATAGGTAAAAATATCAAGTTTTGTTCTCGCCCGGTATACAGTTCTATGATTTCCAAATTCAACAGTTACATTACGTGTTGGCAAAACACTTTGAGCCGGAGGTGTCGGAACAGTTTCAAAGTGACCAGCTAATAACCTTCCTCTACCTACTTCAGAACGTAAGATGTGAAACTGTTGTAATCCATCCAGTTGATAACGGAAGCTGATAGAATCACGAAATGCTACTGCGGCCAATGAAACACCTGATAGTACTGCGATGAGTGAAATAACCAACGCTATCCCAATATTTCCCTCAAACCTTTTCACATGTGTAAACATCATTCCTCCTTATCTTAAAGATTCATTCTATTCGTCTTCATGAACCAATGTTGTTTACTGCGAAATATCAGTCAAGTTAATTATTATTTATATGACACATGTTATACTGAATCTTATTGATCTTCTTTTCTTTGCATCTTATTCATAATTTTTAATAGCCACTCTGTGACCGAAATAAATTCGGCTTTGTTAATATCAGTATCATGTATGATATTTATTGAAACTGTAAAGCATCAAGCAAATAGGAATTAGTTTTATATTTCATATTATTATCGGCTATGAATAATGAGACAACTAATTTGAGTTAGCTTTGCGCTATTGGATATTTTTCTTATAAATTCATTAACTTAGAACTATTTCAAAAATTTCGTGGTGGAGATTTGAAAACCCAACCTAAAGTCATATACCCTAAATCTCTAAATTCTTCTGATTCATAACCTTCAAATAATACTAGTGGGAAATGTGGAGGTCCGGATCTTTCGAAACGTAAATCAGTTGTATATCTTTTATCATAACCTGTCAAGTTAGGCGATCTATTACCGTATCCCGGTGATGTATTGGGATTTAACGTGTTATCGATATCCCAATCAACTCCACCTCCGGGGAAGTAACCTACTACCCCGCGTCGACGTTGAGCAATTGACCCAAAAATATATATAGCTCCTCTATGTTCAACGACTTCATCGGCATTATGTGGATTGGGTGTCCATCCCGGCAATCCGGGGACATTCATGATAACACCAGGTTCGGGCCAAAGAGGATTATACCACGGATAATCAAGTCCGCGTGGCCAAGGATTCATGGAACTTGTAGGATAATTGAATAGATGCAGATCAATGAATTTAAAAAACTCTCCCCGCCAATATTGAGGTGGTGTTGATCCTTTAGGACAATGATAGTCAAATTGGATCATACCATCATACCACGGATATTCAGATTCTCCCATAGCACAATAAGCTCCGTACATATAAATATTATTACAATTTGGTTTCATGCGAACAGAATCATCAGGACACCAGTGGCCATATTTCATATGTATAGATTCCTCAGATATAATACCTAAATAATCGACGGTGTTCACTGGAAGTGTTTGGTTGCCGTCGCCGTCAATTCCGTCCGGTCTTTGACCGACGGTAGTGTGTCTATAAGTCAAATCTCCTTTCAAGTATACATGTCCGGAACTACCCCAAGTTTGCCGTCCTCCAAACTCACCGGAAATCCATAATTCCATAGGTATAAAGACCGAAGTATTGTTTACATTACCTCCGGCCAGGGATGTCCAAATCGTATCGGTTTTGGGTATGCGATTCACTCCAATTTCAGTACCTACCGGACCATATGGCGGATAATTACTGTAGATGGTAAATTGATTATAGCCTTCTATCCATTCTGTAACCGGATGTTCTGTGACAACCTCACCAACCATCAACTCATAAGCACTTCCATCAACCGTTACGTAAGCTATTTTGTTATCTTCTTCATCAAAACCAAGAGGTCTCGCACCATGACGTCGGACAAGATCAGCTGTTGGTTCAAACACAATGCGAGGGAATTCTTCAATAAGACCTCCAAAGAATATTTCTTCTTCGGGAAAGTTAGTAGTACTTCCGGGATTAACTCTTATATCTTCCGACGTAGTTACTAATCCATAAAATTGAGGCCAAGCTCCTCCCATGGTATAATTTATATGTATCTCGGAATTACTATGAAGTCTGCCATGGATTATGTCTTCAGCCCAAAAAATTATATTACCTCTGAGATCGTTAAAGGTTCTATCAACATTTGTAAAATAATGGAATAAAGCGATTGTCTGTAAAGACAATATCTGATTCTCCCCATACCTTTTAACCGGTGATTTTTGTTCAACATCAAATAACCGCCCTTCTCCCCTGATAGCTGTTATTAAAGATCTGATATAATAACCGGATTCGAACTCCAAATGATAAAGATCCAGTTTGGTACGCGCATTGTATACGGTTCTATGATTTCCAAATTCAACTTCAATTGACCGTATCGGTAACACAGTTTGCAGTGGCGGAGTCGGAACCGATTCAAAATGACTTGCCAACAGTCTACCTCTTCCTACCTCGGAACGAAGAAGATGAAATTGTTGAATACCGTCTAATTGATATCTAAAACTAAGTGTATCCCTAAAAGCAACAGCTGCTAAAGACGTACCTGATAGTACTGCGATGAGACTCACAACAATTGCTATTCCGATATTACCCTTGAAACATTTCAAATTATGTACCATAGTATAGCCTCCCCATGGTTTATTGTAATTCTTGTTTATAGTAAATTTGTGGTCGTTTACTTGTCAAGGATATTTTCATATATTAAAAAATAATTACAATTCAGCTTTCGTCATTAGTACCTTATCAAAAATATTCATGCTTTTTTTGGCAAGTATATTCTCTTTGTAAGGGCTGGGCTTGCCCATAAGAAATATGTTACTAAATGCAGTTTCGGCAAGTATATTCTCTTTGTAGGGGCTGGGCTTGCCCCTGCCCGATAAAGGGCAACCGCAAGGGTTGCCCCTACATTTTGGTTCCACTTGTCCGGGTTAGGATTATTACTCAATCTAATACAGCATAAACAGTTTAAATATTAGTAACTGCCAACTAAGGATGGATTTCTCAGGGTAAATTTCCGGATAGTGCTTAGGCTTCAAATCACTGAATAATACCTGAGAAGATGAATCGAAAATATTCATATGAAGCAGAGCAGAAATCTTGAGATGATGGTGTATTCACAAGCACCAACTGATCATTCCAAGATTCATTGGCATCTGCCAATGTGTAATAAGTTCCTTTTATAGAAATCTTCCGTATTGAGCTTTAATCTAACAAGTGCAATTGGATTCCGGTAGCTGTAATTTGATATAAATACGGTTTGACTTATCTTTCAGTTAAAAATTTTCGGGTGGACTTTTAAATACCCAACCTAATGTAGCATATCCTAAATCTCGCAATTCTTCCGACTCATACCCTTCAAATCTTATTATGGGATAATGAGGAGGTCCGGTTCTCTCAAATCTTAAATCTGTTGTATATGCTTTTGCATGTGTCACTCTTTCCGGCGACATTGCTCCATATGTAGGATATGTATCGGGATTAATAGCATTGTCAATGTCCCAAATGCCCGAATATAGATTTGTACCGACCGGTCCTCTGCGTCTTTGAGCAATAGATCCAAATATATATATAGTTCCTCTGGGCCCAATAAATACTTCCTCAGCATTATGGGGGTTTGGTGTTGACGCCGGGAAACCGGGCACATTAACCAGCGGTCCCGGTTCAGGCCAAATGGGATTGTACCAGGGATAATCAAGACCTCGCGGCCATGGATTCATAGCAGTGGTAGGATAATGGAACATATGCAAATCAATATTTTTAAAGAACTCACCTCGCCAGTATTGTGCCGGAGTTGATCCTTTAGGATGGTAGTATTGGAAGGTAAACATCCCGTCATACCAAGGTTCCGGTTCATCTCCAACGGCTGCATAGGCGCCATACATATATATATCTTGCGTGTTAGGTTTATATCGTACTGAATCTTCGGGATCTTTGTGTCCATACTGTATATATATGGATTCCTCAGAAATAATGCCTAAATAGTCAGTCCGATTCACCGGTAGAGTTTGTTCATTATTACTATCATATCCATCCGGGCGTTGTCCTTTGGGGGTATTAGTATACGTAAGATCATCTTTTAGGTATATATGGTGCGAACTAGCCCATGTTTGCCGTCCTCCGAATTCGCCGGATATCCATAACTCCATTGGGACAAACATCGAGTTATTAATTAGGTTTCCTCCAACGGGAGTAGCCCATAAAGTATCAGTTTTTGGTATGTAATTAACGCCTATTTCGTTACCTACGGGGCCGTAAGGAGGATAGCTGCTATATATAGTAAATTTATTATGCCCTTCAATCCATTCCGCAGGATCTTCAGTAACTACTTCACCGAGAATAATCTCATAATAGGATCCGTCAACCGTGACAAAAGCAAGTGCATCATCTCTTTCTAATCCTCCTTGAAAATGAATACCTTCTGTCCGTACACGCTCTGCACTTGGTTCAAATTCTATAACCGGATAGTCTTCAATCAATCCACCGAAGAATATCTCTTCCTCAGGGAAATTACCGTGGCTACCCGGCTCAACCAACATCTTCCCAGCAGTAGTCACCAAGCCGTAAAACTGAGGCCATGCACCGGCTGAAGTATAGTTAATATGAATTTCCGTATTGCTATGCACACGTCCATGAATGATATCTTGCCCAACAAATCTGATACCGCCTCTTCTGTCATTGATTGATCTATCTACATCGGTAAAATAATGAAAGAGTGCAATAGTTTGCATGGATAGTATTCTATTTTCTCCATATCTTTTAACCGGTGACAGGTTGGCTCTATCCAAAAGGCCACCATCTCCTCTAATACCGGTGATCAATGAACGAATATGATAGCCGGTATCGTCATCATAGTCAAACATATCCAACTTAGTTCTGGCATTATACACTGTTCGGTGATCTCCGAATTCAACAGGAACAGAACGAGTTGGCAAAACTGTCTGGATCGGCGGTGTTGGGACATTCTCAAAATGACTTGCCATCAATCTGCCTCTGCCTACCTCTGAGCGCAGAATATGAAATTGTTGAATGCCGTCTAATTGTAATCTAAATCTTACAGTATCGCTGAAAGCCAACGATGCAAAGGAAACTCCTGATAAGACAGCAATTAATACTATAACAATAGCTATACCGATATTTCCCTGACAGTTTTTTGATCGAAACACTTCAGTAACCTCCGTTAGGTATTGATAAATATGGATTCATTGCGGTTTAAATACTTATTATTATCATAAGAGGCCGCTTATAAAGAAATAACCATTCCCATTATAATGAGGTAAAAGAACTAAACTTTGATAATTTCTCGATAAAATGACATGCTTATAATATAAAGTGTTATTTTATCATTATCATTCTATTAGTTGATGTATAGCTCCCTTTTTTCATTCTGAAAAAGTATATACCACTACTCAGAGAATAATTAACATCTTTTCGTGTGTCCCATATATAATTATAGTTTCCGGGCTCTAAATAACAGTCAACTAATGTCCTGATTATTTGGCCTCTATTATTAAATATCTCGATGGTTACATGACCTGCATCAGCAACATCAAAATTAATGTTGGTAACGGGATTAAAAGGATTGGGATAATTATTGTTAAGCTTAGTAACCGATGGATTAATTAGATCATCATCAGTTAGATCTACGGTACTAGGGGTACTGAAAGACCAAATATGTCTGTTTGGTGCGATATTTCTATTGTTACTCGTTTGAGTGTTTTTTATTAAATTGTTATAATTTCTCGAATCTCCAGTGTCCGATGAATCATCTACTGTAGCGATTACTTGCCAATAGTATGTAGTATTGTTTTCTAACGGAGAAGGCAGGATATCGTAGCAATGAAAAGTATTTCTGTCCTGTTCGTATTCAACCCAAACAAATGGGCTGTTAACTTCAAATTCTCCGGTTTCATTCATATAAACCCTAAATCCGTTTGGTACAGTGTAGTTTGGATCTGGGATAAAATCCCAAGATATTCTTTGTAAATCAATATCGACATCAGTAGCACCATCCCTCGGTATAGGGTTAGAAGCAGTTCTGGGATGCGGATTAAACTGGAAGTAAAGATAAGGATACCCATCATTAACGAAACCCTCACTATCAGCTACCCATAGATTTTCAAAATCCCAATCTGTAAATGTGTTAATGCCGTAAGGGTAGGTCATCTGATCAGTTGTTCTAGCGATTCCTGCCGGTGAATTAGGTTGATTAGTTGTCTCAATGTCCCAGTAGCAGTTTTTTGTTTCACCTTGAAAATAGCGTCCTGCAAAACCTCCGACATTCAAAGAACCTTCAGGTGCTTCAACATTTCCTATTGCATAGCAATTAGATATATCTCCGAAGAAATGATATCCGATGAAACCACCAACGTTACTCATCGTACCTGTAACATTTCCGGTGGCATAAGAATTTGAGATATAATGATCAAAATAAGTTTTATTATAACCGACAAAACCTCCCACATAACGCTTTCCTATTACGTCATTGGTAGCGAATGAAGTTTCTATGCTGCCAAAATCATTATAACCAAGAAATCCTCCCACATAATTTTCTAGTGCAGTAACAGTACCGGATGTTGAGCTATTTCTGATATTAGCTCCATCATTATATCCCATCAGACCGCCAATATATATACGTTCTGAAAGGTTGGTGCTGTATACGTTTCCTTCTATATGGCAGTTATCAATAACACTTAAGGTAAAATAATCACCCCCACTGGAAGCAATACCTACTAAACCTCCAACATATCTTCCTCCGTTTATATTAACATTCTCGAGATATATATTTCGTAGAGTTGCATCACGTCCTCTAGATCCAATAGCTCCAAACAGTCCGATATAATCTTCGTCCGGCCTACTTATGTTTAGATTGGATATTTTGTAGCTGTTACCATTATATGATCCGATAAACACGTTTTCGTGAGGAGGTTGATTTAAAGGTTTCCAGTTAGGTATAAAAGCCATATTAATATTAGTTGTTTGCATATAATGATCTTCCGAATTGTAGCGAATATAATTCAGTTGTTCTGCAGTACTAATTCTATACGGGTTATCTGCAGTACCTTTACCGCCTCCATATCCTGAAGGAATAGCTGTCACAACTTGCGGATTCGAGAAACCCGATTTGTGTTCCTTAAATATTGCTGTTACATAGTATCGGTAAGACTTAAACTTTTCGACTTCATCATCAATATATTGTGTAGAGTTCCCCGAAACAGTATCTAAGTATCGAGTTTCCCATAACATTTTATAATTAATTGTTTCTAATTGTGAGGTTTTATTAGGTTTAATACATATTTTCTCTCGGGAAATTATATACTCTTCTACTTCTCCCACAGTAGGTGGTGTCCATGCTAAGGATATCTCTTCATCACCACTCACGTAAGCAGTAATCGTCGGTGGTGCATATGGGATATTATGATCTTCCGGTTTTTCTTGCCAGCGAAGATATGGATAAGTATCCTTTCCTTCATAACCAATTGTCCAAATCTCCTCGAAATCCCAATCTTTGAAACTCTTTTTATTAGTCATTTCTATGGCCGACAGTCCGTTATCACTATGAAACGATTGTCTTCTTCCGGTAGTTTCAATATTCCAAAAAGTATTGATAAGATCTACCCATGAATAATAACCTGCTAATATGCCGGTATCACCAAAATGTCCGGCAAAAGTCACTTTACCCATATTATAGCTATTTATGATTTCACCATTAGCATTTCCTGCAAAGCCTCCGACGAACTCTCCGGTTTTAGTATCGATACTGTGGACATGGGCCGCATTATAGCTGTTAATAATCAGATTGTTATTGTGTATTTGTTCACCTGTAAAACCGCCGACATTTGTCTTACCTTGAATATATCCGGTAACATAACTGCTGCTGATCATACAGTTATTGTCAATAGTTCCTGCAATAGCTCCTACTTTATTACCGCCAATGATGGTTACATTCTCTAATGCCAAATTCTTGATATATGAGCTAAGACGGAGCACTCCAAACAATCCTACATTGTCTTCACGAGGTCGATATATCTTTAAATTAGATATTTTATGACCATTCCCATTATAATTGAAGGTATTCAGTCGAGGAATTGGCACCCATCCGGCATCTTCATTCCAGGGCGCTACTCCTAAATCGATATCTGCAGTTTGAATGAAATATTCACGGACATCTGCGCCCAAATATCGAATATTATTTAAATGTTCTGCCGTTTCAATTTGCCATGGATCATTTTCCGTACCATTGCCACCGGCAAATATAGCTGCCAAATTAATAGATAAAACACCCCAAATCAGTATTGCCATTAACCGAAAAACTGCTTTCCAGTTGTATTGTTTATAATACATATATATTTATTCTCCCTTTAAGGGTTTCTTTATGCTCAAGTCTAATGATATTAACTCCACGATGATGCAGTAAGGCGGGAATACCGCCCTGCCTTTCGAACCTGAACAGAATACTTTTCCTTTCATCTGTATATAGGAACAATAATTAGTTATTATGTCAAGGAATATTTATTAAAACAACTCGATATGGTCTTGTTATGTAATCAGCTTTTTGCTCTTTTCTATAAGGCAGAACATAATTTAGACCTGATAGTATTTCTTTACACTGATATATCTTAAATCATATAAATTAGACTTAATCAAAAATAGCATCCATTTTTGTTAACATTTATAGTTGCAAATACGGATGCTATGTAATTTATATTTTATATTGATATATATTAACGTACTTTAAACGAGCTCCAAAAGTTTATGAGTAGAAGCTATAAAATCCTTAAATTTATCTCCTGAGAGCTTCTTTTGTTCAAGCATTGAAAGATTATGTAGGTATTTACATAGTAAATTCACTTGATCGTTTTTACCTTTAGCTTTGAGTTTAAGAATTTTTTTAATTAACGGATTATCAGCATTAACAATCAAGTCATGATACATTAAGAAGTCAGTTTCTTTATCTGTATTTTTCATAAAACTTTGAATTTCCTGCATTCTTCTCATTCCTTCCTGGAACACAATCAAAGTAGGGATATCTTTATTCTTCAGTCTTTTTACATCTACTTTAATGTTTTTATTATCTAATGCATTCTCGAAAGTTTCCTTTAGGTGATCGAGTTCCGACTTATTATCAGCATCAACTAATTCTTGTTTTTCTTGTTCAACCATTGTTTCATCAAGCTCGGAATCTATTCTGACGAAGCTTATATCTCCCTTCTTCATCTCTAAGTGCTGGAAGAGATGTGTATCAATAATGTTATCAGATATGATAACTTCTTTGCCACTGTCTCGGAGCAATTTGATATAAGTAGCTTGAGTATCTTTATCAACGGTATAATAAACCTTTAACTCTTTTTTTGCATCTCCAGAGCTATCTTTTGTGTCTTTAGTTACATTATCCTGTAATTTTTGGAATTTCTGTTTGTACTCTTCCAAAGTAAGATAGTCGCCACTTATCGATTTATACATCAAAATATCTTTAGCGGCTTCATAAAAAGACTCTTCCGTCAGAAGACCGAATTTAACAAAGTGATGAAGGTTTTCCCAGTATTCTTCAAATTTTTTCCTGTCTTCTTTGAAGAGATCTTTAAGATAATCAGCTACTTTTTTTATGATATATTTAGAAATCTTTCTAACATTTTCGTCCTGTTGTAAAAAACTTCTGGAAACATTAAGCGGTATGTCGGGAATATCGATGCCCCCACGTAATGTCATTAAAAATTCCGGTACAAACTCTCTCAGATTATCAGCTACGAATACATTATTACAATATAGCTTTATCTCTCCTTTCTGCATTTCCATCTGATTACGGAATTGCGGGAAGTAAAGAATGCCTTTCAAGTTGAAAGGAAAATCAACATTCAAATGAATCCAAAACATGGGATCAATATAATCGTGAAAAACCTCTTTATAAAACTCTTTATACTCTTCTTCTGTAACATCTTTTGGTTTTCGATGCCATAAAGCCTCTTTTTGATTGATAACTTTTTTCTCTAACTCTATGGGGAAAGGGGTGAAGTTAGAATATTTCTCAATCAGTTCTCTCATTTTTGAATAGTCTAAATACATTTCCGAGTCTTTATTAATATACAAAGTTACCGTGGTACCCGACTCTTTTCTCTTACCGTTTCCTAAAGAATAATCAGTTGTACCGTCACATTCCCATAAGGCCGGTTCGGAATTCTCTTTGTATGATAATGTATCAATAGTGACTTTATCGGCTACCATAAAAGACGAGTAAAAACCCAAACCGAAATGTCCAATTATGTTTTGTTGCTTATCTTTATATTTTTCAATGAAATCCTCAGCACTGGAAAAAGCGATTTGGTTGATATACTTTTCTACCTCTTCGTGTGTCATTCCAATGCCATAATCAATAAACTGTATTGTCTTATTTTTTTTATCGATCTTGATTTCGATGCGTAAGTCATCTTCCTTAACATCTTTATCAACAACTTTTCGCTTATGTAAAGCATCAACTGCATTGGATATCAATTCGCGTGAAAAAATATCATGCTCGGAATATAACCATTTCTTGATTATAGGAAAGATATTTTCAGTATGAATACTTAACTGCCCTTTCTCTAATTTCTTATCTGCCATTTATATCCTCCAATTATTGTATTAATTATCTAGTCATTATGACAAGAAACGTGAAGAGCATCTTTTGTCAACCATCTTTTTAGCAGTCATTGTCTTCGAGTGCTATCTTTAAAATAGGCAGTGCTGAAAATAAACTATACCACTATGGAAAGAAGCTTTGTTAAATCTTGATTTTAATGCTTGACCGGACCAAGGTTTACCACGTTAAATGTAAAGCAATATATAACCGGCGACTGTCGGGATACTCAGAAATAGATCCTCAGTTTCTGTCGTATGGCAATAGGAATTGAATATTCTCCCTTAAGTCACACAAATAGTTTAACCTGTGCGGTCGACATCGGTCTACTAAGCTGAAAAAAATAGGGTACCTATTAATAAGTACCCTATTTTTTCGATCTATTAAAATATTGATAAGATGTTTATTTAAGCAATAACATCTTCCCGGTCAGATTATCGGTTTCCGTAGTAATTCGATAGTAGTAAACACCGCTGGTAACTTCTTTACCGTTGTAATCTCTGCCGTCCCATACAGTTTTATGATTTCCTGAGGGTTTAAAACTATCGACAAGGTTATTAATTTTTTGTCCTTTTACGTTATATATATCCAAAGCGACTTTTGATTCAGCGTTTAAGTTAAAATAAATCGTAGTTTCGGGGTTGAATGGATTAGGATAATTGTTTGCGGAGATATCCATCGGTATTAATTCTGTTTCTTCAATATTGGATCCACCTACCGATGAAACTTTAAAAGAGTCGAGAAACATGGCGTGTGCCCGGTCGGAAATACAGTGAATAGCGATATAAACTGCTTTATTATCGTAGTCTGATAAATCAATATTATATTCAGTCCAAACAACGGGAGGTTCTTCATATTGTATAGGATATACGGGATAGATCACTTCGAAGCTTCCGGGTTCGGTATCTGTAAGTGATATAGCAACTCTGAACCTTTCTAATCCGTATTCGGATGAATATGATAATGCGTGAAACGATAATGATGAGTCGGTACCTAATGTTAATCTGGGAGCAATGAGCCAGTTATCATTTGCATTATCTTCCGAAGAAAAAGAACCGAGCATTTTTGTACCGCTGTGAGGAGACAATCGTTGATCCATTGCCGGATTTGTATTGAAAGGGTTAAAGACTATCCAGGCCATAGCTTGAAATTCATTTGGGAAAGTATAACTACTGAAACCGAAAGTAGTGGATCCGTCGCCATCGATTGTTATCCAGGGCGGGAAAGTGGTTACAAAATCTGGGTATGATGAAAAATCATCATAAAACAGTTCTTCTAAGTCTGCAATAATTTCCACCTGAACGATGTTTGATGGCTCTGATTCTCCCTCTTCATACTTAGCAGTAACGTAGTAGTTATATATTCCATCCATTAAGTTTGTATCAAAGTATTCGGTGGTTTCTATTTCGGGTATTTCCGTTATTAATTGACCATTGCTGTAAATGTTATATTGAAGTAAAGAATCACCACGTGCTGTGGCTCGTGGCAGTTCAGGCAGAGTTAATGATTTTCTGGGAGCAGCGACGATATCCGAACTTGCAGCTCTGGCGCCTCTTCCTGGTCTGATATATAAGTCCATAAGCCAATCGCCGTGAGCTACGAACAGATCGTCATAATCATCGGCATCGATAACAATAGAATAACCATTCATACTATCATCATAATCCAGCACAGGATATGCATCGTCATCTTCATTACCTAATGGTAAGATGAATATTCCCACTAAATCGACTCCTGCTAAGCTTTCAAGATCGATATTAGTTTCCCAACCATCATTGACGGTAGTTGTATCGGTAATTGAAGCCAGTAACTTCTGTTCTTTCCAATCTAATATTAAGATCTCATATTCCCAATTACCGAATACATCCCAAGATGAATGTCTGAAATCGAGAAATTCTAAAGTAGCACCTGGGTATTCAAAAAGGTCAAATACTGTTCCGTAAGCTTCATCTGATCTTTGAATATATGCGTCATAGGCTATGTTATTGTGGTATGAAAGTTGAATTATATCGGTAGGTTCAGACCATGATAATTTTACATTAACATTATCGACTATAGTAGCTGTTAAATCACCGGGAGCCAATAAGCTTCGTTCCCGGGTTGCATTTTCTTGTGAAGGCCATGTTTTTTCTATGACCCTGATATTATCGTTATCATTCATTCTTCGAGTTTCTCTTTCAGCGATTGGTAAAGCAATCAAAGAGCACATGAAAACGACAATCATAATTATGAGTAAACCTCGTTTTTTTTCTAATATCATAAAAGATCTCCTTTATTCGGTAATATAAATATCGTTATAATTACTGCATTACTATAGCAACATATCTTTTGATGGAAAATTTGCACCTAATTTATTTTTTCTGTAGCCAAATTGATCTTATATTGTCAACACTTTTTGTTCTAATCTGTTTCGGTCATTGTATTAACTTATTTCAGTGCAGTCTTTTGTGCATGAAATTAATAATTATTAGTCTTCACTGCTCTATTGCTGTATCCATTTTTTCAAATATTTCTTTTATGTCTTTGATAACGTTCACGATTGATTAGTAACCCACCGGGGTAATTTATTTTCTTTAAATTTGCGTTTATTTTATTAATCCTCATTCTATTGGATTCGACGGTATAATGTTCGTTATTAGACAAAGAATTTGATGATATCAATCTTTCGAGCAATACTTGTAATCCTTGGGGGTCATATCCGGCTCGGGCAGCGTAGATCATTGCTAAATAATCAGCTTCTTCTTCGTATTCGTCCAGTCTCCCTTCGATGAGCGTTTCGTAGATTCTAAATGATTCTTCTTCCAAGTCTTTTATTAATTCTTTAGTCTCTTCACTAATTGCATCGGGGAGATGCTCTTCGAAGAAACTGTCCATAGCCGCAAATGCATCATCAGATCCGATATGGTGCTTTCTGTGTTCCATCTCAATAACGGCATGAAACCTTGCTGTATGCGCTATTTCATGAGCTAAAACAAGTGCTAATTCTGCCTCGGTTTGTATCATTTTCAGCATTCCTCTGGTAATGAAGATAATGCCACCCGGAGTTGCGTATGCATTTGGATTATCAATATCAAGGATGAAGAACTTATAGGTATTATCATATACATCACTTGCTTCTACTATCAGATTACCTATAAAGTTAATGTATTCATGAACTACTTGATTATTATATAAGCCTAAGGCAGCTATTTTGGAAGCGATTCCCAAGCCTAAACCTTCTTCTGCCAAGCTATAATATTCGGGGACATCACTTGCCGGTACGGCAACACGTCTACGAATTCTTTTCAGATTCATACCTCGATAAGTATCTCTTTTAAAACTACGGTAACGTTGAGCGTTAATCTTGGAGGCAAGGGCTAATTCGAGAAAATCCTTATCTCCTCTAAAAGTTTGACTAAATCGTTCACCAAATCCTTTAACTCCAGCCGACATAGCATGTTGTGATACATCTAAGGTAGTTTCTTGAGTTCCCATCTGTGAGAAAACATCTCTTCTCTCAGGTGCCGGCCGGGTCATTCGAGGAGATAAGAAACCGCGATAGTTACTATAACTAACCTTATACCAATCATCTTGCTCTTCTATCATATTAACTCTCACACCTCTGGATAATTCTGTAATTATATCATAAAATGAAGCCGGACCATCTCGTAAAACTGCTCTGTCACGTTCTATGGTGAATACGGTATCAGCCGTTATACTTGTTGCAACGAGTAAGCACATCACACAAATAATCGTCTGTAAATATATCTTACTACGATAATAATTATTCATTTAACCTCCCATTTATAAATTCCATCCCAGTTTTGGGGTGGATTATCTTTAAGGAATAAGCAGCGGTCAATCATTATTTCTGAGACTTTATCATTAACCGGTTGCTTACACAATTTATTGAATAGATTAATTGCTTTATCCCATGCTCCTTGGCGATAGTAATAAAGAGCTTCCAAATAATCGTCGATCCACTGATATGACTCTTCCGGTGAATCTTTAAAATCTATCAATTCATATATTCTTGTCGGTTTGGATTTACCTTTAACTTTCATGTAGTCGAGTTCCCTGCAAATAAACATATCTTTTACGTTATTGTGGGTAAAATCACTGATAATAATATCGGTAGAGTAATATTTATTAATACTCTCCAGCCGAGCAGCTAAGTTAACTGCATCTCCGATAACGGTATAATCTACACGTCTTATCGAACCAATATTACCTGCCACTACCGGGCCCGAATTTATACCGATTCTGGTTAGGAGATGAAATTTAGCTGAATGATCTTTAACATCCTTATTAACCTGGAAGTAACGCTGCCATTCTTTTTTATGAGATAATGCCGATCTGCAAGCCTTTAAAGCATGATCGGGTTTTACTAAAGGAGCCCCGAAAACCGCCATCAGACCATCTCCCATAAATTTATCCAGCATACCATCATCATCTAAAATATTAGAAGTTATCGATTCGAAATATTTGTTAAGCAATGAGATCAAAGCTTTGGGCTCGATATTCTCGGAGAATGTAGTGAAATCGTATATATCCGTAAAGAGCATTGTAGCTTCAAATTCATGTCCCTCTAAATCTACTAAACCCGGATTCTCAACCAATTGTTCGATTATTTGAGGATGTAAATAACGTCCGAAAGCTTTCTTTATCTCTCTTTTGGATTTACCTTCACTCACGTAACTTACCAAAGTTATATACATGAAAGACAGCACAAAAGTTGCCGTCGGTGAGATGATAGGAAGCTGCATCCTAAAATTCAGCCACAACACCAGAGGTAAGGCTATGATTATAATCACCAACAAGATTATCAATAGATTTCCAATTCTTAGAGGATTATACACAAACATAAACATCAGTATCACTGATATCGACAGTAGATATAATATCGATACTGTTGACGGAGTTAATCTCACAAAATCGTGTTCCACAAAGTTATTCAACACCGTAGCCCACACTTCCATCCCGGGATGAGTTTGCGATATCGGTGTAGGCACTAAGTCTCTCAACCCCGGAGCAGTAGCGCCAATAATAACATATTTATCTTCAAAAGTTTCGGGGTATAATAAAGGTTCTAACCCGCGTTGATAAGCTGAAGCTGATTGAATTACTGACCGGAATGAGTAGTATTGAAATACACCTTGTGGCCCCTCTTTACCATACCAGTTAATAAGGTAATTACCGGCTTTATCAACGGGGATTTTATCACCTTTAAAATACCATTTATCATTATGCATATTGATTGATTGGGAGCTTATCTCATTATCTGCAATCAATAAAGCTCCTAAAGAAAGCTGGGGGATTACGATATCACCTGCTTCTAAATACAAAGGTACCCGGCGAACAATTCCGTCATTATCAGGGAAAACGTTAACTGTTCCAATTGCTTCGGAATTCTCCAGTAAAATATCTATCGGTGCTCTTATCCCTTTGAATGACCGGATCGTGTTTTTCATTCTCTCATCAATAGGTATATGAAAAACATCCAGATTATCCCTTACAACCGTAGAATCAGGAAGCATTAAAGCGGCCAAAACACTTTTATTGTAATTTTTAAGAGCTGTTGCGAATCTATTATCCGTTATTTCGGCATCGACATCAAAGCGATCTAAGTCCGGTTCGTAAAATAAAATATCCAAAAGGACAGCTTTCGCTCCTCCTTCATTAAAATAATCCACAACATGAGCATAGAAATCTCGAGGCCAAGGCCAGGAGATGCCATTTTTAACAAAAAACTCCAAGCTGCTGTCGTCGATCGTCACTATGACAATATTATCAGTATTATGATCATCTCCCGGGTATATACGATAATAGTAATCCCAAGCCCTGCTTTCCATATCTCCGGCAAAATCTATCCCCGTAATGCTTATAATGATACTAACAATGAGCATTGCGGCTAATAGTATACAGTACCATTTTTTATAAATCTTTGATAAGCTTATCTTGGAGAATACTTTGGTTTTTAGACTTAACAGAGAAGCAAATATCCTACCGGTTAACTTAATTTGACTCATACCTCCCACCCTGCATACTTGTTATGATCCGAAAAAATAAAAATTGATTAACTTTCCGAGTTTATTAAAAATTCTCGTTAAAGGAGTAAACTTGATCCTGTTGATTAGTTAAGAGTTTTTCAGATTATTTATCCGTTCCAGCATAATGCCGTGCATTGTTTTGTTCGCAGCCAGTATGGATTTATCCCCAAAGGTATAAGGTTCTCCTTGGAAATTGGTTACCTTACCTCCGGCTTCTTCCACTAACAGTATTCCCGCTGCGACATCCCATGAGTTTAGGTATAACTCCCAAAAACCATCGAATATCCCTTTAGCTACATAACAAATATCCAAAGCAGCACTGCCTAATCTTCTAATACCTTGACTATTACCTTGAAAATATTCGAAATACTTAACATTATTGTTAGCCGTCTGAGAAAAATTATAGGCAAACCCGGTAGCTAAAAGGCTTTGTTTTATGTCTTTGGTTGCAGACACTTTAATGATACGCTGATTCAAACGAGCTCCTTGCCCCTTACCGGCTTCAAAAAACTCGTTTAAAGCCGGATTATAAACCAATGCCAACACCAATTCTCCGGCTAGTTGCAAAGCCACAGAAATACAATAAAAAGGAAGTTGATGAACAAAATTTGTAGTTCCGTCAATGGGATCTATCACCCAAAGCTTATCCGCTCCTTTCTTGAGGGAGCTATCCGATTCTTCAGCTAAAAACTCGCTGCCGGGCAGAATTTTGAGCAGTTCTTCTTTCAACCGGTTTTCGACTTCGATATCCAGATAGGTAACAATATCTTTGAAGGATGTTTTGGTTCTAATACTTGGAGAATTTCCTGTTTCCGGGGGGTTGATATTGGAGAGTAACCCGGCTTTATTATTCTCAAATCCGCTTATTTCATTGAGTAAAAATTCTCCTTGTTGTTTGACGATCTCTCTTGCCGATATATTTAATTCTTTTATAGATTTCAAGATTCACCTCATCCAGACTGTTATTTATGGTCTCTTAAATCCCTTAAAGTTTTTAAGTTAATGATATCCATCTCATTATTTTCACCTTTAGGAGTTTCCAAGACCATCGGTACTTTACTAAATCTGGGATCATTAACCAGCTGTTTAAATGGTTCAATCCCTAACTCCCCTTGTCCGATATGTTCATGCCGGTCCTTTTTTGAACCTAATTCTTTTTTAGAATCGTTTAGATGAAAAGCTTTGATCATCTCAATCCCGATTATTTTATCAAAATCAGCAAAAACCTGCCGGTAGTTGTCTTTGATGTCATATCCTGCCGTGAAGGCGTGGCATGTGTCAAAACAAACAGCTAACTGACTGCGGTATTTCGAGTTGACCAGCAAATAATTCAACTGTTCGAATGTATAGCCTAAATTGGTGCCTTGGCCGGCAGTATTTTCTAAAAGTATGGTACATTTAAGATTATCAAACATCCTGATAACTTGATCCATATTTTCGATTATTTTATCCAACCCCCACTGTTCGTTTTTATCTTTATATGAACCGGGATGTATAACCAGATAAGGTATATCCAAGATATCGCAAAGCTTGAGTTCTTCATAAAAAGCTTTCTTAGATTTCTCTTCAGTAACCGGGTCGGTGCTACACAGGTTTATCAAGTAACGGCTATGAGTTATAAGTGAATAAGGTTTAAATTCATTACGTTTCCGGTAGAAAAGATCGATATCCTTATCATGAGGCATTTGGGTAGTCCACCGGTTTTGATTGGTTACGAATAGCTGTATCGAATTTGCAGTAGCCTCACTTGCTCGTTCGAATATATTATAAATCCCGCCACTCATAGAAATATGGGCACCTAAGTTCATTTAATGCTCCTGATGTATAAGAATTTCAGTTATTTATTTATTTTTTTATCGAATAATATGTCCCTTAAACTATACATTTATACAAGATATCGTCCAATCTTCGTTTGGGAACATGATGTAAATCATTATTATCACGCCAGTATTTGATACTGTCAGACGAATCTATATTGTCGATAACGACCTTTTCTTGAGGCTTACCTAAAGCTAAAGCTAAAAGGATATCATATTGTTTGGAGACATTTAACAGATCTCTGAGTTCATCTCTATCTAAAGCGGCAAGCATACATCCGCCCAGACCGGCTTCCGCCACTGCCAGCATAATAGTTTGAGCTGCTATTCCGGCATCAATCTGATGATGTTTGGAATAATCTACGTCACCAAGTATAATTATATAAGCTGCAGGACGTTCTCCCTCTTCGGGACCTTCCCAATGTTGCAAATATCCTGCCCATTTAGTACATGAGAATATTCTCTCATTATACTCTCTTTGATTGCAGACCAGGTATCGTAATGGTTGTAAGTTAGCAGCCGATGGACAGAATCTGGCAATATTAACTAATTTTATAAGAGATTCGGTACTAATATCGTAATCTTCTATAAAACGCCGGTAACTTCTGCTTTTCCTGGTTAATTCTGGTATAATCATCTAAACCTCCTCTTCAATTTATATCAGTCCGGTAATGGAAATAAAAGAATGATACTTTTGTCAATTGATTTTCATGCTCACGGCTAGTCCCTCTGGCAAAATAACTTCCTGCAATATGCGGTTTATCTCCATAATTATTAATGATCACTCTCTTTTAGGGGAATGACATCTTTCTTTAGAATTAAATAATCATTGCTTTCAATAGCACTTTTGACAAAGCAATATACTATTATAAGCTTGTATTTTCCTCATATTCTTGTTTAACCTTCTCAGATTCAGCGAACCATTTTTCTGCTTCAGTATCACTCTGCTCAACTCCAAATCCCTTTTTATAGCAGCCGGCAACTGCGA
>PWOA01000079.1 GCA_003564155.1 Candidatus Cloacimonadota bacterium
AGCGGGAGGGTATATTAACCAGGGTACCGAAATACATGGTTACTGTATAAATACCTGTGTAGCCGAGCCCCAGAAAGTGATTTATCATAAGGATGTCAATGTTGAGCACCATAATTCCCGAAAAGCCGTTCAGCATGCCGAAAAAGCTCATGTTAATCAAGGTTTTTGCTAACTTGCGGGTAATAAATCCCTTAGACCAGCGAAGTCTAAACTCCCCTTCTTTGATAAGAGATATAGCCATAATTATGGTGGGTAAACAGATAGAAACGACGTATGCAATAACCAGCAAATGAAAGTCAATAATCCCGAAGAAGTAGGCAAACACACTGGAAAGGATAAATACTCTCTGCCAGATATCCTTAAGGACGACTCCTTTTGTTGCATTGTAAAGAACCTTATAATAAGCATTCAAGCTGTTAAATAAGAGTTGGAAGAAAATCAGCGGAATTAAATAATAAAAATAATCGACAAACAGAGGCGATTTGTCTGCATAATTATCGACCACCCACGGCCTGAACAATATTAAAGCAGCTATGACAACAAGATACCCCGCAATACTTACGGCCAGAGATAGGCAAAGAAATCCATGATGTGCTTTTTCTTTACTGCGGAAAAGAGGGAAAAGCCTAATAGTAGGGGAATAGAAACCAAGTCCTGCGAATTGAGAAACTAAAATTGCTACCGAAACAAGTAATTTTAACAGCCCTACTTGATCAGTTGTCAGTATATTAGGGAATACGATTCCGGTGGTTATGAAACCAAGCAAAACACCGATATACAGGTAGATTGTTCCGATGATGCTTTGTTTTTTAATAATACCCATTTTTAGTCAAGTTTGAGGTAGGGGATGTGACCGCCGTTATGACCGCTTCTAAAATGAATGCGACTAATATTTAATCAAAATTAATCTCTTTTTCAATGGAAAGGTAGTCTTTGCTGTTGAATTTACGGGTCTGATTAACGAGCAATTCCCCTATTAAGCCTATAGAGAAAAACTGTAAGCCTACCATGATTAAGAGGATGCTCATGAACAATAGGGGACGGTTTGTTAAGTGAACGCCGAAAAAAAATTTAAGGATTGTGAGGTAGAGACCGATTAAAGCCCCTGAGAAAGAGCAAATAAAGCCAACACCGCCGAAAAGATACAGAGGGCTTCGAATATAATGAGTTATAAGGCGTACTGTCAAAAGATCAAAGAAACCTCTGAGATAACGTTCCTTGCCAAATTTTGTCTTACCGTGTTTTCGAGCCCGATGCTTGACAGGAATTTCGGTTACCTTGAACCCTTTGGATGCAGCGAGGACAGGGATATATCTATGCAACTCACCATATATGTCAAGCTCCTTAACCACGTCGGCTTTGTATAGCTTGAAACCGCAATTAAAATCATGCAATCTGAGCTTGAATAATAATGAAGTAGTGAGATTGTAAAAATAAGATGAGATTTTTCTTATCAGGGGGTCTTTTCTTTTCTGTTTCCATCCGGACACCAAATCATAGCCTTCTTCAATTTTTTTTATAAAGAGAGGGATTTCTTCGGGAGCATCTTGCAAGTCGCTGTCGATAGTGAAGATGTAGTCTCCCGTAGCTTTATAAAACCCATTTTGCAGGGCTGCAGACTTACCGAAGTTAGACCTGAATTTAATAATTTTCACAGAGGAGTCTATTTCAGCCAGTGATTGCAAGACTTTGTATCCTCCATCGGTGCTTCCATCATCAACAAAGATAAATTCGTGTTCATAGCCAAGAACATTTTCTTTTAATTCACGATGGAGTTGCTGTAAACTTTCAGCTTCGTTATAAACAGGTATTACAAAAGAAATCTTCATATAATTCTCCTTTAATAAGGCTCTCCCATTCTTTACCGGACAGGGTTAATTATAACAGAACCTTTTCGTTGTCTATCTTCTTGGCGTTTAAGCATATAAGAAATCACGTTAGGCAGCCCATATCAGAAAACTCCTGAGCTTAATGGTGGTTTAAATTCTACAGTTTAACGGGAATAACAATGGAAGCAATCGACATGACTATAGCCGTGACAATTGGTAACTTAATATTATCATCAACCGGTATTTTCGATAGTTCGGCAAAAGTTGCAGTCAAAGCTCCTATTAATGCCATACCCGGGTGAATATTAAATAACAGAGCATATGTGAAACAAGAGACAAAGCAAGCAAGGCTTCCTTCCAAGCTTTTATAGCTTCCTTTGAACTTCCTCTTGCCGTAACGTATGCCGAAAATCGCAGCAAAAGTGTCACCCAGTGCTAAAAAAGATAATGCGATGAAGGCAATTTCTTTAGGGAAAAGAGTTATCGTAAAGACACTGGAGGTTAACAGGTAAGAAGCACCGGTGAGGTCAGCCATTTCGTGTTTACGAAGCATTATTCCGAACAATCTGTAAAATATCCTTTTAACTGTCTTATGCTCCAGCCTTAAGAGCTCAAATATTACAGCAATTAAAGCCAAAGGAAGCAGGATAGCAATCGCTAACGACTTATCGTAATTCAAAAGATAGCGATAAGAAAACGGTACAATTAACGAGCTGAGATGAAATGATTTTCGATATATTTCTTTTAATTCATGCTTACTCAGAGTGGGCTTTGGTTTTTTTGCTTGCTTTTTACCGGAAGTGGTATTCACAGAATCAATCCTTGTTTGTTCGCTTGAAAACATTTGATCAAAGGTTTATCTTGCTGAGGACGAAAGCGGAAGCCATTTCGCTCACTAATTTGGGATCGCCTTTCACTACTGCTTTAAACAGATCGGGAAGTGATATTTTATCGGGGGGCAGCCCCTTACACATGTCGGCAATTTTGTTTAATCTTTGGTCGGGTGCAGCTAAAACCTTTTCTTTTATTTTATAGATGAATCTATGTTTAGAACCAAGAACTTTATCCCATTCCTGAGGGTATTTTTTTAGAATTTTAGTTGAATAATTCTCTTTACTAACTGCTTCTGCGGCAACTTCACCGGCAATCTTACCGGCGATCATCGCTTGCTTAATTCCTCCTCCCGTGATGGGATTTACCTGCCTTGCAGCATCACCGACAAGCATAACATTGTCAGTAACAATTTGCTTTAAGGTTTTAGTGATGGGGACGCCGCTGTAAACGGTGTAAGAAATGGAAGCTTCCGGGAAATGACGGTTGATAAACTCATTAAGATAAGCTTGAGCAGGTTTTTCACCGGCATAACTTCCGGCGATTCCAATACCTACATTTGCCGAATGTTCAGATTTGGGGAAAATCCATATATAGCCACCGGGTGCAACTTCCCTTCCAAAATAAAAAGAAATCAGCTCACTGTCGATCTTGATATTATTGATGGTATATTGGGTACTGGTAGATATATCGCAAAGCTCCAAAGCGGTATCAATGCCAGCCCATCTGCCAACTCTGGACTCTACCCCATCAGCACCTATAAGTATTTTACACAGGACTTCTCTTTTGTACCCTTTATGCAGAAAAGATACTTTCATTTTACCGTCTGAAGTTCTTTCGGCTCCTATAACATCAGCCTTGGTAATCATCTCTGCTCCTTTATTGCAGGCAATGTCACATAAAGCCGAGTCGAATATTCTTCTTTCCAGAATATAGCCTCTTACATTTGAACGCATTTCAAGGTGATTACCGTTGGGAGTATAAAGCCTGGCTTTTGATATTCTTGAAGCAATGAACCTGTCATCTATATCAATGAAATTTTCTAAACCGCCGCCGGAAATACCTTCTGCACATCTCACAGGAATTCCTGATTCTCTGTCTCTTTCCAGGATTAGCGTTGAAGCTTTATTTTCTGCAGCAAATCTGGCTGTTACGCTTCCTGCCGGTCCTGCTCCAACAACAACAACATCATATTCTTTTTTTAATCCTAAGAAGGGTTTTTTGCCGATTTCGTATGATTCGAAATCTATTTTATTTTTTGCGCTGCTTCCTTCAGTTATGGCAAGTGCGGGGCACGCTTTCAGGCATTTATGGCAATTTATGCACTTGTCATTGTCAATGTGTACTGCAAATTCCGATATAGACACGGCATCCACAGGACAAACCGAAACACAAACTCCACAGATATCGCATCTCTTATTATTAACTATCATACTTCTTCCACCTTATCCAGAAATGATTATTCAATAAAAAATGCGGGGAGTCTTTGTCAAGATATCGGTGTGAAGCTAACCTCTTAAAAGATATGGCTAATACGATTTTAAAGGGGCAACCATCTTCTTAATACGGTGTTATGTTTTCGAAGAATGAATTAATTTATTAGCCTAAGTGGTTGTAGCGCAAGCAGTAATGCAATTTGCTCTCATGGCAGGAACGGGCGCTTAAGATGAAGGTCTGGCATCAATGACTGCTATTTTACCGTCACACCGGTAAGTGAAAACCACATCATACTTGTCTTCGATATCAAGCGTCTCTTCCACATAAATTAAAGCACCCGGTAAATCTTCTTTAATAGTCGCATCTCTAACTAAGAATACCGGCATATTAGCCTCTTCGCCGAAGGGAGCAAATTTAGTGATTTTATTTCTAAGGTTTTTGATTTCCTCTTTTTCTACTTCTAAGTCTATATTTAGCACCTTGCCCGCAACAATATTATTTTTTTCTTTTTCTGTATATCCGGCGAAAAGTTTTCGGAAAGCGTCTATATTTTCTTTTTTGGTCACAAAGCCTGCAGCTCTACTGTGTCCGCCATATTGAGATAATACGGAACTGCAATAGTTTAAAGCTTCGACTAAGTCTAAGGAATAAGGCGATTTCCCTTCACCAACAACGGTATCTCCCTTTTTCTTCATTATGATAACCGGTATTTTGTAGAGGTAGCAGAAATAACTACTTGCCCATCCCATTAAGCCATAAGGTATTTCATCTTTATCATCAAAATAAATGTAATAAAGGTCATCGGCAGAGGGATGTTTTTTGCTGAAGATGTGGCGTACATAAGAGATATTATTTTCATAATCAAATCTTCTCTTGATTAAGTCGGACACGATTTCTCTTTGTTTGTAATCCGGCGATAAAAGGAAATAAAGAGCTTTGTTTTCACCGTTGGCTTCTCTGCCGCTACTTAGCAGTTTGGCCATGTTAGAAATGTAGTAATTTTTTTTAAAATAATCGGCAGATTGTCTTGGTATGGTAGAAGACCACAGCGAAAGAGGCCTGTCGATCATCTGTTGCCAGTTTTCGAAAACTATTTTACACATTATTCTGTTTACGGCAACCAAAGGAGCTTTGTCGGCAATGGTGCCTACTGCTGTCCAAAAAAGGTATTTGTCAGGCAGCGGTGTTGATACTAATTCCGATATTGTGGCCAATAAGAAGTATACTATTCCTACCCCTGCCAGCATCTTATCAGGATAAAGGCAATCTTCCCGTTTAGGGTTAACTATTGCGTATGCCGACGGTAATGATGAAGGTATTAGATGGTGATCAGTGACAATAACATCACAGCCGAGTTCATTTAACTTATTAACACCTTCTATGGATGATACACCGCCGTCCACGGTGACCACCAATGAGTAATTATTCTCATTTACTTTTTCGACGAATGTTTCTTTAATTCCGTGGTTATCGGTTAACCGGTTAGGTATAAAGTAATAATGGGAATAAGAACCCAGTCTCGTCAGGTAGTCAAATAATAGATAGGTGGATGTTATTCCGTCAACATCATCGTGCCCGAAGATAACAATTTTTTCATTGTTTTTGACTCCTTTAATGATTCTTGCAGCAGCTTTAG
>PWOA01000067.1 GCA_003564155.1 Candidatus Cloacimonadota bacterium
ACAAAGATCTGGTTGTTTCTGAGTAATCCATTTCATTTTTCAGGTTTCATAAACTATTCTCTCAAACAGAAGAATCTATAGCTTGATATCGAAATTCAACATATTTCCACAGAGTCAAATTCTACATTCTAAATTATTCTTTTCCCTCAACTCTGTTTCAACTTTCAACTCTAAACTACTAAGCTACTAATCTCCTAACCCGGACAAGCCGGAACCAAAATGTAGGGGCAACCCTTGCGGTTGCCCTTTATCGGGCAGGGGCAAGCCCAGCCCCTACAAAGAGAATATCCTGCCAAAAAAAGCATAAATATTTTTGATAAACTACTAAGGATATCATAGAGTATCGGCTTGGGGAAACCGACCGGCTTCAGCCGGTATTTAACAAATTCCCAATACCTTGAAAAAATCTTATCATCCATAGTACTCGGGATTTATCAACGTCCAAGACCAATCGGAAGCATCATTAACCAATCTTGCGTTTACGGGATTATTCCGTATATCCTATAAGTTACCTAGTGGTTTCCTATCGATAAAACTGATCTCGTGAATGCAACAGTTTTGATCCTGCTAATAGGGTGGAATCCTGTACCGGCAGCAGTATCTTTGAGGCTGTTGTATAGAATTGGCAGATTATTCAGAAAGTGGTTAACAAACTATTAATGGACTGCTGTTATTAGCGAAACTGAAGAAACTCACTTCAATGAAGAGAAACTGGATGAGAATTGATTAATAAAACTATCTTTTCATAGTTAAATAACTCCTCCTATTCCTGCTAAGGATTCCTCACAATAAAAAGAAAGTTGCAACTTACTTCATAAAAATATTGTTTATTAAAAAAAATTATATTTCTGGTTTTAAATGCAGAGGACTGGAAGTTTATCCGGCTGTTTGTGGAAGAGCCGCTTACAGCAACAGGGAATCATTTTGATTCAACAGAGTTTCGATTATTTTATTATACATTTTCCTTGTTATAGGCAGTTATTGTCTATTTCATTATATATAGTTCTTGAGAAAACACTTGACATAATACCGCAGAAGTTAACTAAAAGCGAATATTAAAAACTATTAAATTGATTTTTAAATTTATAGCAAACAGTTACAACCGTCAAAGGAGGAGTTAAAGTGAAGAGAGATGACAAGCGTTATTGGAAAATAACTCTCAGGCTGCTGGGGGTTATCTTGGTAATATGGATATTCGTTTCATTAGGCTTGAGTATAATATTTGCACAAGAACTAAACATTATCAAATTGGGGGGGTATCCTTTGGGCTTTTGGTTTGCACAGCAAGGCTCAATATTTACATTTATCGCTCTCATATTTGTTTATGCCTGGATTATGAACAGAATTGACCGCAAATTTGACGTCCACGAAGAGTAACAAATAAGGAGAGTGTACATGAGTCTCGAAATGACAACTTATCTTGTTGTAGGATTTACATTTTTGTTGTATATAGGTATCGCTGTTTGGTCACGAGCCAAATCAACAAAAGATTACTATGTTGCAGGTGGAAATGTTGGTCCAATAACTAATGGAATGGCAACTGCTGCCGACTGGATGTCAGCAGCATCATTTATTTCAATGGCCGGAATGGTGGCAAATATGGGTTATGGAGGTTCGGTATTTTTAATGGGCTGGACCGGAGGTTATGTTCTTTTAGCGATGCTTCTTGCTCCTTATCTCAGAAAGTTTGGTAAGTTCACCGTTCCTCAATTTATCAGAGAAAGATTTTATTCAAGGTCTGCTGCGGCAGTAGCGGTATTGTGTTTGTTAACAGCCTCCATCACTTATATCATTGGTCAGATGACAGGTGTGGGAGTTGCTTTTTCTCGTTTTTTGGGAGTATCCAGTGACGTTGGTATATATATCGGTATGGGTATAGTATTTACTTATGCTGTTTTCGGTGGGATGAAAGGTATCACTTACACCCAAGTAGCCCAGTTTCTGGTTCTCATAACGGCTTTTTTAATTCCTGCTATATTTATTTCTTTTCAACTTACGGGAAACCCTATACCACACATAGGCTTAGGCTCTCGGTTGTCAGGAACTGATGTTTATCTATTGGACCGTCTTAATGAAGTGGTTACAGATTTAGGTTTTAAAGAATATACGACGACCTATGCGGGGAGCAAGTTAAACATGACATTGTTTACTTTGTCGCTTATGATAGGAACAGCAGGTTTACCTCATGTTATTATGAGATTTTTTACAGTTCCTTCTGTAAAAGCTGCTCGAATTTCTGCCGGCTGGACTCTTGTTTTTATTGCAATGCTATATACAACTGCTCCGGCTGTTGGTGCTATGGCAAAATACAATCTTCACCGAACAATAACTCCCGGTCTTGAACAAGGCGTTGATGTTTTTGAACCGGAAGCACATTTGGTTGGTGAAGAACGTCCCGATTGGATGAGAAGGTGGGAAGCAACCGGCCTATTAAGCTGGGAAGATAAAAATCAAGACGGACGTATCCAATACTATAATGATCAATCCGAAGATGAAGAGTTCTTGGCAAATGCAGAAGCAGCAGGTTGGGAAGGTAACGAATTAGAAGTGAATGCAGACATCATTGTTTTGGCTAATCCTGAAATTGCTATGCTTCCTAACTGGGTAATAGCCTTGGTGGCTGCAGGTGGTTTGGCATCTGCTCTATCAACTGCTGCAGGTTTACTTATTGCTATTTCATCTTCGATCTCACACGATCTGGTCAAAGGTATTTTTATGCCAAAGTTATCTGATAAAAGTGAATTAGTTGTCGGAAGAATTGCAATGACTGTTTCTATCATTATTGCAGGATGGCTTGGTCTTAATCCGCCTGGCTTTGCAGCGGGAACAGTAGCTTTGGCTTTCGGAATAGCCGCAAGCTCTTTGTTCCCGGCGTTAATGATGGGTATATTCTACAAAAAGATGAACAAAGAAGGTGCCACGGCAGGTATGCTTGTCGGTCTTACCGCTACTCTGTTCTATGTATTTGCCCATAAAGGGATATTTTTTATCCAAGGAACTACTTATACACATTTGATCGGCGGAGAACATAGCTTCTTCGGTCTAACCCCGGAAGCAATTGGTGTTGTGGGAGCAGCAATAAACTTTATCGTCGCTTTCATTGTCTGTAAGTTTACTAAAGAACCACCTGAGTATATCCAGGCGTTGATTGAAAATGTTCGCCTCCCAAGAGGTACTAAACATGTGGAAGGAGCTCATTAAACCTATTAAATGTTAATTTAGCCGGACACACAAATATTTAACATATGTGACAGGGAGTGCTAACAAAGTGCTCCCTGTCTATATCCTTAATTAAAGGAGTTAATTAGAATTGCATATTCACTTTATTCTTACCTGGATAATGTTTCTGGGACTATTCCCGATCTCTTACTTTTGGTTAAAAAGAGCATGGAAAATTATCAGTCATAAGGATTATTCCTACGTTGCCTTGAAAAAAGGTGTACCACCGAAAAACCCCCAAAAATATGCACCCTATTCTGCCGCAGTAAACCTGATAGCCGGTTCAGTATTTGCTATCGTGATTATGCTGATAATCGCTGTAGGACTGCCTTATGATATATGGTCGGCAATTGTTGGCACAACCCTCTGGACAAAGATCTTTGCCGAATTTTTCATCAGCAGACTTGCTCACTATAAGAAAAAAGCATAGTAAAGTGAAGATATATATTCAAACTGATCAATTGAGTTAGTAACTTATCAATGTAAAAGAAGTGTTTTAGTTGCTCCTTGGCACTAAACATTCTGAAATGAAGCCCTACGTAGGGAAATCTTTTTGAAGAGTGTTCTGCAACTCATCAATCTCTTTGAAACTTTCCCGTAAAATAACTTCTTCCAAATGTCCTAATTGGCCGGGGTCTATCCAGTTATCGGCCTCGGTATTATTCTCTATTGCTTGAGCCTGATTCCATAAACGCATTTTAACTAATGTCTCAAAAGCCGTAACAATATCCCTGTGTTTACCTTCCAGAATTATCCCTAAATTTTTAATGGAGTCAAGTCGCAATAGTGTGTTGGTATCATCAATTGCATTCTTCAATGCATAAAGGCGGGCAAAGCTGACGATTGCCATAGCCGGAGACTTTACATCAACCTTACCGGGATGCTTCTTACTGCTGGAAGTAACGATAGTTCCCAACACCCGCATTGGGGTCTTGAAAAGAAGAGCATTTTGGGCGACCTGTGATAAGAAAAATGGTGTTTCCTTTATCAATGTATTGATGTAATTGCGAAGTTCTGTTGTTAGTTCAGGATCACCTGCAACCGGACGGAAATCGAAAAAGATACTGAACTCTACAACCTGTTGCGGCTCGCAATTATATATCCAATCTTCAAAATATGCTTTCCAAATGTGTAGCGGCTGACACCACTGCGGATTGGATGCTAATTTATTGCCGGGACATTTATTAAATCCGGCTTGTTCTAATAAATCACATATTTTGGAGCCGAGATTTTCAAAATATTTTTTAGTCTCATTATTGCTCCTTTTATTATCAGATTCATATATAATTGCATTATCTTGATCACTGAATATTGTCATGGCTTGTCTTCCATGACTTCCCAAAGCTAAAAAACTAAAAGGTACAGGTGGCTGTCCAAGTTCCTCAATACACAAATCTACAATTTTTTGAGTGGTTATATCGGCAATCGTAGAAATCATGTAAGTTATAGCGATCGAAGAGGTCCCGTTTTCAAGTAAAGATACTACAATACTGTTGATCTTTTTACTCAAAGATATAACTTCATTGACCTGATTGGCATTTTTTATTGAATCTGCAATATCAGAAGCAATCGTATCCGGTATGTGCAGCAGACGTCTCAGAGCTATTTGATGACCTGTGTGTTCAGCTATGTCAACAGATCGCCGTACTAAGATCATGCAGCCGGAATGTGGATCATTTAACTCACTTTTAAAAGTCAATGTACAGCCTAAGGTAGTCCCGTCACAACGCCTGAGAATACCATAGATAGGATTAGAGGAGCCGACATTGTTTATGTTCGGAAAATCATCCAACCATTCTTTATTTGCCTCTATCTCCGGGAAAACATCCGTTAATTCTAACAGTTCAATATTCTCAGGTCCACAACCGAGTAATTCATACATAACGGTGTTAGCATATCTGCAGCGATTATCATATACGAATAAAGCGCCTTCAGTTGCTGCCTCACTTAAAGCACGGTATCTATCAATAGATTCTATGAGTAGTTTCTCAGCATCGTTTCGTGAATTCTCAAGAACTAACCCTTGTCTGACCAAGTATATCAGCAATAGTGTGATAATCAAGATAATCCCAATCGACAGCTTAACAATATGGCTCTGCAGGTTTCTGATTTCTGCTTGCACATCATGGACATAAATGCCCGTGCCGATAACCCATCCCCACGGCTCAAACAAGCGTATGTACGACTCTTTCGGCTCCATTCTCTCTTCTTCATCCATCCATTGCCAAACATAACTTATAAAACCTTCACCCTGTTCTTTTACAAGATCGGCAAAAGCAACAAAGATTCTTGTGCCGTGAATATCCTTAAAATCGGTAACATCCTGATTATTAAGATCAGGCCTGTAAGGATGCATTAAGATGCGGGGCGTTAAATCTTGCAACCAGAAATAATCTCGATTTTCTTGACCATAGCGCATGGCTTCAATCCGGTTTTTGGCAAGAGCTTGTGCTTGTTCAAGGGTAAGGTGACCTTCTTTAACCTCTTCAGCTGCTTCATTAAGAACTCCCCAAGCAACCTGTGTGAGTTGTTTGATATTATCCCGCTTTCTGTCCATCAGAGTTTTTTCAACATAGGGAAGCAGAATAACAAAAAGGGCTATGATAAATAAAGCCAAAGTCATCAAAGCTGGCAGTAATACGTTCGGGAAAAAGGTATACCAACGATTCTTAGATCTCTTTTTCTGATGAGTTGTTTGGACTCCTGAACTTCTCTTAACTGTTGGAGATCTTTTTAATAATGATGCTTTGAAAGTGTTCCATCTGTTATGGGAGATATTTATTCCGGGAGAAGAATCTTCGGGAAAATGATAATCTGTTCCGGCTGATACAATGAAATTATTGGTGTTAGCTATTTCCAGTAAATGTTTTTTAGTTTCCTCGGAATTAGGGCCGTAAAGTGCTTCAATACCGTCTAAGCCTAACTTCTGTAAGTCATTCAGCAAAATACGTAACTGATTGAAATCGGGCATAGTTTGAAATGGGTGTGCTAATATGGCTATGCCTCCCGCATTGTGGATAATATCTATGATTTCGGCAGCAGTTCGAAAAACTTTTAGCATCACACTGGTTGAAGAATCCCCGTTGTTTGCTTTCTTTTCATTTAACATAGCATTCAATTTCGAATCATTTATATCAAATCCGTACGCAAGAATATGAATGATCTGGCTCTTCTGAATTGTGGTTATCTCCAGACCTGGGATAAAGCCAATTCCATAGCGAGTTAACGCCCTTTTGAATTCTGCTTGTCCGACTATGGTGTTGTGATCTGTCAAAGAAGCATATTTAACACCGGCATTATGCAATATTTGGGAAATTTGCTCCGGAGACAGTATGCCGTCACTATATGAAGAATGACAGTGAAGGTCTACTTTTATAAGGTTATCGTTACCTCCGAAAGCTGAGGGTTGCTCTTCGAAATCAATCTTAGGCTGTTTATAAAGCATAATCTGACGCTCCGTCAAAAAAGTATACGAAATTCATCGAATAAATCTTATCATCTTTTTGCTCTTCAAGTTATGCAACAACAAAGTAAACTATGGATTGGATGTCAAGGTGAATGACATGTAAGGAGAAGAACCTTAGAAAGGTAATGGGACTTCGTGGAAGGAGATGTGCGAAGCAAACGAAAATAATTAACCACCGAGAACACTAAAAACACCGAAATATTACTTATAAACGAACACAAATGACTGCACAAATGGGTACAAATCAAATAAGGACAATTAATATAATAGTAGAAACTTGTTATTGAAAATACAACTGTAGATACCTGCTGCGGAGGTACGAGGAAAAGCTTTTGTGTTTCGTCAAAATGATTGTCTCTTGACAGGTGAAGCACTTCTGTATCTATTGCTTAGAACATAATTTGATTCCCAATGCTAAATCAGGGCTCAATCTGAAGAAGAAAAAGATTGATCATTCATGTGCTCATTATTATATTGCTCAAAAAAGTTTAACAAAGTAACTGTGAATGACCCTATAAACCGTTGGTTACGTTTCCGAAGGTCATTATAATGATATTATGAGGCTTGCTTATGAAAAAGAATATTACGTTGAATAAACGGTGTATTTTGAAGGCAGAAGATTGCTTCAAAGTATGTTTTATTAAAGCAGGAGGAGTTGGTTTTGTTGAGAAAGTTATATTGTCTATCTTCTTTTTGTCGTTGATACTTGTCACTCTCAAAGGGAAAGAACTATATACGAGAGGGGAGCTGTCAGCCGATTTAGACAGTCTCTATGTCGGCGTCGAAGAAATTCATCCGCATATGTTTTATACCATATCCCGGGAAGAATTTGAAGAAAAACTCAACGGAGTACGGCAGCGATTAAAAGAAGAAATGACAATATTTGAGTTTTACATCTTGATTGCTCCTTTGATCGCCGGATTAGGTGACGGACACACTTCCGTCAGTTTTCCCTTCAACAGTTTATCTTCAGAAGCTTTACTCTTCCCTTATGCTGTAAAGGTTGATTATGAGGATACTACGGTTGTGATTACCCATTCATTAACTGGTAAAGACGATACAATCCCTCCGGATTCGCAGATAATCAGTATTAATGGAGTAGACATTAAAGAAATTACCGGAGAAATGCTCAACATGATAAGCGGGGAAAAGATTTCCTTCAGAGCGGCAATGTTAAACCAGATGTTCAGGTATTTATTATATGCAATATTTGGAGAACCTCTTTACACTATCCATTATCGAAGTGAACAGACCGTAGATCAGCAAAAAGTTTCCGGTATTACTTATAAAGAAGTATATCGTTTTCTGCAGGAGCTTCAAGAAAAAGATAAAGAACCCGATTATTCGTTTACCATTGATAAAGACAAAAAGATAGCTGTTATTGATTTTAATAGATTTCATGATTTAGCCCGTTTTGAGACTTTTTTGGACTCGGTCTTCACCAATATCCAAGAACAGCAAATTAATGACCTGATAATCGATATCCGTCAAAATCCAGGAGGCAGTTCACTTTTAGGAGATGAATTCTTTCAATACATTGCTGCCGTTCCTTTTCAGCAGTTCGGCAGAGTTGTTATAAAGACAAGTGATAGGCAGGTAGAATTCCACAAGGAAAGATTTCAGCGTGAATTTCATGATTACAGCTTAGGTATTAAAGAATATGAGATCGATGAATTGCACGAATTGAGAGATAATCCGTTAAGATTTCAAGGAAATACTTATCTGCTTACCAGTAATTTCAGCTTTTCCTCAGCAAGTAGCTTTGCGTGGGCGTTCCAATATTTTGATATGGGAACTATTGCCGGCGAAGAAACGGGAGGATTAGCCGTCTCTTTTGGAGATACAATTATTCAGTCCCTGCCGTATACAGGTCTTCATATAGCTGTTTCACATAAAGAGTTTTACCATTACGGTGCCACCGACGAAAACAGACACGGTACAATTCCCGATTATGAGGTTGCGGCTGATGGAGCTAAAGACTATGTGATCAAATTGATAATGGATAAAAGACGATAACAACATGGGTTATCCGGAAGAAGGTTTAGCAGTGAAAAGAGACAGAAAGTTATATGATATGCTTCACAAATCATATTATCCAAATATCTCTATTTCAAGTATAATGCTTAATAGCCGGACTATAAATGTTCTAAGAGCAACCGGAATAAAACCGTGGGAGTTGCTGTTAACATCTTTCGTTAATTTGCTTCTTTATCGTTATTGCGGTACCAAGATCTTGGGAGAGTTTCAAAACGGAGTAAGAAGTTATATATATTCGATAAGAAATATAATTATAGCCTTCATTGGGAAAACCTGGAGTCGATGCTGAGGATACGGTCGATGAGGACTTTGTGGAAAGCAGGGATAGTCCCTATTCGTACGCTCGTTGGGTGAGTCATTAAGTGGGATTGCATTATTAGAAAGATATGGTTATAATATTTTTGTTGCAGGTCATGAGAGGGTAGACGAGTTTCTTAACAAGGATATTGATTTAGCCTACTATTTGGATATCCATGCCTCTCACTCAAAATATATCTCTATCCGGAAATGTCCGCAATGAAAAAATAAAACCGATTATGATCTATTACGAGATAGGGTAAGAGATGTATAAAAACTTATTTATCATTGTTAGATGATTTTGAAATACATCTGGATTATGGCATTTAATTTCATAAATGATTATTATCTTGACTATTATTGGCTTAATAACTCTTATGGTGAGTAATGCATACGATTGTGGTTTTTATGTAAAATAATTTATAATCTAAAAACAAAATAGTTTTAAGGAGGCTATATTATGGGTAAAAAGGAAGATGTGAAAGTAAAGAAGCAAAAGAGTTCCTCATCAAAAGAACCAAAATGGGCTGCAAAAGGCAATAAACCTTTCTCCAAACCTTCCCCTGTTCCAAAACAACAACGACGCGGTCCAAAGAAGATCTGAATTGCATTTATTGGCTGAGATTCGTATCTGTTTTCCAACGGAGAATCTGCTGATAATTTATTCTGGTTTCCCGGAACTAAGGGATTTTAAGCGTTATCATACGATAGGTTAGTACCTTATCAAAAATATTCATGCTTTTTTTGGCAGGATATTCTCATTGTAGGGGCAGGGGCAAGCCCAGCCCCTACATTTTGGTTCTGGCTTGTCCGAGTTAGGGTCTTAAAAAAAAGTTAATGGATATCACCGTTAAGATAAACACTATCGAGAGAATATGAGTATAATATATCGAATTGGCACCGAGATTAAATAGCATTCCGGTGATAACAACTTACAACGAAAACAGGGAACGAAAGCCCTCCATGAAAGTACTGCAACAGATTGCCGATAGCATTAAAGTGCCTATTGATTATTTATTTTTACAGTCAAGACTATTCTTCTCAGGTAGTTAGCAGAGCAACTATACTTGTCTTTAAGGTTTGGATTTATCAGAGAACTGAGTAAAGGTACTAATGTATCCTTACCTCTTGTATTTGATGATATTTTTGTCAATTTCGATAATAGACGGTTTGAAGCAGCTTGTGAAGCAATAGCCGAATTGGTCGAAAACAACCAAATCCTATATTTTACTTGTCATCCGGAAAGAGCAAAATTAATGAATAAATGTATTGAAAACTCGAAGGTAATAGATATGTACCAATAATAAAGATCTTTGGGTAAAAGCATCTTCCCTCTGTTTCAAGAATAGGTCTTTATGTTTTATCTAAAATATTAACAAGGAGGTAGCTTTGATACTGCAAAAGAATCAGTTAGAACGAATGATTGTTGAAGCGAAAAGAGATATAGGGGATATTCTGAGTAAGTTCCAGCGTTCAAACAAAGAGATTTCTGATTTTCACTTAGCTACTGCTTATCTAATTTATCAAGCTTTCAACCAAGAAAGAAATCTCTTTATTGGAATGGATGTTAAGGAGTTTACGTCAGAGACATACCTCCCTGCAATCTGCATTCTTGTTTATGAACTGCTACAGAAAAACTTTGAGGAATACTCCCCATCCTTTGATTATTTATCAGATAATATGATTCTTATTGATAAAGGAAAAAGTTACACAATAGGACAAGAAAATGGCAAGTATTACTTAAACAGTTATAAGGGACATGGCAATAGAAGTAAAGCCTTTGTCAGAGATCCAATACGAACTCTAAAGACCCATTTCATCGGACACAAGACCTATTATTCTGAGCGTATATGTCACAAAGCTCTTGATGAATATAAGGAGTTTTTTCAAACCGTTTTCGACACAAAAGACTATCCACCTTCATTGTTCAAATACAAAGCTGTCGTAGTATGCAATAAGAAAGATTTTCAACACGAATTGAAGAGATATGGACTTGAACAATGCTTCTCTTACACCAGTCTCATTAGGGATAAAGAAAACATCTCATATTGTAGATCACTACCCTTATATGAACCTATGATTTACTTTTCCAGCAATTACGAAGATGCGTTTGACTATATCGAGAATAATATAGAAGGATCTAAGATTGATTATGTGTTTTTATTCGGAAATACCCGTGTTATTCAGATAAAAAATCGAGTAAAAGTAGATTATAGGAAAGGAAAGTTTCAAAGATTCTGCCTGATTGGTAATGAACCAATAAAGGATAAGGATATCATCATTTGGAATTGGACTACAGAAGAGGAAGCTTTTCTTAATGGTAAGCATACGATATCTTTTCATTATCTTCCGCTGAAGAGTAACATTATTATGGAAGATGCTATAGATAGATTTAACTGTGAAATGAAAGCGTTCTATGATGAAGATGATGAATTATGGCAGCAAGTTAAGCCTTTTATGAAATGTTTCTGGAGCATATTGAGTGATAGGCTCTATCAGTCAGAATCATTTGACAAAATTGAGTCGAAAGTCAGAGATCAGGTTGAGAAAAACCTCAATTCCAGCTTATATGATGACCTTTCAATATATAAAGAACAAGTTGAAAATATAATAGCCGTCCTATCAACGATATACAATGCAAAACTGTTGGATACAGCCTACTTAGAACAAGCGGCAGAGAATAGAGAATTCTTTAGCGCTATCGTTGTCCCTAATGATGAAATTGATATATGGAAAGAGAACATTGTAACTTACCCCTTGGATAACATCCATGTTATTACTAATAGAGATTTCAGAAAAGAGATTAAAAATATGTCAGGTGGGTCTAATTATCTGTTCACCTTTCCAATGTATGATCAAGATATTGATATTGTTAAGAGAAATGCAACAAGAACACCAATAACCATTAGCTTTTTGTTATATGAAAGTGAGATAGTCTGCTTAAAGAGAAGAGTAAAATATCACCAACGTAATCAGGAGATTAACGCGAGCAAGAATATGGAGATACTTCCCAATAACGATTTTTATAACTCTATTAAGAAGACATCAAGTGATTTGATAAGCAGGTTAGATGAAAACTTCGATAAAGAATTTTATGGATTAGACGATTCAAGGGATTATGATATGGCTATATATAAGGTAGAGGTAAAAGATTATGAAAAAAACATCAAGATAGTTAGTTGCCCTTCAAGAATAATAAGAATTGAGGATGGTGAAAAGTATCTTGTATCGATAGAAGATTTAAAAGAGAATGATCGGATAATCATTTATCATAATAAAAGTCGAGATGTTTTGTATAAGATATTAGCTGATACATCTGAAAAATATGCTAATATTGAACATAATTCAAGTTTATGGAGGTATAGGCTTAAAGAATATCTTGAAGACGATGCTTCCGGTGAACAATGGAAAGATGTTAGATATAACCCTGATAAACTCAAAAAGATTTCGAGCATAATAAATGTTCCTCATCAATATATCCTTGATAGTTGGTTAACAAAAGGAGCGGTTAAGTTTCCAAACAAAAAATCTTTATTGTCTTTGTTAGATATTCTAATTGATGAAGGTTACTTGAAGAAAACTGAGAAAGATGAGCTATTAAAATCACGAAGGTTCTATCTTAGTGTTATGATAAGCTTGGGGCATAATTTAAGCGGTGAAGTACAACGAATTCTTGTAGAACATAACAAAGAAGATGATTTTTCTCAACATATAGCTACCAATGTTGTGAATAATAAAAGCCAGTATCCTTTGTTATCAGATTTTGATGCAAGTGAAATCTTCAAAATCATTATTGAAAACATAGTGGGATATACATTCATAAAGATAAGTGATAAGGAGGCTATTGATGAGGAAATATGACGAAAGGGATGTATTCAAATCCATTCTCAAGAAAAACTTGATAGGTCCTAATAACAACGTTTTCCAGTCACCCGAAAAAGAAGAAATCATCTCAGAATACCCAATATCCTTATACTATAGCGCTATCTTATTTCCAATAAATAACGAAAAAGACAACGAAAGCGAAGATATTGATGACGAATATTATGAAGATATCGAACTACAAGACCTCGAAGATCAAATAGTCGAAGTAAATGAAGAAAAGAATAATTCCCAAGATGTAATGGGGGTAGAAGATCCAGAAGAGGTTGGCAGTGAAGATTTTACGAGAAAAGAGCTTTACCCAAATACCTGCGGGTTATCATTCTGCATTAAACCGGATACAAGAAAGCTCACATGTACGATTATATTTGGAACATATAGTCAGTATAAAACGACTGAAAAGTTGCATTTCAATCACTCAATAGCTATTTCGGAAGAAGATTTTGATTTAGTTAAATCTCTTAACATCGGTAATAATGGTTTATTGATAGATATTATCAAGTTTGACAAAGAAAGCGGTAAAGCATATCTAGCTAGACCGTTAGTTGGAAGCATCAGTGGTATGAAGACGGGTGATTATGCACAATTCTACGATCTTTGGAGAGAGATAAGGGAAAAACTACATATATGCAAAGGTGATGAAAGAGAAGTAAAGATCTGGCAAGATTTGATATTGCGGAAAATATCAAACCTATACAAAAACTATTGGGTTCGAGAACATCACCTCTACTCTCACCATATTGACATAGTAGAACTTATAGATAAAAAAGAAATAATAGTGGCTTGTGAAATAACCATCGACAAGAGAATTATCCCAAACGTTGTGTTGTATGTTAAATTGATAGCAGAAGAAGATAATCATTTGATAGTTAAAGTTGTGTTAGCGAATATGACTAAAATGAATCTAAATAAAGAGATCATGGCCAGAAAACCCCTACTTAATGAATCTTCCATTTTTCAAGTAAAGCTTTTAGTTGAAAGCAACGAGATTATATCTTTTCCTGAGTCTTATGACATAGAAGATAGTATCGAAGATAAGATAATTCGTTGCCAGTATAGAGATAACCCTAAATACTCATCAGCTCATAATTGCTCTTGTACTTGGGAGAAAATTAATGGGAATGTAATTATTGAGACTGATTATTTACCTGCAGTCAAACCTCCGGTTACCACTAACAATACTGATATATCTGTACTAAAAATAGCACTTAACATTAAGAACAACAGTGTATTTAGCAATTGTTCAGATGAAGAAATCATTACTAATTTAGGAATGATCTATAATAGCTATAAGGAGTGGACTGTTAATCAAAAAAGACTGGGCAATCAATTAGATACTCACCGTGACGCTGTTAAGGAGATTGTTGATAATCAAGAGAAAGTGTTATCACGGATTAAACAAGGTATTGGATTGTTGGAACAAAAACCTGAGATATTCGAAATATATAAATTAGCCAATGCCGTGATGTTAGTTAATATGGTCGTCCCGACAAGAAGTGAAACGGTTAATGATCTTGAGTTTCTATATAATGATAATTTTACCGACATATCTTACCATATTTTCCAGCTAACATTTTTATTGATAAACATTGAGAGCATCATAAATCCAGAATCTTATGATCGCTTAAACTCAGTTGACCTTTTATGGTTCCCTACCGGAGGTGGTAAAACAGAGGCATATTTTCTATTGTCGATTTTTACGATGCTTTATAGACGGATAAATAATTCTGAGACAGGGTTGGGTACTTCAATCATTATGAGATATACATTGCGTCTCCTTACTGCTCAGCAGTTTGAACGTGCCTCACGGATGATCTTATCTTTAAACTTCATTTGCAAACACTTTAGAGAGGATTTAGTCATTAAAGATCCATTCTCGATAGGTTTGTGGATAGGAGCCACTTCTACACCAAATAAACTAAATAAAGGCGATTATAGTGCTCATAAGACAATTGAAAAAATATCAGAAACAGCAACAGTTGAAGAGGCTTTAGAATCAAACACATTCCCAATAACCGACTGTCCCTGGTGTAAAAAAAGCTTGGTAGATAATGGTCATTCAGGGTTTAACATCTCAAGAAGAAAAAGACTTATAATAGAATGCTGGAATAAAGATTGTCCTTTTCATAATGGAATCCCCATTGATTTTGTTGACGAAAGCTTATATAATAATCCCCCGACATTGCTCTTTGCGACTATTGATAAATTTGCTCAATTAGCTTGGAAAGATGAGTCAAAATCCTTTTTTGGAATCAACAATGGGAACAAACCACCCGACCTGATAATCCAAGACGAGTTGCATCTCATTTCTGGACCTTTAGGTAGTGTCTCAGCTTTATTTGAAGGAGTTGTTGAAACTCTTTGCTCGAAAGATAATCATAAGCCCCGTATAATAGCATCAACAGCCACAATTAAAAATGCTGCATCGCAGATAAAGAACCTCTACGGCAATCGCAAGGTATTTACCTTTCCTCCCCCTGGGATTAACAGTGATGATAATTTCTTCGCAAAAGTTGACAAATCATTTAAAAATAGGGAATATATTGGAGTATATCCTACCGGAAAGACATTTACTACTACGCAAGTTAAGCTTTTATCACTTATTCTTGACGGCAGATGGGAGATTCTATCCAGATCCGGATTTAGAGAAAATATTGATAATTATTGGACAATAGTTTCATATTACAATTCTCTCAGAGAATTAGGGAGAATGTACAATAAATACATGGATGAAATAGCAGCTTCTTATACTTTTATGCAAAAAAAACGAAATCCTTTAGGTTATAGACATAGATTAAACTACCCAAAAGAGTTAACCAGCAGAATATCCAGCTACCAGATTAAAAAAATACAAAACACTCTGGAGAAAATCAATGTATATGCGGACTCATTTGATGACTATAGAAAAATAAAAGGTTCTATTGATACCGTTTTTGCCACCAATATGATCTCAGTAGGTTTGGATATTTCTCGACTAAATATGATGGTGGTTAACGGGCAACCTAAATGTGTATCGGAATACATTCAAGTTACGAGTAGAATAGCACGCAAACACCCCGGGTTGGTCGTTTCAATCTTTAATCCTTTCAGAGTAAGAGATCGGTCTCATTTTGAAAACTTCAAATCATTCCACGAAAGTTATTACCGTTATGTTGAGCCAATTTCAGTTACTCCCTATACAAGAGTTGTTATTAATAACACCCTCGCGACAATTATTACTGCGTATTTACGTTTATATAAAGAGATCTCTAAGCCCAATGAAATCAATGCCGAGATACTACAAGATTTTGTGGAGTTTATGGGATCAAGAATTAAAGATCAAGAAATGTTCCCTTTTTTTAAGAAGAAACTAACGGATCTTTTGGAGATACTTAAAAACAGAACTGAGCAAAACCATGGTATTACTTTCGATGCTTTACTTATTAAACCTGAGGAATTATTCGGCATAGAAGAGGATATAAACTGTTGGAAAACTATGACATCAATGAGGGAGGTAAGTCCAAATTCAGTAATCAAGCCATGTATACCCAAGAAGGTTAACTCAAAAAAACAAAGAGGAAATATCTATGATGAATAAGTATATTGATTTGCAACATCACTATTTGATTAGTAGCTATGGCGGTATCGGTTCTTTAATAGAGACTAATATAGGATCTTTATTGATCTCGGATTTTGAAAGCTGGACGTTTTATAATCAGGTTATCAAAGATGCTGACGCAGATGAACTGTCAGAAAAATCAATCAGTGATCGCAGGCTACTAAACCGTCTTAAGAGGACATTTCCTAAGATCGAATACCTTGTTGCAATACCGACTAACACCACAGAAAAATCCGGTTGGAAAGCAACAAATCAAAAAAATATTATTACTGCCGAGTATTTTCCTCATTGGTTTTTCTGTCCAAGATGTCGACTTTTTAAGAATATTAGTGACTGGTATCAACTTTGGAGGGATGACAAATTGGGAGAGTTCAACCTACTTTGCCCCAACTGTTATAAAAAAATAAAGAACAATAAACCTATAAGAGTGAGTTTGGAACAAGTTCGGTTCATACAAGTTTCAGAAAGTGGAGATATTCGAGATTTCCCCTGGGTTGAATGGTTTAACTCAAAGAACAACAACAATTCCAACTGTGAAAATCATAATTTAAGCTATAAAACCGCTTTTTTTTCTGAAGATTTGGACGCAATATTCATATCTTGTTCGAAGTGCGGAAAATCATATTCGCTTACAGGGATATTTGAGCAAGATAGATTAGAAGATTATAAAACCGTTCTCAGATCAAGCAATAGTGTTTACTTTCCAGCCATCATCAGAAGCCTTGTTATATCAGAGCCTCTTAGTCATCAAGATATAACCGAAATTGACTATAGGTGCGAAGAAGTTGATTTTATTATGAATGCTGAATATTCGGCTGATAATGTGTTTAATAATGATTTGCTTCATCTAAGCTTAAAGAACATGGGAAGCAATAATGAAGTTTATCAAGTAATCTCCATTAGGGAGTTAAGTATGGTATCTGTTTTATGCTCATATTCACGGTTGTCTCCAATACGGGTTGGAAGACCTTATGAAGATGATAGATCTTGCTACGTTACAAAATCCAAAAGGTATTCTATCTATTTGCCGGCAATAAGGTCTTCCGGCGAAGGCTTTCTGTTATACTTCGATGATATAATCATCAGTGAATGGTATAGTAATGCAATTAATAATGAATCGTTTAAACATAGATTGAAATCATTAGAAGATAGTCTTCAAGATAATAAGCTATTAGAAGATTTTATTGAAAAAGGCTATGCTTTAGCTAAATATATTATGCTGCATACGGTTTCCCATCTCTTGATTAAGCAGCTTGAGTATATATCCGGATATCCGGCAACATCAATATTTGAAAGGATTTACGCGTCTTCTAAACATCATGCGGCGATAATGATTTACACCATCGCCGGTGCTGAAGGTAGTTATGGCGGTATAGTAACTCAGGTCGAAAAAGAAAAAGGTAAGATACCACATATACTTAAGAAAGCATTACAAGAAGGAAAAAATTGCAGTGCAGACCCCGTCTGCTATGCAAGCGAATCAGTATGCTTTGCTTGCTGTCTACTTCCGGAAACATCTTGCGAAGTATATAACAAGCTATTAGATAGACGTTTCGTATTTGACGATGATTATGGCTTCCAAAACTATATAAAGCTGGATGCCTGAAAGATGTTGAGAAGTTCTGAAAACGGTTCAATTTGGCTCAGATTGTATGAATAGATTGACATAATCAGTGTGGTTTGGTTGGAGTTTGGAGGATGAATATTGAAGACTTTTAAGATAGTGTTGAAAGGAGAATAATGGCAAGACAAAATGCGGTTAAAGAAGAGCCTTTAGAGAAGCAGCAACTTTGGAAAGCGGCTGATAAGCTCCGTAAGAACATTGATGCGTCTGATTACAAACGCATAGTATTGGGCTTGATATTTCTCAAATACATTTCGGACTCATTTGAAGAACTATACCAGAAGCTTAAAGAAGAGCAAGTGAACGGTGCCGACCCGGAAGACAGGGACGAATACAAGGCTGAAAACATCTTTTTTGTTCCGGGAGAAGCTCGCTGGTCTTTTCTGCTGTCAAAAGCCAAACAGCCGGACATAGGCAAATATGTTGACGAGGCAATGGATGTTATTGAGAAGGAAAACCGTTCACTAAAAGATGTTTTACCGAAGGTGTATGCCCTCCAGAATCTTGATCCGACAAGTCTGGGAGGTCTTTTTGACCTTGTGGGTATAATTAGCTTTGGAAATGCTAAAGCACGCAGTGCCGATGTATTGGGCAGGGTTTTTGAATACTTTTTAGGTGAGTTTGCTTTGGCTGAAGGGAAGAAGGGGGGACAATTCTATACACCGCGAAGTGTTGTGGAATTGTTGGTTGAGATGTTGGAGCCTTATGAAGGGAGAGTATTTGACCCTTGCTGCGGTTCGGGGGGTATGTTTGTCCATTCGGAAAAATTCGTAACCGAGCATCAGGGAAAGGTGAACGATATTTCCATTTACGGACAGGAGAGCAACCAGACAACCTGGCGTTTATGTAAAATGAATCTGGCAATCAGAGGAATAGACAGTTCGCAGGTGAAATGGAATAACGAAGGTTCATTTTTGAACGATGCCCACAAAGATTTGAAAGCGGACTATATTATTGCCAATCCCCCATTCAATGTCAGTGACTGGGGTGGAGAGTTGTTGAGAAATGACGGGCGATGGTTGAAATACGGTGTACCCCCAACAGGAAATGCCAATTTTGCCTGGTTGCAGCACTTCATATATCATCTGGCACCTACCGGACAGGCAGGTATAGTTTTAGCAAAAGGCTCTTTGACTTCCAAGACTAGCGGTGAAGGGGAAATCAGAAAACGATTAGTTCAAGAAAACCTGATTGACTGTATAGTGAATCTGCCCGCCAAACTATTTCTGAATACCCAAATACCGGCTTCGTTATGGTTTATCAGTCGTAACAGAAAAAACGGTAAATTCAGAAACCGCAGTGATGAAGTTCTGTTTATTGATGCCCGTAACTTAGGACATCTGATAAACCGCCGAACACGGGAGTTGTCTGCTGACGATATTGAAAAGATTTCCGTCACCTATCATAATTGGCGAAACCCTGACGGTAATTATGAAGATATCCCCGGCTTTTGTGTTTCCGCTCCTATCAGCAAAGTAGCCGAATTGGATTATGTGCTTACACCGGGGCGATATGTAGGATTAGCAAACGATGAAGATGAGTTTGATTTTAAAGAACGGTTTCAGACCCTGAAAGCTGAACTGGAAAACCAATTCAAAGAAGAAGCTGAATTGAATAATACTATCTTAGCCAACCTTTCAAGGATAGAAATCAATGAGTAGCGAACCAGACAGATTAAATGATAATCTTAAACGAACATTTTTAGGGGAGGTTATTAAAACAAATGCTCTCAGTATCCGCGAAGATTATCCCTACAGAGAGATAATGTATTTGGACACAGGTTCAATTGTTTGTAATAGAATTGAGGCATTACAACATATCAAATTGGAAGACGCTCCTATCAGGGCGAAACGTATAGTCCGTGATGGTGATATTATCTACTCATCAGTAAGACCTAACCAGTTGCACTATGGATTAATAAAGGAGCCACCAGTTAATATGGTTGTATCAACAGGATTTGTTGTCATTACGTGTAATCAGGATGAGATTTACCCACAGTATCTATATTACTATCTGACGCAAAGGAATATAGTTGAATATCTGCATAACATTGCTGAAGCATCTACTTCTACATATCCTTCTCTAAAACCTTGTGATATTGAAGCTTTGATAATGTCGTTGCCTTCAGTCCCTGAGCAAAAAGCCATAGCATCTGTTCTCAGCAGTTTAGATGATAAAATTGACCTGCTTCACCGCCAAAACGCTACCCTTGAAAAATTGGCTGAAACCATTTTCAGGCAATGGTTTAT
>PWOA01000012.1 GCA_003564155.1 Candidatus Cloacimonadota bacterium
ATTAGTGGTTTTTCTAACCTGGGTGTTCTCGGAGGCTATGGCAAATTTAGCGTATTTGTTTTAGCAACAGAATCAGGCAGTCAAACACCATTTCCTTTAACTAATCTTGAGGGAAACGCTCATTTTGAGATTCAGATGCCCAATAAGCCTAACCAGCTATGGTACCGCTATGCAGGTGGTAACTGGAAAAAGGTACCCGGTTTCGCTAGGGATACCGTAAAAGGTGAAAGACCGGAATTTACGTATCAAGTTCTGCTAAGTTCATTAGATATTATAGAAACACGCTCCGCAACAAACGAAATAGAATTCGCCGGAGATGACGGTAACGAAGGAGGTCAAACCCTTCCTGTTGAGCTATCATCATTTACAGTGGCAATTACAGCAGATATGTTTGTTGAACTTGAATGGACATCAGAGACAGAGACCAATATGCTTGGCTACAACATATATCGTAGCGAGAATGATGATCTGGCAGATGCCGTAAAGAATAACTTTTCTATCATTCCAGCTTACAATGAATCCTTAGCGCGGGATTATTCTTATATTGACGAGAACGTAAAGCCGGGACAATTCTACTATTATTGGCTCCAATCAAATGATTTGGATCTGACTAATGAATTTCATGGACCTATCTTTGTATTTATCGAAGATGAAGGTGAATCAGGTTCAACGGTAGATATGCTTTTAATAACTGAACTTATAGGAGCATACCCTAATCCTTTTAATCCGGGTACCAATATCAGTTTCTCTCTTGAAGAAGATATGAAAGTTACTATAAATATCTATAATACTAAAGGACAGTTGATCAATAATTTAGTCACAGACCAAGAATTTACTGCAGGCAGGAACCATACCGTATATTGGAATGGCAATAATAGTCACAATGAGAGTATGTCTTCGGGAGTTTATTTATATATTTTGAAAGCCGGTGAAGAATATCGGGAAATGAAGAAGATGATCTTAATGAAATAATATTTGTGAACCATGCTATAATTATCGCTTAATTATCTGTATTGATAGTTATACATCAATCATTAATAAAAGAGCAAGTAAATACTTGCTCTTTTATTAATCAAGGAGTTCACTTATTTTTTCTTAATTTGATTTTTTTGTTGACTTATATTTGGGAATAGTTACGTTTAAACTTAAAAAAGAGGTATATAATGAAGATTACATTATCGATTGTTATTTTATTAATTAGTTTTACTTTTTGTTATGCCCAGTTACAATTCGATATAGAGACCGGTATTGCTAACACCGGCTACAATGACGTGCGGATTCCAGGAAAGGGTGAAAGCACTAAATTTTCTTTTGTTGATGATCTCTCTTCAGATAATGTCTTTACTTACAGATTTAACTTGCATTATTATATAAGTCAGAATCATCGATTGTCATTAGTCTATGCTCCTTTGACTATAAAACCCGCCGGGACATTCGATAATGACGTCACATTTGAAGGAAAAGTATTTAGCAGTGGTGACAAAATTAAGGGATTATACCGTTTTGATTCATACCGGCTGCAATACCGGTACTATTTTGAAAATCAGGAGAAACTGTATAAAGCAATTGGAGTTACGGCAAAAATAAGAGATGCCGAAATATCATTAGAATCACCGCTAACATCTTCAACTAAAACTAATACCGGCTTCGTTCCCATAATCAACTTTTTGCTTTCTCATACTATAACTCCCGGTCTAGATATTATTATGGATGGAGATGCTCTCTTTTCACCTTATGGCAGAGCTGCCGATGTTTTACTAGCTCTGGATTATAAGTATAATGACAACCTTTCTTTCAGAGGAGGATATAGAATTTTAGAGTGTGGCTCGGATGTTGATGAAGTATATACTTTTGCTTTGATCAATTATTTTGTTTTAAACATACGATTAACTTATTGATTTTTTTTATTACCTAATCTCTTTAGTAAAATTATCATGAAAATATTATCTTTGGTGTCTTTATTGGTTAGCTTTCTGATTCTGGAAGCTGCCAGTAGTTTAGATCTTCAGATTAAAAGATTAGATTATGTACAACAACAGATCGACGCGAAACGGAAAGAACTCAACGAAACTCAAAACCAAAAAGGATTAATAAGTAAACAAAAAAACTCGTCTCAAGTTGAATTGGATAGATGCTTGTTAAGAATTGATCAACTGACTCAAGAAGAACACGAACTTATAAAAGATATTATCCGTACGGAACATAATATTGAAACTTTTAAAAAGAATAAAAGCTTCACAGGTATATTAATGCAAGAACAATTCAAACAATTTTTGGTAGATAGATACGCAAATCATTCTTATCCCGGCAGAATTATAGCGGAGAACTTCTTCCCGTTACTCATGAAACAGACTCTTCATACTTTGATGGAAAATAAAGAGTTGTTGTCAGACACTCAACAATACTTAAATGATAACAAAGAACAGAGAACAAGTATTATATCGCTCCGGCAAAATGAACATAATAAAAGCGGAACTATAAAGGAAGAAATAGAATATTTAACTTCTATCATCACCTCTCTGTCCCAAGAAGAATTAAACTACTTAGAAAAAATTAACAACTTAGAAAGAAACAGGCTTGCCTTAGAGACATTGATTGCCGATCTTCAATCTAATGCTAATACTCTAACTTATAGATTTACCGAAGAGAGATTAATATGGCCAGTTAATGGTCAGATAAAGAATTATTTTGGTGATATGAGAGACGAAACTTACAATTTTATTATAAAAAATAATGGTATAGACATAAAATAGTTAGATGATGCTACGGTTTGTGCTATAGATTTCGGTATTGTAGTCTTTGCAGAGGCTTTTCGGAACTACGGCCGGATGGTTATCATTGACCATAGAAACGGCTACTATTCTCTTTATGCTAATAATAGCTCACTTATGGTAACTAAAGGAGATATCGTGGAATTAGGCGAGCCTATCGCACTCCTATCGAAGAAGTCTAATGAAGATTATTATTTATTGCATTTTGAGTTAAGACGTCATAATAAACCTGTAGATCCTCTTAATTACCTTGAATAGTTTTTTGCGGTTTTATGATTCTAACTTGTTAGAATAATGCGCCATATAATGATATACCGGTATACTGATAAATATTATTAACGCCGGATAAAAATAAAATAGTTTGTTGGTATGATATACAATAACTTGACATAATAACCCTTTATTTACTATATGGTCGAGGCTTTATTGGTCTGATATTTTTTTAATACGAAATTAAAGGATTTCCGGTATAATCTGATGAAAATGTATAATGAAATTGATAATGACAGGGTTGCCAGTTTAATTAAGGAGCGTGGTGAAGATTTTGTATTCTTACACCATACCGGTAATATGTATGGTATTGGTTGTCTAGCGGACAATCGCCAAGCTCTTGAAAAGATTAACCGTCTTAAAAGACGTACCGATAACAAAAGCTTTATCCTGCTCGTCCCCGATTTATTAGACAATAACCAAAATCTGCAAGACGATCCTTATATTGATATCCAAATGTTGCCCCGCCAAAAAATGTTAATGGAACAATATTGGCCTGGCAACTTAACTATTTGTTTCAATATTGATAGTAACAGTAGGGATTACAGCAAATACTCACATTTAGTTCAAAATGATACAATAGCAGTAAGATGTCCTGATGACAGCTTATTAAGAAAATTCATCAGGTTGTTGGGACGACCAATTATTAGTACGAGTATCAACATTGCAGATGAAACACCATTACAAAATCCGGATATAATAATGGCTTTAGATTGGTTCGACTTCGGCATAGTAAACAAAAATATTCTCAAAGACAAAAATCATGAGCCTAAATGTTCCAGTATTGTTGGTTTTGACAATGATAAGCTTAAATGTTACCGTAAAGGATCGATCCCTTTTGTTGACATAAAAAAATCTTACGAAAAACCGCTCATATTGTTCATTTGTACAGGAAACATATGTCGCAGTCCTATGGCAGAATATTATGCCAGAGATCTTTTTAATAAAAAAGAGTTACCGTTCAGAACTGCCTCGGCAGGAGTTTTTGCTTCTGGTTACTCGATTTCCACAAATTCCAAGCGCTTATTAAAAAATGATAATATTGAACTTCCCTCACATCAGTCTCAGCAAATCACCAAGGACATTATGGATAATTCTTGGTTAACCCTTGCCATGGAACCACTTCATAAAACTATATTACTCAATATGTTTCCGATGATGAAGCATAAAATATATACTCTGGCTGAATATTGTGATGCTTATGAAGATATATCCGATCCTTTCACTCGAGACTTAACCATGTATCGCAATATTTACGATCTCATAAAGAAATACATAGATATTTTAGCACAAAAATTAAAACACAAATTACAAGATTGATTATTTATACCCGCAGCCACAAATTATCGCACACTCCATAAATGTAGTAAGTAATCTTTGTCTACAATGGTTTTATAATTATAAAACCATTGTTCGCATTAATCTAAACTACGAACCGCTATTATTAAAGGATTATTAGCGATTTATAGTTAAAGCTAATAGCAAACATAGTCAATCTAAACAACCCGGCAAACTCAAAATAATGAAAAATATTGAGGATAAATAAACAATGAAAGAATGGAAGATTACACCTGAAATTATCAAAGAACACGGTTTAACCGATAAAGAGTATCAAGTTGTATTAAACAAACTCGGAAGAGAACCCAGATACACAGAATTAGGCATAATATCAGTTATGTGGTCAGAACATGCCAGTTATAAGAATTCCATCAAGTATTTAAAAACACTTCCCCGCGAAGGGGAACATCTGTTGACTAAAACCGGAGAAGAAAATGCCGGTGTAGTTGATATAGGTAATGGCTTAGGGATATCTTTTAAAATAGAAAGCCATAATCATCCGTCCGCCTTAGAGCCTTATCATGGAGCAGCTACCGGAGTAGGGGGAATATTAAGGGACATCTTCACTATGGGAGCACGGCCAATAGCCGTTTTAGATTCCTTAAGATTCGGTAATCCCAACACTAACGGATATTTATTGAAAAATGTTGTTTCCGGTATCGCTGATTATGGTAATTGTTTCGGTGTACCGACAATAGGCGGAGAGGTATATTTTGAAAACAGTTATGCAGGAAATCCTTTAGTAAATGCAATGGCTGTCGGTCTTGTAAAACATAAACATCTTATAAAAGCCAGCGCCGAAGGTGTCGGAAATTACGTTGTATATGTTGGCGCCGATACGGGACGTGATGGAATTCACGGCGCTACTTTTGCATCTGTAGAGCTAACCGAGGAATCGGAAGACAACCGAACAGCAGTTCAGGTAGGCGATCCTTTTATGGAAAAACTTCTTCTAGAAGCAACTCTTGAGGTTATAGAAAAAGAACTTTTAGTAGGAATTCAGGATATGGGTGCTGCCGGTCTAACCTGTTCATCAAGCGAAATGGCCGGAAAAGCCGGTACCGGTATAGAACTTGATGTGGCTCTTGTCCCTCAACGAGAAAGTAATATGAACAGTTACGAAATTATGCTCTCCGAATCACAGGAGAGGATGCTTATGATAGTTCGTCCTGATAATTTTGACAAAGTAAAAGAAGTGTTCGAAAAGTGGGATTTACATGCAGTCA
>PWOA01000076.1 GCA_003564155.1 Candidatus Cloacimonadota bacterium
GCAAAGATTATCTTGTACCATATTTGGGGAAAATACCACTATGGTCAAGATACAAATGGTAAGCAACACATCGGGAGAAGACGTTTGGAGTAGTTAATTACTCCTGCAATGCTCAAAAGCTCCCTAATAATGGTGATAACGTCTCAGAATAATAAAGATTTGAAATATCTAAGTTAATTAACCATAATAATTACTATTACACAATCAGTAAAGAATACATGGTTCTTGTATTGAAAGTGAGGAAGTAGTAATAGATATGTTCTACGATTTATATTTGCCTGCCAATCAAAGATTTTTAATAATAGCTAAGCGAAGAAGTTGATTGGTATGTTGTAGGCAGTAATGGATTCTGAAAACATAAAAATCCGGACATTATCCCTGATAACTCACTTGAAAGTATATAAGAGATTAGGAACTATTAAGCAAAATCAGAGATGCAGCAGTTTGTTAAGACAGTGTGCAAATGTTTCGTAAATCAGGGCAGTTTCTGTAATCGTCTGAAATTGCGGGAAAGTTTCTTCCGGAAGTTTTACAGCTGTTCTTTCAGTCTTTGAACTCTTTTCTTTATCATCACTTGATGGTCTTCTTCGGAATAGGAGGGGTCTTTCAGTTCCATCCAGATGCGACAGGGGATTTGACTGCACAAACCGCAATGTTCTAAGTTCTTTTGCTCTGCACAGGAATATATCGGACAAGGTTTGTTGTCGTAATACTTTATCCAGAAAGGTTTCCCTTTTATTGTCCGGCAACCTTCGCAAGTATCTTTGAAATGGGGACATTCTTTACAGTAATAACCACAGGGGCTGTTCATTGGATCCACCTTATCATTTTGTTTGATTGACGACTGTTCTGAAAACACGAAAACCGGTAAAAGAATCACCTCTACTAATATCGGTAACACTTTTATGCTTTAATTCACAGTATTCGTGGCTATAACAATATGCTCCACCCCGGGTCTCAGGGCTGGGGGTAATACGCTTAAAATAACCATATTCCCAAACGTTGCCGTTCATATCATAGATTCCGAGTTCATTGGGAAGTCTTGTGCCGACAGTGTGGGTCCTGTTACCCGAATTGTCCTTAAACCAGGCATAATCAGGTAAATCCGTGAGATTGTCCGTTCCGGCATATCTATTGTTGAATGTCCCTGCTTGTTTAGCAGGTATTCCGCCTCGGGCAGCATATTCCCATTCAATGCGGTCAGGCAAGCGAAAACCGTTTTTCTCTGTATTAAACCGGAAATATTCGTGTGTCTCCCATGATTTGTTCCAATTCTGGGGCCAATTGTCGGGGTTCGTGCCGTAATCTTGATTTTCATCCACATAACTGTAACAGGGATCGTAATTATGGTTTATACTCAAGCGGTTACAGTATTCTATGACATTATACCAAGTAACATTCTCGACAGGCAGATGCGGACGGACAGGTACACCTTCTCTACTGAAAGCGGAAGGATTGTTGCCCATCACTTTAGTGTATTCTTCTTGAGTAACCAGATTAATGCCGACATAAAATGATGGAGACACAATACCGGGTATCAGCTCTCCCCCTTCAACATAGACCATCTCTCCCGGTCTGGTGCCTTCTCCTAATTCATAGCTTAACAAACGAAAACCTTCTTTCTTCCTTCCGGGGTAAACCGTCAGCATTAAAACTATAAACAGCAGGGCTAATATACCGATAATAGTGGGAATGATAACAAACAATTTTTTCATCTTAAACCTCACCTGTTAATTAACTGTTTTACCGACGGCATTGATTTTTGCGACAAAGATATCCCAGTAAGAAACGCCGGAAACTCCTTCAGGTGTAATCACGGTATTATCGACAAGACTGCCGCCGGTCAGATAGATATTTTCAGATTTATCAATAGCACAATCCCATAGAAATACTTCGATATTCTCTCCCTCTTCAGTCGGAGTAACCCACAACCAGTTGCCGTTAGTGTCTAATTTGGCAACAAAAGCTTTATTCCTGGAAGATCCGGGAAGTTTTATATGACCGAAATCAACCTTTACCAGATTAATCTTCAAAAGCTGTTTAATCAGCATTTTGGGAATACTTGACGAAGTAGAATATGACCCACCAAGATAGATGTGTTCTTCATTTTGATCGAGAAATATCCCATTACCCTGTCCTGTTAAAGTACCACCGGCTCGTCTGGCCCAGAGCCATTCTCCATCACTATTCAATTTTGCAACAAATATGTCATTTGATTCTTTAACGGTCAACGTATGACCTCCAAAGCTTCCGCTCTCTCTAAAATTGCCTGTTATATAGCTGTTTCCTGATTTATCAACGGTAATTCCCCTACCCATACCATCACCGGTAACTCCGGCACTCACAGCCCAAACCCACTCATTCCGGTTATTGAGTTTGGCTGCAAGAATATCTGATACCCCTTGACTATCCAGTTTAACATCTTCTTGCGTAATGATTCCGCTAAACATTCCCGTGATGTAACTGTTACCCTGGGCATCAAAATCAATTCCGAAAATATTCACACTACCCGAAGATTCAATGCCGAGAACATCAAGCCACTCACCGGTGCTGCTTAACTTAGCTATAAATGCACCTTGTGCATCGCCGCTATCTAACTGTTTATCACCTAATTCCAGCTTGCCTTGAAAACTACCTGAAACGACAATATTATCTTCTTTATTGATTTTGATTAACGAACCACGGGTTGATTCGGTGGCATTTGGTGTATTCACCCATAACCAATCACCATCAATACTCAGTTTAGCAACAAACATCCGGTCAGTATCACCGGCATCATATTGCTTACCACCAAAATCAACTGCTCCCCTAAACTGACCAGTTATATAACAATTACCCGCACTATCTACAGCAATTCTTGACCCCGTACTGCTCTCTAATCCGGGAACCTGCCTTACCCAGAGCCATTCTCTATTACTGTTCATCTTAGCGATAAAAGCATCTTGCTCCCATTTACTTTCTATCTGGATCTCACCAAATACTGCTGTTTCACTAACAGCTCCCGTTATGTAAATGTTACCCTCATTATCTACTGCTATGCCGCGGGCAAAATCTGTCTCATTTCCTTCAGTGCTTACTAACCATTCCCATTCGGGAGGCTCTTCTAGCGAACTTTTTGAGCATCCGCTAATTATCATCCCCATAAAGGCAAAAACAAGCAATAATAATCCGGAAATTCCCCTGATTGATTTGTCTGTCATCTTTCTCATACTTCTATTCTCCTTAAATGTATAGCGTTCAGTTGTACGGATAGGACACAACTCCTGTCCACATTAACCAATTGAATGAACTAAGATTGTGAAGAATCACAATAAAAATTCAGAATAACTCCTATTTACCTAAAAGCTCCCCATCAAACATATCGTCGGAAAGACCGGTATTAACCTGAACATCCAGCACCTCTATGGCCATAATATACTCACCTGTTTCAAGCGCTTCTCTCATCATATTGATATGCGTTTCCCACATACCTCCTGAATCGAACAGTTCTCTTTGCTCTTGAGGCATTTGTTCAAATTCTCTTTCCATTTCATCGAGTTTTTCTCTCATCTCTTGCTGTTTGTCAGGTGTTATATTGGGATAAGTAATCATTTTTGTAATAAGAGGAACAAGCATACCTTCGTAATTACGGTAGTCTTCCATCAGAACAGTTAATGAATCGTGTTTATCTTCATCTTCACTGTCTTCAACAGGTATTATTAGCTCTAACTTTCTGGGAACCCAGTCATTAGCATCAATCCACACATCTCCGTCCATCCTCCCATAGTTTTTATCTGCTTCTTGCATATCAAGACCTTTAACGTTCAATATATGTGTCTCATAGCCGTCAAGATCAGCTTTACCGACATATTCAGCTTCTGTATTCAATAATTGATGAACAACTTCTCCACGGTCGAATTTTTCTTTTTGTTTTTCAACTTTTCCGTCCGGACCGGCAAACCATTGATATTCTCCGTCCCAGATAGTTATAATTTTATCAACAGGCCCAACACCAATCTCAGTTCGGATCATATAAACTATTTCACCGTCTATTACAGTCCTTTTCATATGCTTAATATCAAAATCAGTTGTTATTTTCACATCTTCAATGTTGTACATCTGTTTTTCATAAGCTGTAAGCATATTCTCTATGACTTCTTCGGCTGTTAATCCGCGCATTACAGTTGGTAAGCTAAAAACAACTATTATAGCACATAGATATATCATCGTTTTCTTCATTGCGTCCTCTCTTTAGTATTTATTACTTCAAAAGTATTTCAGTGGAAAATGATCCAGTAATATGTCAATAATTTTGAGTCATTCATTGCTTCTTTAAGTCGGTATGAGCCACAGTTATACTGTTATATTGATAATGTATGCTATATGTGTAAGTCTATCTACCATAGTAGCGGTAAGAAGAGTTCTTTGAAATTTCTTGCCACCTGTATCCGGTTGATTATGTTGTCTGATATATGACGATCATAAAGGCAATTGAGGGCGATTATCATTCGCCCGAGAGAAGAATGAACTCAAGAAACGGGCGAAAGATATTCGCCCTACAAGAGGAGATGCTCTATTTTGAAAGCTTTAATAAATGAAAATCAGAACAAATTATCAGGCCGACCATATATTTATTTAACTGTATCAGCTTCCGCAGATGGTAGAATTTCCAAAGGATCTAATCTTACAATGTGGGAGGAAATGGCTGATACTAGAGCTCTGGTAGAAGATAAAGCAGGTGGGGTAATTTATGAAGAGGTCGAGAAAAAATTGAGATCAATTTATAAACCTCAAGTAGATATGTTAGGCAGTAATTCTTTAGTAAAGATAGGACAAGCATTAAAACAACTTCCACCATACGATGGCGATCCAAAGTCGGTTTACCAAGATTTCTTGCCAGAAGAAGTTATAAACAGTCAAAGTCACTTAGGATGGTTGCTTGCAGTTGATGGACAAGGTAGATTAAGAAGTGGATGGCAGGGTGGGAATCCTCGTGGATGGTACATGTTGCATTCCGTATCATATAGTGTCCCTGCTGAATATTTATCATTTCTTCAAGCCAAGAAAATCCCATATTTGATTGCAGGGGAGAAGCAAGTGGATTTAAAAATAATAATGGGAAAACTCAAATCCAAACTTGGGATTACATGTTTAAGGACATCTGCCGGTGGCAAATTAGCAGGTGCATTGTTAAGATTGGGATTACTTGATGAAATCAATATTGTATCTTCCCCTTACTTGGTTGGAGGTGTAGATACCCCAACATTATTTGATTCAAGCGATTTAAAATCCGGTGAATCTCTTACATTTTTAAAACTCGTTACTATACAAGTTAAAACAACTGGCCATATATGGACAAGATATCAAGTAATACATGAAAAATAAATTAAAAAAACTCACCCACATAGACTATCCAGCAGACGTATTACAAAGGAGTTATCTTGTCCCATGAGAATCTTTATTTTTGTTTAATGCAATATTGTCTTTTTCAATTATAGAATTTAGTTGTTGCTGAGCTTCATGATTTCCCAATAAAGCAGCCCGTCTAAGGTAAATCATAGCCTTTCCCGGTTGTTCGGAGCTGAGTAGCTTGGCGACTCTAAAACATATCATTGCATCATTGGGAGTCTTACGTAAATACTGGAAGTAATAATCCAGAGCTTGTTCGATCTTACCTGCATTAAGATAGCTTTGACCCATTTCGAGCATTAGCTTTTCTTCTGTCAGGGCATTTTCATCTTTCTTGCATAAAACAAGTAACCTTTTCAAAGCTCTTATATATGCTCTAAAAAAAAATGGACCTATTATAAACATTGTATTTAATAGTATTAGAATGATAATAAGAAAGAGACTGAAGCCCCTCACGATCAATGAACAATTGATTAGAGAGAAGATTTCTGTCACTACTGAAGATATAGCTATCATAGTCACTTAATATTTCATATCATAAATATATCAGGTACTGACCTAACAACGATATGTAAAAAGTAAAAAATAGCCGGCAAGCATTCGTATCACACATCATCCTTAACTCTCTTTAATGTTTCGAGCTATGCGAAAACCAACATCCTTATAACGACCGGTTGCTACTCTAAAGAACCGATGATTAACACGACAGCGAATAGGTCCGTATATCCAACTACCTCCGCGCAAAACCTTCCCTTTGGCTATTGTTGTATTGTCCGTGCTACTATTCTGCTCCTCATACCAGTCCCAACACCATTCCCAAACGTTACCGGACATATCATAAAAACCTAACTCGTTTGGTTTTTTCATTCTTACAGGCATAGTTTTACCGCCGGAATTACTTTGGTACCAGGCTACTTCATCCAAGAGGTCGCTTCCGGCGTACATTGATTTCGTTCTTTTTTGTCCCCCGCTTGCAGCATATTCCCACTCTGCTTCTGTTGGTAATCTATACCCTAAAGCATCTTTTCCCATCGTAACGGTAATCTTTTGGTTGTTAAAGCCTAATGCGTCATCATACTGTTCTTTATTAATCTTATAAGCACAGGTGAGCCCTTCAATTTCACTCAATTTGTTACAAAACACAATCACGTTATACCAATCGACCGACTCAACCGGTAAATCGTCACCTCTAAACGCTGACGGGAAATCCCCCATAACTTCTCTCCATAATCTCTGTGTTACGAGGTTTTTGCTGAGAAAGAAATCGTCGATAATCATTCCCTCAGCAGTTTGTGGGGATTCTTCTTGCTGATTGTTCTCACCGATCCTGAATTTTCCACCCTTTACTGAAACCATATTAGTCTCATGCCGGATGATATCTTGCCTGTTCTCCGTATACGCAGTTTTGTAATTATTTATTGTAAGTTTGTACCCGTACTTATCCATTGTTTCATAAGCCTTCTCTTGAGCTAACTCTTTTTGACTTTTCATACCTAAAAAGTAGAGGATAATGATTGCAAAAATCGGAGAAAGTATTAAACTCACGAAAAAACCCATCCAAAAATTATTTCCGTGTTTCTTCCATAGTATCCCAATATAGAAGGCAAGAGGAATTACTATTATATAATAATATTGGCTTCTCCAGAAGAATCTCGGGCTTGGACTTTGTTTACCGGATTGGTTAGCTCTTGATTCTTCGTAACCTTCTTCAAACATATCCCCACCAGTACGGCGTTGGCAGGAGATAAAAGTAAAGCCTGATAAAACTGTTATCATGATGATCAATACTACTATGATCTGTTTGTTAAAACTTTCCATCAAAGCTCCAGTATTATTTCCCATAAGAGGCGATGTGCATCAACAACTGACAAAATCGTAGAAACGAGGTAATTAGTCAATAATATATTGTATAAGTGACAAACTATGAAAAGTAGAATTATAAATATAATTCATAGATTATAGTAGAGTACATCGGAAAAAGATGATGTAGAAGCGTTCAATATTCAAAGTTGAGTATCGTGGAAATAGTGAGTGTGAATGAAGAAGAGAATGATTATGGGGAAAGAGCGAAAAAACTGAAAATGACAGTAAATCGTTAGTTGTCAATATTTCTATGAAAGTTTTTCTATTTTTCAAGTTGAAAACAAGAGATAATAAAAAGCATACCTTTATGAGGTTTAATAATGAGTAGAGATATATTGTACATATTACTTGACGTATAAGCCCAACTTCATTCTTTTAGTCGTAATCATATTAATAGAAAGAGGTAAAGTGATAATGCCCAAAAAATTAACTTCTAAGAGGACAAATACTTCGAAGAACCGATCAGTAAAGAGGAAAAAGAGAAACAACAGATCCCCATCGATTGGTTTTTTACTTATCATGATGATCGTAATTATCATAATCATTGTAACAGTGATTAATCATGTAAGAAGAACAGAGTCAGAGATAGTTGTACCAATGATTACTGAAGAAGTTCGCTCTGAAGAACCTGATCCTACTGATGATATTGAATCAGCAATAAAGCATACGGCAGAACAATTGGGAGTTCCTTCACATTTACTAACAAAACGGTTTCAAGACGGACAAATACATTACAATCTGCAAATTGATAGAGCAAGGCTTGATCTCAATTTTGCCAATATGATCGTCACCGGTCATATAGAGTTAGCGGGTGGCACAATATTAAAAGGTGAAGAAGTCTCGAGAGGATCTTCTCATGTACTAACTGTTTTAACTCCGGATAATGAAAAAGAATATATTGTCAGATTATCTTATGCCAGAAGCGGTAATTATCCGCAAAAATTCCCCCAATTAGCCATTATAGTAGATGATTTTGGTGAGTACGCCGGAGATTTGCTTGATGAGTTCTTAGCAACAGATATCAACGTGACTTTTGCAATCTTACCTCATTTGAGATATTCTCGTGAAGTTATGGATCGGGCTGTAGAAACAGGTAGGGAGGTTATGCTTCATATGCCTATGGAGCCTATTGGCTATCCGAGAGCTGATCCCGGAATAAATCCGATATTAGTAGAACATACGGAGAAAGAAATAAACAGGATTATGCAAGGCTATCTACGTAACCTTCCAAAAATATCAGGAGCTAATAATCATATGGGAAGTTTAGCTACTACAGATAGTAGAGTTATGGATATAGTTCTCAAGTTTCTCAAACAACATAACTTGTATTTTGCAGATAGCAAAACGACTAATATGAGTGTAGGATATGAAATGGCCCAAAAAATGGTTTTACCGTCAGTGAGTCGGGATATGTTCCTTGATGTTCCGGATTCTTCGGAAGAAACTTTTATGTCCAAGATAGAGGAATTGAAGAGTATGAAACATACAAAAGATCAAGTCGTAGTAATAACCCATTGTTTTGATAGACAGAGATTAACAATGCTAAACAGGTTTATAGAAGAAGCAAAAAAGTTAGGGTTTGAGCTTGTTCCGGTATCTCAATTATTCATCACTGATTTGCCTGAGATATTGTAAGCTGATAATCAGGGAATTGACCGATAATACCTGTTTCTCGATTTTTTAATTTTCTATTAATAAAGATAAAAGAGGACATACATGTTATTTACCCTTAAATCAATATTATTGGGAATCGTGCAAGGATTAACAGAATTCATTCCTGTTAGTAGTTCAGGTCACTTAGTGCTTTCTAATTACTTTTTAAATTTTGACATACAAGATATTACTTTTGATGTTATGTTACACGTAGGAACAGTATTAGCCGTAATATTATACTTTCGTAAAGATATTAAGAGTTTATTGATATCTCTGTGGAAATTCAACGATAGATCAGAAGAACATATAGCTAACCGGAGAATAATGTTATTATTAATCATCGGGACTGTGGTAACCGGAGTTATCGGTTTGTCTGTTAAAGGATTTATTGAAGCAATTTTTTATGAACCTCTTTTCTCTGCTATTATGATAATGATAACCGGATGTATAATTTTTACAGCAGACTTTATTAAAGACAAAAAAATAGAGGTTTCAAAGAGCAAGATTTGGAGAATTGTAATTATTGGAATTAGTCAGTCATTTGCATTATTACCGGGAATATCCCGCTCGGGGTCAACAATCACTGCTTCCTTAGCTGTTGGTATTAAAAGAGATCAAGCCGCAAGATTTTCTTTTTTACTTTCAATTCCAGCAATATTGGGAGCTGCATTATTAGATATTCGCCGGATCACAAGTGTAGATAACTCATTATATTTAGGATATTTTTTGGGAACTGCTGCTGCTTTTATTTCCGGGTATTTAGTAATTTCGTTTCTCTTAAATCTAATAAAGAAAAGGAAATTACGCTACATTTCTTTCTATTGCTGGGCAATAGCAACTTTTAGTATCATCATGATAAGTTTAGGGTATTGAACTGAGTTTTGCAGATTATTCCGACTCAGATTTGATTGAGAAAGGATAAGTCACTTAATTAAGCTTAATAATAAGGTATAGGACGATGGCGAAACAAGAATCGAAAATAATGTTATGTCATGAATTCATAACAAAATTCTTATCCCAAAAACTGACTAATCTATATTATATCTACGGATCAGACGACTATCTTAAACAAAAAGCTGCCAAGACAATTATTGATAGAGCAATTTCGCCAGATAAAAGAGAGTTTGACTACATATCTCTATATGGTAACGATATGTCTGTTGCAGATACGATAGATGTAATCTCTACAAAACCATTTATCGCAGAGCATAAGGTGATTTTTATCAATAAGTTTGATAAACTTAAAACTACTGACCAGCAAAAAATAATAGAAGAATTTATTAAGAATAATATTGATAACATATTAGTTATAGTTTCTGAAACTTTTGATAGTCGCCTTAAACTATCCAAACTAATTCTTAATAATGGTCGGGTAGTACAATGTAAGAGTCCGTACAAACCGGAAGATATGATACCTTGGCTTAATCAGGAAGTTAGATCTTCAGGGAAAACTTTAGACTATCAAGCAGCTTTGTTATTTGTTAATAAATTAGATCTTAATTATAACTATGCAACCAATGAGTTAGAAAAATTAGTACTATACTGCAAGGATTCCACAAAAATCACTGTTTCCGATGTCCAAGTATGTACTGGCGATTCGAAAATTAACAATATATTTGATTTTATTGATAACATAGGTGAAAAGAACGAACGGCAAAGTTTCTTAATAATGGAGAATCTAATGAATAATAACGAGGCTCCGATTTTCATTATTACTATGTTAACCAGATTCTTTTGTCAAATGTGGCGCATTAGTTATTTACAAAAGCAAGGTCATTCTGATTATATTATTATATCAAATCATCTGAGTGATATACACTCATTTTTCAGAAAAAAATACCTTAACTTTGCACGACATTATTCTTTACAGCATATTTCTGAGATTTTCAGTTTGCTATTAGAAGCAGATACGGAGATAAAATCAACTAATTTGGAAGATAGTTTAATTATCGAAAGGATGCTATTTAGGTTGTTTAGAATTAAAGACAATAAAAAAAATGGGAGATAAAAATGCTAATACCTGAAAATTACCGGAGTGGATTTGCAACAATAATCGGTAAACCTAATGTTGGTAAATCAACTCTACTAAATCGGTTGATCGGCGAAAAACTTTCTATTGTATCCCCTAAGCCCCAAACGACAAGACATCGTGTGAAAGGAATTTATACCGATAAAGAAAGACAGATTGTTTTTATCGATACCCCCGGATATTTAAAACCTCGTTATGAATTGCAAAAACAAATGATGAAATCCATTGAAGAAGGGATTAATGATTCTGATTTACTAATCTTCATAACGGACCATAAGTTTCCAACTGACTATGATAAACAGTTATGTGAAATCATAAAGAAAGAAAAAAGAGTGAACAAATTTGCAATATTAAATAAAATAGATCTGATGTCAGATGATATTAAAGATAACATAGTCAGTCAATTAACCGATATAGGTTTTAGCGAAATAGCGTGTATATCAGCTGTAAAAGACGAGAATATGTCAGTTTTAATCGAGAGTATTAGTAGATACCTTCCTCAATCGCGTCCCTATTATCCTTTAGATGATCTATCCGATATGCCAGTCAGATTTTTTGCTCAGGAAATAATCAGAGAGCAGATATTTCTTAGTTTTCGAGATGAAGTTCCTTACAGTAGTACAGTAACAGTTGAAAAGTTTATCGAGTTGGATAATAAAATTGAAATATTGGCGAATGTGTGGTTTGAAAGGAGAACTCAGAAAATAATATTTATTGGCGAGAAAGGGAAAAAAATCCGTAGTATAACAGAACAATCCGAGCGTGAACTTTACAAATTTTTGAAAAAGAGGGTTAAATTGGAGCTATGGGTAAAAATCAAACAAGATTGGCGCAAAAAGAAGAATGCCTTAAAAGAATTTGGTTACTAATATTTTTAATCCTTTTAATAGATTCTCAAAGTTTATTGAGTATTATTTGGAGTTGCTAATTTCTTGAGAACATAGTAAGTTGCCCACCCGGCAAAGACAATCGGTAAGTAAGAAACTGAACCAATAGTGCCTCTGTTACGACCTCTAAAACATTTTTTTATGGGTATTTCTTTCGGAATCAATGGCAATTCGGAAGAATAAACGACAGGAATACCCTCAACTATGCTTCTTTTGCGCAGGTATTTTTTTACTCTCTTTAGTAAAGGACACCCGTTAGCTGCACTGATATCATCAAGAGCAACTTTTGAAGGATCAACTCTATTACCGGCGCCCATGCAGGATATGATATTGTAGTTATTGAGGTAAGCAAACTCTATAAGTCCGACTTTAGGGCCAAGACTATCAACCGCATCAACAATAAAGTTCGTATCTCTGAATATATCTTCCCGGTTTGATTCATCGCAAAAAGCATCATTGATTATAACATTGATATCCGGGTTAATTAATTTTAGTCTGGATGCTAAGCTGGTTGTCTTCTTTTTGCCTATGGTAACTGTAAGAGCTGTTAATTGACGATTGATATCACTCTCATTGATTACATCAAAATCATTCAATATGATAGTTCCGATACCACTTCTAGCTAATAATTCGACTGCAGCTGAACCTACTCCACCTAATCCTGAAACTGCAATTGTTGATTTCCGGAAAACATCCATTGCGTCGGAACCGTAAAGCATGGATGTTCTGGCAAAACTATTCATAAAGATACGAAATTCTCCCATTGCTTATCAATTAGCTTTTTAACTGAGAAAGAAGATAATTCACTGGCTGATTTGATAGTATCGATGAGCTTATTAGTAATTTCAACCAATCCGGACATATCTTCATCGAAAACAGTATCTGTTTCGAAATAGTAATATCCATAATCAAATATTGCTTTAAGAACTTGTTTAGCATTTTTTTGATTAATTATTTGCGTACCTATGGAAAAGCCGATATTGAGTTTAGTGAGCATTTTCATTAATTGCAGAGATCCATGAAATCCATGAATATAACCACGAATATCAGGGAAATGATCTCTTAGTAAAGTAAATAATTCATTATAACGGCCTACAATATGGAATATGACCGGTAAATTGTAAGTTCTGGCTATTTCCAATTGTTCATATAAAATTTTATATTGGTAGGTGTGATCGGGATTCCGTTTATCAAAACCAATTTCCCCGATACCCCAAATCATTTTATTTTTGGCTAATTGATGGATATCTTCAACTCTAAAAATATCTTGAGCTTGATAATAAGGATGAATACCTGCCGTTAATCTGATAATAGAATGTCTATTATCAAGATGTAATTGAAAATCACTTTTTGTCAAAGCACTTGATATTATGGCAGACATACCGTTATCAACAGCCTCTTGGATATAAGACTTATAGTTATCTGAAGAGAATATGCTTTTGTTCAGATGACAGTGTGAGTCGACTAAATTTTTATATATACAATTCATGAATATAAAAAAACCGCTACCAAAATAGCGGTTTAATAATGGTGCAGAAAGCGGGACTTGAACCCGCACACCCAGTTTAGGGCACAAGATCCTTAGTCTTGCGTGTCTGCCAATTCCACCATTTCTGCAATTTCTATTGTTTTATCTTTGGACTACTAACAAATATCTCTTGGTGTGAGGCATCCGGGTAAATGTTTATTCAGGATCAGGTTCTTCGCCTGGTGTCCCGGGAAGAACTTCTACTTCAACCGGTTCTGCAGGTGGAGTTTCGCCGGGCATGGCTTCAACTTCTCCGGGTGCAGGTTCCTCTGTTGGAAACACTGTTTCCATATCAGCAGGTTGTTGAGTGGTTTCTTCGCTGCTTCTAAGTCTTTCTAAAGCGCGGGCTCTTTGCGGAGCTGTCATTTGGCGGACATTAATAGCTAAAAATAGTGAAGATACTATCCACACACCACCAATTATTTTTGTCCATTTACTCAAAAATGCTGAAGCTCCATGAGAACCTAACATAGTACTTGCAGTGCCGCCAACTAGACCATCGAGAGCACCACCTTTGCTTGATTGGGCTAATATTACCATTACTAATGCGATAGATATTACCACATGTATTGCCATTAAGAAAATGTACATTATAATTTCTCCTATTATAGTATCAAATTTAATACTCAGTCAGACAAATTATGAAAATAGGTGGTTTATGTCAATAACTATTTCATCGGGGCAAAGATCGATTATGTTATAAAAGTTTGATATGAAAACTTCTAACTACAAATATTATAGAATTTTAGAAGATTGTATACAGATAGGGTTATTCCATTGAGAAGAGAGTGATTGCCCAAGATGATTAGTCAACTACATTATTTGGATTATAGTAGATCATATATATAGTTTTTAAGATCAAATTATTGTGAAGTTTAGGTTATTACTGTAGTTTCCAAGAGTTTAGCGCTTAATATAAATCAACTAGTTTTCATTATTATCTACTCCAGAAAACATTACTTTAGATTACAAGTATGTAATATGTGTTAATGTAAGTAGGGTAAATAATTAAGTAATTATTGAAGGTAGAAGCATTAAGAAAATTTTTTAAAAGTTAATCAAACACTCTTAAGTGATGAATAACAGACAAGAGAAAAGGGAAAATAAGTATTGACAACAATATTGATGTTGCAAACCTTGGAATTAGTTTTTTAGGAATGGAGTTTTAATTCGAAGTAGTGATTATTAAATTTTTTTGCAGGTAAGAATTAATAAGTTTATTTAGTTTAGGAGTAAGAAGTAAGAGGTGTAATTATTTAGTGTTAGTTATTGGTATAACAAAAAATCAATCAGTATTATTACAAACAAAAAATGGAGGTTGTTATGGTTAATAAGTATAGAAACTATCTATATTTATCATTAGTTGTTATGGTTTTGTTAGTATTTACCGGTGAATTGCCCGCGCAATTCGGAGGAGGCGAAGGTAGTGAAGATGATCCTTGGATAATTTCGACAGCGACTCATTTGGATAGTGTCCGTTATTATCTTGAGGACTATTTTTTACAAGATGAAGATATCGATCTTGGTGTAGCACCATGGAATGAAGGAGAAGGATGGGAACCAATAGGTACTGAGCTAGTTCCATTTGAAGGACATTATGATGGGGGAGGTAATTTAATAATCAGACCAACGATTAACCGTCCGGAAACATTTGCGATCGGTGTTTTTGGTTATATTGCGGATGCAACGATTACCGATGTAGGTGTAATAGATGCCGACATAACCGGAGCGCAATGGGTTGGAGCTCTTGTAGGACGTATGGATGGAGGTACAGTAACCTATAGTTTTCATGAAGGAGGAATAGTCAGAGGAGAAAGCAGAGTAGGTGGCTTTATAGGCATTACTTTCGGGTTGGCCACTCCTGATCCTGAAGTCCATTACTGTTATTCAACAGCGGAAGCAATAGCTTACGGTGAAACCGACGGTATAGTAGGAAGTTTTGTAGGTTTCCTCAGTGTAGGGACGAATATGTCTAACTGTTATGCTACCGGAAGAGTTAGTGGTATCAACAGTGCCGGTGGTTTTGCGGGCAGGATTTATCTGGACTATCAAGCAACGGAAGAAGGTTATGTAGAACTTTGCTATTCAACCGGGTGGGTAGACAGCCCCGACACGTTACAAAGTGGTGGTTTTGCCGGTTGGGTTATCGCTGGAGATGTTGAGAATAGTTTTTGGAATGTAGAAACTTCCGGAAGAACTTTTGGCGGAGATGGTATCTCTGCAGATTTTGCCGCGGATACAGAAGATATGCTATCAGACGAAACTTATGAAGATTGGGATTTCGATGATATTTGGGAAATATCGGATGGTACTTATCCTTACTTTCAATGGCAGGAAAATACACCCAGAGATATAAACTATCCCGGAGCTTATAATCTGAAGGCGGTTGCCGGGGTCGAACAAGTAACTTTAACATGGGAGATTCCACCTTTAGAACCTGATATGTATTTTATCTACAGGCAAGGAACTGTTATAGACTCAGTAGCACATCCGATTTTAGAGTATGTTGATGAAGATGTTGAATATCAAGTTAATCTTGAATACTATGTTACTATAGGTTATGAAGATGATATTGAATCCGGACCATCAAATAAAGCTCGCACTATGCTTTATTTCCCAGGATCCGGAGAAGAGAATAACCCCTATCAAATAGCTACAGCAACTGATTTAAATTATGTGAAGAAGTTTTTAGGAGAGAGTTATAGTGATATCTATTTTATTCAAACAGCTAATATCAGTTTAGCTGATACGCTTTGGAGTGGCGGAACAGGTTGGGAACCTATTGGAACCGACGATGACAGGTTTTTTGCCAACTATAATGGTAATGGTATGCTGATTGACAGTTTGACTATTGATGATGAATTTGTAAATAATAAAGGATTATTCGGATTTATTGAAGATGCAGAAATAATTAATCTCGGTTTAACCAATGTTAATATTAGTGCCAACGATCATATCGGTGGCTTAGTAGCTCAAGCATTCGATTCCAATATTGAGAATTGCTTTGTCACTGGAGATATAGCAGGATATTATTATGTTGGCGGATTAATAGGAATAGCATCTGATACAGTAATAAAAAATTGCTATACAAGAGGCAGCGTTGAAGGAGATTATATTGCCGCTGGTTTGATTGCTGATCTAAGGAGTTCTACGGTTGAAAATTGTTTCAGTGCGTCATTTGTTGATTGTGACGATTTTGCCGGTGGTCTTATAGGTGTGGCAGATGATTCGGATGTCGATTATAGTTATTGGGATTTGGCAGTATCCGATCAAGAGTCAAGTTTTGGGGGTGAAGGGAAATCCACTGCCGATATGACTTATCCTTATGATGATGATACCTATGAAGACTGGGATTTTAACAATATTTGGGGAGCTGATACCAGTTATTTAGCCAACGATGGTTATCCTTATCTACTGTATCAATTCAGTGCAAAACCATCAGCTGCAACAAAACCCGTCCCTAAAGATCAGGCAACCGATGTTCCTGTAAATTTAGAGTATTTAAACTGGAGTTATATAATTGATCCGTTTTATATTCATCCTGTGGGATTCAGGGTATATTTTAACCAAACCGGTGAATTTGATGAAGAAAATGATTATTTCTGGGTTCCATTTGTTGATGAACAGGAAGAATATTCATGCTCTGAAGTACCTGATCTGGAGCCGCTGACGGACTATTACTGGATGGTTGTGCCTACGACAGAAGATCCTAACAGAGGAAGGAGCAATGACTCAAGAATAAGAAATAATTTCTTACAACGTACTTCTCTGGTAAACACAGTAAACACACGTAACGATGCTGAAGATGTCGTAGTCTGGTCGTTCACAACCGGTCTGTATCCAGCTCCTAATGTTGCAAGTAATCCACTTCCGGAAGACGAAGCAATAGATATACTGGTCGATTTGGAAGAGTTAGCCTGGAGCTATATTGTTGACACAACTTATGTGAATCCTTTAGGGTTTAGAGTGTATTTCGGAACAGACCCGGAGGATCTATCCCAACACGGTTCATTTATAGAGTATGAAGATGGCCAAGAATCATACTCAATAAGCAGGGTTCACGCCCCTCACTTGCTTTATGAAACTACTTATTACTGGCAGGTTGTTCCTACAACCATAGATCCTGACGACGGCAGAACAGATGATAGCAGACGAAGACGAGTTACGGGAAGCCAAAGGAAAGCAAGTGTTGCAATAGAGTACCGAGGCGATGCAGAAGATTGCCCTATATGGTCATTTACTACAGAGATTGATACTTCAGTTGATCCATTAGAACCACCTTTGGTTACTGAACTGAAAGTTAACTATCCTAACCCATTTAACCCCAGTACAACAATCCAATATAGTCTGCAGGAAGCTACAGAAGTATCGTTAACAATCTATAATATACTGGGACAAAACGTAAAACAATATAATCCCGGAATCCAACAAGCAGGAAGATATGAGTTGATCTGGGAAGGAATCAATGATCAGGGTCGACCCGTATCATCAGGGGTATACTACTATAGACTTACAACCGATCACTATGAAAAAACTTATAAGATGATGTTAATTAAGTAGGTTTGAAGTTGGATAATCTGTCATGCAAATAATATCTTGTTAAAAAGATATTGACAGATAAATAATTGATATATAACAGGGGCAGATTAATCTGCCCCTGTTTGCTTATGAATGAATTGTTAAAGAATTGTTGACTTGAGATTAGGAATTTTAATTTACATAAAGGAGAAACTGAAATGAGAGATAAGAAAGGATTAATGATAATATCAGTTTTTATCATAACAACCTTATTGATAATTTTAGGAGCTTGTGATAGAATTAACCAAACGAGAAAGGTGATAACCGATTTAGTTCAGACAATAGAAGTATCTGATAAAATAAAAATGATTGCAGAAGAGGGAGAAGCTTTGACTGAACAAATTCCTGAAGATGAATTGGAGAAAATTATTGACTTAGGTTCATATGCAGTAGAGAATGCAAAAAAAATCGATCACGAACTCCTTAACAAAATCTATCCGGATTTAGGTGATAAATTTCAGGAAAATCTAGTAGTAGGTATAGACTTAATCCTCAAAGGATATCGAGGAAAAAATGACGATATAACTCAAGAAGGTAAAGAATTAATTGAATCTTGGGGAGAATGGTTTGATACAAACCTTGAGAAGATAAAACTTTTAAGTTTTCTTAGAGAATAAGATGCATAAACCCTAATTCCGAAAAGTTGAAGCCAAATTGTACCGGCAATCGGTTATGGCGAGACGGTAAATATGGATCATATATAGCCCGTTCAAAATTTTGCCAACAAAAAAATGAAATTGATTCATAAGGTACTAAGTATTTATTGAATTATTAAAATGACAACAAGCAAACAATGTCAAAAAAGTGATTTATCAAAGGGAATAAGATATGTTTGGATTATATTCTCAGTAATTAGCTTGATAGTGTTTATTGTACTTTATCTGCCTAATCGAGACGATATTTTTCTACTGGTACCTCAATGTGAATGGCATGATGATTCTAACCGGCAATGTTTGTTATGCGGGATGACAACTGCTTTTAAACTGATTGCCCAAGGAGATTATATTGAGGCTAGTCAATCTAATAGGTTAAGTATGTACCTGTACATTATTTTAGTTGGCAACCAATTGATATTGACAAAATATGCCTTGAGAAAAATTATATCCGTAAAAAGGATATAGATTCCGATTATATAAAGGAGTGATAATGCAATTATTAAGTATGGTTTGGGGAATTTCGGTCGGACTAATAATGATAGTCGCTTTTTTCCCTTGTCTAGGTTGGATCAATTGGATTAACATACCCTTAGCATTGACCGGATTGATTATCAGCTTAATAGCTATTACTTCGAACAATCAAACATCTAAGTCAGGTTCTGTAATAGGCATTGTATGCTGTAGTTTAGCAGTGTTTTTAGGATCAATTCGACTTATTGCAGGAGCAGGTATCTTTTAGTAACATCAAATAATAATGGATTAATTATGACCATTAAACTTCAAACAGGTGAAGTATTTATTGCTTTAAAGTCTTAATATTTTAAAAATATCAATGAAATAATTAAAAATAATATCTTATTCAGGGGTGCCCGGTACTGTATGTTACGGTTCCGAGCTGAGATGAAACCCTCAGTACCTGATACGGGTAATGCCGGCGTAGGAAGATAACACTATTGGGTTGATCCTCCTGATAAGATTTGTAAGGAGGAAATATGGAAAACAGCGTTTCGAAAGGTATAGTAGAATCCTTTTTTGATAAGCTCAATAATCATCTTGATAATGATGTCATTGTCGCAGGAGGAGGGCCGTCCGGTTTAGTCGCAGCCCATACACTTGCACAGAAAGGTTTTAAGGTAGCACTTTTTGAAAAAAACTTAGCTCCAGGAGGTGGAATGTGGGGCGGTGCGATGCTTTTCAATCGTATAATTGTGCAAAAAGAGGCAATAACGATACTCGATGAATATAATATTTCTTATGAATATTATCAAAATGATCTATATATCTGTGACTCTATTGAATCTACCTCAGCTTTAATATTTGCATGTACAAAAGCGGGAGTTGCTTTTTTTAACGGGATAAGTGTAGAAGATGTTATTATATCACAAAATAGAGTTGGAGGTATAGTTGTAAATTGGTGGCCTGTAACCCAGAACAGGATGCATGTAGATCCATTAATGATAACTGGCAGAGCAACTTTAGATGGAACAGGGCACCCTTCGGAAGTTGCCAAATTATTAGCAAACAAGAATGATATAACCCTCAATACACCTTCCGGGATGATCTTAGGCGAACTATCTCTTTCAGTTGAACAAGGAGAGAAAGCAGTTGTTGAAAGCACCGGTAGTATTTACCCTGGTTTATATGTATCAGGTATGGCAGCGAATAATGTTTTCGGTAAAAGCCGTATGGGCCCAATTTTTGGTGGTATGTTACTATCAGGGAAAAAAGCAGCGGCATTAATTGCTGATGAACTTGAAAAAGAGTCATAGTTATGGATAACATAGGTATTTATGTAATTATAACTAAACCGGTTCTTTCTTATGTAGAAATTGCCGAGATATGCGTTGAAGAGGAAATAAAGTATCTTCAACTTAGAGAAAAGCATTTAACGGACAAACAACTATTGTCAGTTGGAGCACAGATACAAAGTATTACCAAAGGAACTAAGACAAAGTTCATCATAAATGATAGGGCGGATATTGCACACATATTAGATGCTGACGGATACCATTTGGGACAGGATGATATACCGTTACCTGCTGTTAGGAAGTGTTTTTCGACGTTAGAAACCAATAATAAAATGATCACCGGTCTTTCGACTCATAATCTAAATCAACTCCGACAAGCAATGAAATTGAGACCTGATTACGTTGGTTTCGGACCGGTTTATAAAACTCCAACTAAGGCTGTACCCGATCCAGTTGTTGGTACGGAATTATTACAACAGGCTTTAAAAATAGCTAATGTTCCTATAATAGCAATAGGAGGGATTAATGGTGATAATGTCAATGAGGTGTTGGCTGCCGGAGCTATAAATATTGCACCGGTTCGTTATTTAATGGAAACAGAGAAAATGCAAAAGCGACTAAGATTATTGAAACGGATAATTCAATCAAACCAGGAGTAGAAATGACACAAACACAATTAGCCCGGGAAAATATTATAACTACAGAGATGGAACAAGCTGCAGCATATGAAGATTTAGCACCAGAGTTTATAAGGGAAGGTTTAGCTAATGGGACTATAATAATCCCCAAAAATATTAATCATGAATTTCCAGCACGTGCGATAGGAAAGGGATTAATAACGAAAATTAACGCTAATATCGGAACTTCGGAGGTTAGTTGTAACCTTCCTGCAGAGATATCAAAATTAAACACGTGCCTAAAATTTGGAGCACATAGTGTTATGGATCTTTCAACTGGTGGTGATCTATCAGCAATCAGGAAGAAGCTGCTAACTTCTTCATCCATTATGTTTGGTACCGTTCCCATTTATGCTGTAGCCACAAAATTATTCAGAGAAGAAAAAGATATTGCTGACATGGTTGCTGAAGAATTGTTTTCAGAGATTGAACTGCAGGCAGAACAAGGAGTAGATTTTATAACAGTACACTGTGGTATAACAAAATCAAGTATAAAAACCTTAGATAGTGTTGCTCGTTTGATGGGTGTAGTTAGTAGAGGAGGTTCGATACTTGTTGATTGGATAAAGAAAACCGGAAATGAAAATCCTCTGTATGAATATTACGATAGATTATTAGAAATTGCTGAAAAATACGACGTGACAATAAGTTTAGGCGATGGGCTCAGGCCGGGATCGTTATTTGATGCATCTGATAAGCCGCAGATAAGTGAACTATTGATTTTGGGTGAGTTGGTACAAAGAGCCCAAGAACGTGGCGTACAAGTGATGGTCGAAGGACCAGGTCACATACCATTAAACGAAATAGAGATGAATGTTCGTCTTCAAAAGAGTATATGTAATAATGCTCCTTTCTATGTATTAGGACCGTTAGTAACGGATATAGCACCTGGTTATGACCATATAACCGGTGCAATTGGCGGTGCTTTAGCTACTTCGTTTGGAACTGACTTTTTATGCTATGTAACTCCTTCTGAACATCTTTGCCTGCCAAATGAAGATGATGTGAAACAAGGGATAATAGCATCCCGAATTGCTGCTCATAGTGGAGATATTATTAAAGGTGTAAAAAATGCTCGAAAGGCAGATGATTCTATATCGAAAGCCAGACGTGAATTGAACTGGCCTGAAATATTTAAGCATGCTATTGATCCGGAGTTAGCAAGAAAAAGAAAGGAAGAAACTCAAACAGAAGGTGAGGATTATTGTTCAATGTGCGGTTCTTTATGTGCTGTAAAGATTAACCGAGGAGAAAAACGTTAATTAACTGGTATTAAAACATAACTGAAAAGTTGTTGCTATTAAAGGCTTGCTGGGCGTTTTTAAAAATGTGCTCAGCAAGTCTTTTTCGTTATTTATAGATGATTTCTTACAATCAATTTGTTGTGTCTTTTCATCTCTATTGAAAATATATAATCCGCAACTAATCTCTGAGTTGATAGTTTGTAATAATCTATCTATGCTTATTAAACCGTTCATTCAGTAATAAAAGTGTTCCTTATTTACCGGTCTGATGATCGAGTTACGGATGTTAAGTGTTTATAAATTTATAACACGGATCATGCAACAAAAAGATACACTAAGAAGAATAATTATCGAATAAACAGTAATCTCAAAACCAACTGGGATTATTTGGTTTAAAACTGCCAAACTAAACCAAGTCCTAACAGCTGACGAAATTGAACATCCTTGTCTTGTTCTTTATCAAAAATCAGGTCAAAGTTAAAAGATAAATTGATAATAGTCCATAATTTTGTGATAATGCTATTTTCCCATGTAATGTCGAGACTTTTCCAGTCATCATCAATATCATCCCCTTCCGAATTGTACAGAGCTTGGTATAGAATAAGCCGGCTGCTAAAATTTATATTACCAGAGTCAAGATTACCACGATATTCATTGATAAGTTCAATCCCACCATCAAAAACTAAATCATCTTGGACAGAATCACTCCGATCTAATGTTTGTCTGAATGCGCCTCCTAAACGGGCAGATAGCTGGTGATCATCTAAGTTTATGATTTCTTTAGTTATACCTAAAGAATCAGTAAATCTCATTGGATTAATAATAAGAGTGTTTTCACTGTCAGATTTATCAATGAATTGACTTTCCCATCTGATGCTGAAAAAAGGATCAACATATTTTTTTAGCTGCAGAATAAACAAATTATCCCAATCGATTTTGTCAGAAGATTTTTTTGCTTTTTCCCACGATTTTTTGCCATCTTCATCTAATTGTTGTTGATGTGTTTGCCCAAATGCGAGCGTGAGATTACTTTTCAACAGAATTAACTCACTTAAGTGACGAGAAGCTCGGGTTTTTGAGTTAATAACCCAGGATACTGTCCCCAATTCCTCTCCAACCCAGTTGTCGCTATAAGCACTCTGACTTAAAGTCAAGCTGATATTAGTCGAAAACGATCGTTCCTCAGCGTATAAGGGTATAATAATGCATAAAGTAATAACAGTAAAAATAATCAAAAATCGTATCATAGTAACTCCATCGTTGTATTTATATATGATTATTTATGAGAGTGTTTTTTTAGTGATAATGTCAAGTTAATTTCGATTTTTTCTCAAACGGATACTTATTCAAACAGAATAAGCAGACAATTTATAACAATGTGTCAAGTCCTGAAATAGTGAGTTCCTTTTTTAGTCCACTTATTTCACGACTCCTAATCCCCTTAGTCTAAACTGTCAAACAGCCCAATACTACAATATTTTGCGTAACGTCTCAAAAAGTGGTGTAAATATTTAGGTTTAAGTTATAAAAAAGGTTGAACCAAATTCCCCTCACTATTTAACGGTTTTTATTAGTACAAAAAAAACAAGGAGGTAGAAAATGGTTCAACTAGTATCAAGGGATCAGGAGTAGACGAAACTGTCAAGTAGATTCGAGCCGGAGGAGGGATGGATTTTCCTCTGGAGCATTGGAGCAAGATTAAAAGTACCAATCCTATAGAACGGATCAATAAAGAGCTTCTTCGCAGAGACAGAGTTGTTGTTATCTTTCCTAATGCGGACAAGCCGGAACCAAAATGTAGGGGCAACCCTTGTGGTTGCCCATTATCGGGCAGGGGCAAGCCCAGCCCCTACAATGAGAATATTCTGCCAAAAAAAACATGAATATTTTTGATAAGGTACTAATGCGAAAAGCTGCATGAAGCTGATAGGAGCCCAGCTTCAAGATATCTCTGAGAAATGGTTGAGCAGTCAGGAATACTTGACAAATCCGATAGCAAGAATTAAAGAACATCAAATGCATAATAACGTAATGCAAAAACACTCGATAAAGCCGGTAATAATGAGGTGGAATTTACACCAACATTTGAGACACTACTAAAACTTCTAAGAAACCATTAGGGAGAGTAGGAGTCGAATAGTATCCGACTCCTACTCTCCCTAATGGTTTCTTATTGGTAGGAATACCAAAAAATGCAAAGTACCAAGATCTTCCAGACTTTGGTATTCTATTCTTCGTCAGTATATCAAAACTATATCCGGTTAAATATTGGTTTGCATCTAAAGGGTAAACTTATTGGGGAGAAAAGCAAAATATCTTTTACACGGCTTTTATGCATTCATTTATTTACTGCATTATCCGAGTCGAACTATGTTATTCACAAGATATCTTTTTAAGAGTTTATCAGGAAACCTGTAGCAATTACTGATTATGTAGATACTTGGAAATTATTGCCGATATATCGGTTAATTTCTTAATAAGATAATTATAAAAAAGACACTAATTTTAGATTATCAATTCAAGTCTATTGAGGTTTCCATACGAATAATTCAAAAACACCTAATACTGCAACTGCTAAGATATAAAATGGTTGGCTAAGCGACCAAATAGGTACGAAGGATATTCTTTGATTATCTGTTTCAAATTTCTTGAAATGAATCGAAATGAATACAAACTCACTGATCAACTTAATAAAGAATAGAAGTAATGCAAGTTTCCAGTTTACAATGAGAAGGGTAACAATTGATAAGCTGAGCATGAACACAGCTGAAAGGTATATAAAAAACTCAAGATTTAAAAATAGCTGCCATTTTGAGTTAGAAGCCCAACGAGAACGCTGATTAATAAGTTCAAGCCAACTATTGACTGGTTTTGTGTATATGAAAGTATGATGAATGAGAGAAAAACTGATATTCATTTTAGCTTTACGGAATAGTTGCATCAAATTAACATCATCACCCGAAGTGATATTTTTGATTTTTTCGAAACCGCCAACTTCTAGAAAGGATTTTCTTTTGTAAGCCAAATTCTGATTAGAACAGGAAAAGGCTTTTTTTGAGAGGATTGCTCCTGCAGCTGCCATAAACATGACTAAAAAGTCTAAAAATTCAAATTTAGTGACCAATTTTGCCTTTTGCCAGTTGGAGATTTTCGTACGAGAAAAACCAGCTACAAAATCTGTGTTATCCTTAAATTGGCTGACCATTGCTTCTATCCAGAATTTGTTAACCATGCAATCAGCATCAGTAAGAAGAATTATTTCACTGGAAGAAGATTCGATGGCTTTGGTAAGAGCATACTTTTTAGGAGAGAAGGGCTTAGGTGTATTGTTGATATTTATTAGCTTTATATTATTCCACTGATTTTGGAATTGTTCAACAATGTGTTTAGTTTTGTCATTAGAACGATCATTAGCTATGATAATTTCGTACAAATCATTAGGATAAGATTGATTGATAAGGCCAGTTAATAATTTACCAATATATCTTTCTTCATTACGTGCAGCTACTACAACAGAGACAGTTCTTTTAATATAAGATAATTTTTTGGCAGGTCTATTTAAGCCTATAGAAAAAATTACTATGTAAAGGATATATATTAGGACAGAGATTATCCCTATTATTAATGCTATATTTACAATCATGCGATTAACCTTTTTCAGTCATTGATAATCAGAAAAATCTACAAACAATAATTAATAATATAATACTCCTATACAGCTAAAAAAACGGATTATAACTAGGAGTGAAAATGTGACATATTCCATATAATGATTGGACAGTATAAACATAGGTTTCTGGTCAATTACGAAGTTTGATAACATTAGGATCATTTAAGTCGAATACACGCAAAGAATCAATTTCGGTTACTTTGCCACCTAAATCAAAAAACAAAGAATCGAAATCGTTTTCACGATACATGGTTGGATAGAAGTTGTATGATAAACTATCTGAAAGTGGAATAGGTTCAGTACCGGCGATGAATAGTTCGTTAATTATATCTTCTGTTATACTTTTTGGGAGCAGTCCGGTTTCGGCGGATATTCTCCTTTCAATTAATCCATCGGGTCTATTCAACTCCAGAATAGACGCATCGACAATCGGTTCTCCATGTCGGTTCAATGGTGCTTTATCTTCAACAGCTTTTCGCATAATATACGGCCAGGAGGGTAGAGCCACAACTGCACCGGATTGATCTTTACCTAAGGAGGTGTTGTCATCAAAACCAGCCCATATTCCTAAGACTAATTGACTGTTAAAACCTATAAACCAAGCATCCCGATAGTCATCAGTAGTTCCAGTTTTTCCACCAGCATACCAAGGATAACCTCGCCACCTAATTCCTCTTCCGGTTCCTTCATCGATAACAGTTTTTAATAAATCAGCTGTTAGATAAGCAGTTCTGTCATCAATAACCCTAACTCTTTCAAGCTCAGCAACTTCTAATATTGAACCTTCGCTATCTTCCACCCTCCTTATAAATATTGGGTTTACTCTTTCCCCTTGATTAGCAAATGCTGTGTAAGCAGTAATGAGTTCCATAGGAATAACTTCAAATGATCCAATAGCTAAAGAATAATATGGCCTTAATGGCGTATTCAAGCCAAAACGTCTTCCTAGATCAACTACCCTTGAAGGGCCTAAATCGACTATAGATTTTACAGCAACAGTATTAATGGAATGGTTTAAGGCTTCACGCAATCTGGTGTAACCTCTGAATCCAGGAGAATAATTTTTTGGTGCCCAAAAGAGAGTGTCACTTTCAATAAAGCTTATAGGTTCGTCTTTTATCACTGTTGCCGCAGTATATCTATTTTGTAATGCTGCAGTATAAAGGATAGGTTTAAAAGCCGAACCTGGTTGTCTTTTGGCTTGGGTCATACGATTAAATTTACTGTGGTTGAAATCTCTTCCACCTATCATAACATGTACAAATCCGGTTCTAGGATCTATAGCAAATGCACTACCTTGGAGGTAAGGAGTTTTAATATCAGTTGAATCTGGAGGGAAATCCCGATAAACAAATTCATATTCTTGCTTATCCTCAATTTCAGACAAATGATGGTTAAGTACGGAATCAGCATAAGCTTGAAGTTCAAAATCTAAAGTTGTATATATTTTTAAACCTTCAGTAAAAAGACGTGTTGTACCGTATTTTCTTTCTAAATTACGTCTGATATGTTCGATAAAATAAGCTGCAACTCCTTCAACCTCAGATTCAGATTCTAAGGATATTGGCTCTTGATGCGCTAATAGATACTCTTGATGGTCGATAATTTCTAAATCTCGCCAAACTCTTAATACTAAGTTTCTCCTTCTAAAAGCTCTGTCAGGGAATCTAATAGGAGAATATGCGTTTGGTAGTTGAATTATTCCAATTATTAAAGCAGCTTCAGAAATGGAGAGATCTTTAGCTTCTTTTCCGAACAACCTGTGAGAAGCAGCTTCAATTCCGTAAGAACCTGCACCTAGATAAACTTTATCTAAATACATTTCTAGAATCTCATCCTTAGCGTAATTTTGTTCAATTCGAACTGCTAACATTGACTCTTTTATTTTTCTGGGGATTTGTTTATCAAGTGTAAGAAACATATTACGAGCGAGTTGTTGGGTTATTGTACTTGCTCCCTGAGCAAAACTGCCTCTCATCAAGTCAACACCTAAAGCTCGCATTATACCCAATAAATCAATCCCCCAATGACTGTAAAACTTTCTATCTTCGATAGCTAAAACGCCATCAATTAGATATGAAGGTAACTCTCTCAAATCTGTACGTCTTCGATGCTCAACAGCAAACACATGTATCAAATTATCATTTATATCGTATACTTCCGAACCTGTTTTCATATCATAACTTTGGAGTTCCGATAAAGGTGGTAATTGATCGCTGAAATAGTAAAAAACGCCTAAAATACACCCGCTGACTAGAAAAAGCAGAGAAAAGACTGCAAACATATATTTTGGTAAGTATTTTTTCATGATATCATCTTATATTAATTATTATATTATTTCTCCATTATTTAATCAACATACCTGGCAAAATCACCTAACTTTCTATTGAAACATGCAATATGTCTATTGAATTAACCGTTATATAACCGTATTATTACACTTCATTGACTGTTCATGAAAAACATGAATATCATTATGATATCAGTCTGTATATTTGGTAATAGAGTCAACCAAAATTATTCATTTTACTTTTAAATTACACCTCAAACTCATTATTCTTATTGATTTTCAGATATCCGTTCATAGATTTGTTGTTGCGAACATCTATTGACACTAACAAGGTTATAAAATTTCTGGATAGACGGAGATGAAAAACTTATGAATTTGAACGATCAAGAGAAGAAGACGTTTATCTTGTTATTAATATACACTTTTTTCAACGGGTTTGTGATCAGTATTTCTCAAACACAAGACATAATAGCCAAGAAAGCACTATCAGGATTAAATTGGCATATAGCCTTGCTTACCATGATATGGCCGGTTGCCAATTTTTTCTCTATCTGGTGGGGTAAAGCATTAGAAGAGAGTGATAGTATTACGAAATACCTAATCATAGCTGCGATTTTTGGGAGACTTATACTTGTTTTAGTATATTGGAGTGTTAGTATTTATGACTATCTGGTGATATTGATATTAATGTATTCTTTCAGTTCGCTGATATTGCCAGCCCAGAATTCAATCATACAGATTAATATACGCAATATAAATAGAGGTAAAATCTTTGGTTATATAACCAGTCTTGCTACGTTATTGACAATAATAATCTCTTTATTCACCGGTTATATTTTAGAAGAACAAGAGACGTTTTTTAGACATCTATTCGTCATAGTAGGCATTGCAGGCTTTTTAGGTGTACTTACATTGACATTTTGTAATACAAAAAAACATCATATTGTTAAAAAATCAAAAGGTTTTAGTTTATTACAACCAATAATAAGAACTTATAATTTGCTGAAAAATGATCAGGAGTATTTTAAATTTCAAAGAAATTTTATGTTGTATGGCTTTGGATTTCTCATTCTATTACCAATAATTCCCTCATATTTGGTTGATAATTTGAATATGGGTTATCAATCATCATTCATTGCAAAAGGAGTTGTTTCACAAATAGGTATCTTGTTATTTTCTCCTTTATTTGGTAAAATATTTGATAAAAGTCATCCTGCAAAATTCACAGCCATAGGTTTTGCAATTTTTGCATTATTCCCTGTAAATCTGTTTATTTCTACTCTCTTTAGTGGGAAATATGCTATAATAGTAGTTTATATAGCATATCTATTTTTTGGAATCGGTATGTCATTTATTTATATGGCATGGAATATTAGTTCAATTTATTTTGCCGGCGAAAGAGATGCATCAATGTACCAAAGTGTACATGTAACTTTGACAGGTATCAGAGGAATACTAACACCTGTTGTAGGATATTATACTATGAAATACTTTGGCATGAGAACTGTGTTTTTATTGTCAGTGCTAAGCCTTCTTTCTGCTTCCATTCTTAATGTACGGCACTACCATTCTTTTGAAAACAAGTATTTTGACTGGAAAAAAACAACTGAGAAATTTATCTGGAGTTTACGACAATTATATCCGTTTAGATAGAGAATTAGTATGTTTAACATTAGCCAAATATAAAGAAGGATTTGGAGAGATCCGAAGTATTTTATAAGTTTCATTTATTACTTCAAAAGAATGGGTAATTATAAATAAGTCAATAATAGATCTTGACAGATAATACAAGTATCTATAATCTTACGTATTATTGAGGTGGTCAATGTTAAAAAAGATATATTATTCTAGTATGTTATGTATAATAACCTTGTTCCTAGTTGTGTATGGTTGCAGAATAACTGATTCAAATGGAACAGCAAGGCCTAGTCCGTATATCTCCTTTGTTGGGGATTTAAAGACTCCTGGTCACACTTATGCAGTTTCAGTATCATATGATAGAGCTTTTTTAGCCGACGGAGTATCCGGCTTGCGAATAATTGACATAAGTAGTCCTTATTTTCCTAACGAAATCGATAAATATGAGAGTAATGGAATAGTATATGATGTAAAACACCGAGGAGATTATGCTTTTTTAGCCTGTGGAGAGAGTGGATTTAAGATTATTGATATTGAAAGTCCCTTCGGTCCGGAGAAAATGGGAACATATCCAAGCGTTAATGCCTTTGGCTTTGATTACGCCGGCGATTACGTATATTTGGCAGATTTTACTGCAGGTGTAAGAATATTGGATATATCCAATATTTTTTCGATATCAGAAGTAAGTAGATTTCATGTAAGTGGTCAAAACACTTATTCAACCGCTGTAAATTGGCCCTATCTCTATGTTAGTTCAAGATATGGATTTTCTATAGTTAATATTGAAAATGTATATTCTCCTCAAGAAATATACTTTGAATCATTAAGCTACGTCTATGAGATCGATATTGTAGCAGATTATGCATTCATTGCTTTCTATGGTGGTTTAAGAATTTATGATATAAGTGATGTTAGAAATCCGGAGTTAAGAGGTGAACTTATCTTGCCTGCACCTGCCCGATCTGTTAAAGTTAGAGGAGATTTTGCTTATATTACCATGGGTGGTGGTGGTCTGTCAATCGTGAGAATATCTAACCCATATCAACCTTATGAGGTAGATTGGTATAATCCCCTAAGAGCTGAGATGAATAATTTGGCACTTTCGGGAAGATATCTTTATATAGCAAACGGTGATAAAGGACTTTTAATTGTGGATTTCTGGCCTGGTAGTTAACATTAATATTACCATTCGTAATTTATACTAAAGTCAACTCTCCAGGTTATATCGTCAATTGATTTACCTCTGGGATTAAGTAATAAGGAAGAAAATCCAGTCTCACCGGGAAGGTAATAATTTAATCCCAGTTTATGATTAAACTCATAGGTGTCATTTGTCCGAACATAACGAGGTGTTACAATTAAGTCAATACGGCTGAATTTTCTCATCAATTCTAATTCGTATGTATGATAAACATTACTGGCATAAATGTCATATTTATCATTAACCAGAAAACCGCTATCGTTAGTGTCATATGTATATCGTAAATTTATGATAATGGATTGTCTGTTATGAAAATTGCCATACTCTAGGTAGTTTTCATAATTATTCCCATTAAAATAATAGGGAATATTATTGTCAAAATATGATATAGAGTCAATTCCTAAGGGTAAATGTGATAAAATTGCATAAGAAGCAGAGAATTTTCGATACATCCTGTCATTATGAAACCCATCCCAACTATAATCATCATAATCAGCTCTAAGGTGATAATCTTGTCTTAATCTTAAATAGTTGGAGATTTCGATATCTAATGAAGGTAATAGGTGGTAAGTTCTCGTAATTTTATTATTACCCGACATACTTGATTGTAAATATACTTCATGTCTCCGTGTATAGTAAAAATGATTAATTAAATTAATACTTGGATTAAGTTTTAAGTAGGCACTGACCTGAGTCTCGTCAATAAGTTCGTCATTATCAAGCCTGTTAGATAAAATGGTATAATCTGTTCTTGTAAGAGCAAATCTCTGGCTAACTACCAAAGAATCAGTGAGACTGTGTTGGTAGCTTATTCCTGTATGGAAAATATTCTGTGATTGTTCTCTACTTGATTGATCATCAAAAAAAGATCTTGAAAATATATTGTATTCTCCACTGTTAAAGAATCTTAATCTCCATATATTATAATTTGAGTGAATCTTAGCCTGATTTTCCATATCTAAATAATTTCTACTGCTATTGTATTTCAATTTATTATCCCTTGCATTGTAGCGGTTGATAAAGTATATCTCCATTCCATCGGCTATTGTTGCAGCACTACTGAGTGATGTTCGATAATTTGTTCTAGTATGGGTATCAATTTTATTATCCAATAAAAATATGTTTCTGGTTTGTTTATCGAAGGCTAACAAGGTATTTATCCTACGATTAGTCAAGGTAACGTTGCTTTTAAAACCATAATTTCGATGATAATCATAATCTATAGTTAGTTGGTCAAAGTAACTGCTTAATTCAATACTAGTTCCCGGAAAATTACGAGAAAATGTTAATTTACTATTGAGTCTATACCCATCACTGTCTACGTTTTTATCGTAATGTTGACTATTATACTCATTAGATTTTATATAATCTAAGTTTGACAGAATTGATAAAGTATCCGTTAAGGAAAAATTGAAGGACAATCCGGCACTATTATTTTTACGTGAAACTTCGTAGGATTCGAAATCAGGTTTAGCTTCATCTGTAGATTTATCTTGATTGAAAGTTAATGAATAGGTTACATCAATATTTTCGGATATATGCTCGGTTTTGCTTACTGACCATAAAAAGTCGTGATGATAGCTACTTCTATCGAAACGCTCATTTTTTGTCTCTCTGATATTTCCCCAGTGTTGAAAACTCCAATCTGAAGACATTGAAATAAAATACTGATAACGATTAAGTAGAGAGGATTTTTGATCGAATGACCGGTATTCACTTTGCCAGCTGATCCCGGAATCATAATATGTTGATATTGAAGAAAGTGGGATCTGAGGTTGATCAAAAGATTGCTTAGCAAAGTTTACTCTGTACAATATCGATAATATTGTACAGATGAATATAATCTTCTTCACTGAGTTCTTCTCCCCTTGAAGATAAACTAAAATGTGTAGTTGCCGGAAGTTGTATGTTTTTTAACTTAAGAGAATTAATTGTAACATCATCTACGATGCAATTATGGGAATCAACAATCTTGGAGCTACTAACCTCTGACAAATACAATAAAATATCTTCAATTAACTTGATCTGTTGGTTATTAAACATTGTCTTTAAGTTATTCTTTAAGGTTTTCCTCCTTGAACTAAAGGCACATTCCACGATACGCCAAAATAAATTATGGTTTATATGCCTGAATTTTTGGTATATATTACAACGAGGAATAAGTTTAACGACCATTGAATTGACTTTTGGTTGTGGTTTGAACTGATTGGCCTTTACTGTAAATAGTGACTTTACTTCAAAATAGTATTGCATTTTTAAACTCAGAACTCCGTAGCTCTTCTTTTTGGGCTGAGAGGATATTCTGTCGGCGACTTCTTTTTGGAGCATTAAAACAATCACTCTAAAATTATCGCTGTGCTTACACAGTTTTTCTAGTAATGGTGAGGTTATATTATAAGGTATGTTAGCTACCAATATGGTTTGTTCCCTTAGATTATTACCATGGCGATTATGCCCTGAAATAATACACTCTTTGCCTTGACCATAGTCTAAACTGCTCTCCATATTAATATGATTTTCTGGTAAATTTGGTGTTTCATTTTTACTGGATGATTTCGGTTGATTACTATGAATAATAGGAGAAGGAATACTATCATGGAAATTCTCTTGATTAACGGGGAACGAGTTGTGTATATGTTTAGTAAAATAAGTTTCCCAATCAATCTTTAGAATATCTTTATTAATAAGGTTAATCTTGTTATGATATTTATTCTTTAAATAAGGTATTATGTCCCTATCGATTTCAAAACAAGTTAGATTGCAGTTATGCTTTAATAAAAAATCAGTTAAGATACCTTTCCCCGGGCCTATTTCCCAGACATTATCTCCTGCTTCTATATCTGCGGATTGAACAATATTTTCAGCAATATCTTTATTCTGCAAGAAGTTCTGACCGAATCTTTTTTTGGGTTTCATTTACAGACCTTATCAAATATTTTGCGACACGTTTTATTAACTCTATGAAATAGTGTTACCATTGGATAGTTTATATAATATATTATTAGGCGGTAGCATGCAACTATTTTGCAATCTTTACTGATTTGCTAATTAATTTGTAGTATTAAAGTAGCCAAAGTAAAATAAACCATAAGAGATAGAGCGTCGACAATAGTTGTTATTATCGGTGCAGCCATAACAGCCGGGTCAATTTTTAACTGTTTGGCAATTATTGGGAGGATGCAACCAATACTTTTAGCTATAATTATTGTAAACATTAGTGCCGAAGATACAGTGATTGCTAACAATATATCTTGTTCCATAAATAAAATTCGAAAGAAATTGATAATCGATAAAACGAATCCAACAAGAATACTAACCCTAACTTCTTTATAGAAAACCTTTAGAAAATCTTTGATTTGTATTTCTCCAAGCGCCATACCACGAATTATCAGTGTTGCAGCTTGAGAACCAGCATTACCACCTGTATCCATTAACATTGGTATAAAAGCAGCTAAAATAACTACTGAGGTGAGTGCTTGTTCAAAATGTTGTATGATGAGGCCGGTGAATGTGGCAGAAATCATAAGAAACAGAAGCCAGGTTATTCTTTTTTTAGATAATCCAATTATACTGGAGTCTAAATATTCCTCATCAGTATATATCAAAGCTGCCATTTTTTCAAAGTCTTCTGTGTTTTCATCTCTCAATACAGCCAAAATGTCATCATATGTTATTACACCTTGTAGCCTCTTATGATGGTCAACTACGGGAATACTGGTAAAACCGTAGCGTTGAAACAATCTGGCGACTTCTTCTTGGTCCATATTAACCGGAACACTTATAATATTTTCATTCATTATGTCAGAAATTATTTCATTAAAATCGCTTGTTACTAATACATGAAGAGATACTACACCTTTTAAAACTTTCTGATCATCTGAAACGTAAAGGTAATTAGTTGTCTCTGCCTGTTTACCCTCTTTTTGTAACTGATGGATTGTTTCCCAAACAGTCTGATTTTCTTTTATGGTAACAAACTCTGTGGCCATAAGACCACCTGCCGCTTCCGGATCATACCCCATTAATTTTCTTATTTCGAACGCATCATCTTTATTCAACTTGCTAATAATTTGAGTAGCTATTTCTGGGGAAACGGTCTCCAAAAAATCAACTAATTCATCAGAAGCCATTTTGCTCGGTATCATACTTTGCTTAGATAAAGATAAAGCATTGTAAATTATAATTTTATCGTCTGAGTCGGCTTCGTTTATGATTTCAACAATCATTCCGAGGGGTAGTTTGTTGATTAAAGCTTTTTTGTCGCCTTCATATTCAAGTATTGCTTCGAGTAAATCAATTGGTTGAATATCTTCTAAAAGTTCTCGTAATTGAATACTACTATAACTTGTTAATAACTGTATTAGATCATACTTCGCTGTATGTTGGCTCATAACTTCCTCAATTAGTCCAATATAAATTATGTTTTGATTTCATCTTGTTAATCGAATAATCATAAAAAATGATTAGCTACATCTTGTCAACAAACAGTTAGTAAATTGATGACTTAAGAGTTAGATAGGAAATGTCTTTATAAAATATAATGAATTCTAACAATTATTTAATAGCTATATTAAAAAATAACCAATAAAAGGTTATTCGCTAATCTTCCGCAAAAAGATTAATTGCATAAGTTAGAGAATTATTGTTAATAAGTTCATGATCCATAAAAAAACGTAGATCATGGAAATAAATGAATGGCATTCAATATTCCGTTAAACATTGAAAGACAGTTATATGTGTTTATAAAATATGGTCATGTTATGTTTGTAAAGCAAAATTATATCAACTATTTGTTGACAACATTCTTAATTTATATTTATTGTAAGGGCGTAGACAATAAACAATATGTAGATTTGAGATACTCTAAAAAATCTATAATAAAAACATGAGAGGTATATATGGAGAAAGAAAAAGAGAAAAAAGGCGTTGTTGACACAAGAGGAAGAATTACTTTTAGAGTAGATGTGGATACCGCTGCAAAGTTCAAAGCAATAGCCGTTATCAAAAGAATGAAACTTGATGAGTTAGGGAAAGTTGCCATTGATGATATGATCAGGAAAGAAAAAAATACTGTCAAAAATTTCGTGCTTTCTGATTAAAAGATTTCCGAAATCCATAGGCAAGTGCAAATATTATTCAGCATTTGAGGCAAAATATGTCCATTCGAAGAGGAAGAAAGAAAATTACAAATCCTAATTATATTTCGTCCAGAGCAACTCGTTTAACTTTCAAGTTAGAACCTGAGTTAATTAGGACATTTAAGGCTTTGGCAATTATAAAAAATATGACTATTGAAGAACTAGGGCTATTGGCACTAAAAGAGCTTTTTAAAAAAAGAAAAAGACTTTATGCACAGATGGTCAATAGATTGCTAGTTCTTCAATAAGTTAAAAAATCAATTGAATAAGCTATTCAAAAGTGAGGTACAAATGAACAAAGGAAAAAAAATCAACGATTATCCTGTAAAAAAGAATCCTGATAAAGCAGTTAGGCTGACTTTTAGAATTGATCAAGATGTAGTAGCTGAGTTTAAAGCTATAGCAGCTTTAAGAAAAATGAAAGTAGAAGAGCTTGGTAAACAAGCTTTATTAAATATTATCAAAAAGGAGAAGCAGACTGTAAAAAATTGGCAAGAAAATATTTAGTATATTGTGGCTATATTATTATTGTCTACATTGTTAAAAGCCCGCCCTATTTAGGCGGGTTTTTTTTGTAACAGTTTTTTAAAACATATATATTATAGATGATATTGTTTCTTATGATCTAAATAATTACCAGAATGAAAAAGAGCGTCTGATAAATATTTCATGAGAGTTCGGTTCATTTACCGGTTTTAAATAAAATCGGTAAGCTAATCTCATCCTTAATGGTAAATTATAGTGAAATGTGAAGTTATGATAGATATACAAATCATCAGTTATTGCTACATCAACAGGTTTTTGCATAAGAAATTCATAATCTAAAAAGAAATCGTGTGCCAGAAATTTGCCCATTGTAACTGATAAATTATTCAGTAAAATATTTCTGCCCCACTGAACGGTTTCCCTTTCTGTTTCGCGAATGAAATCTCTTTCTGAGTGAGTATAAGTTCTTACAATATTTTCGACAAAACCGGTTTTGATCGAAAAGAAATCGAGATTAAGAAATTGGCGAATCCGGTTTTCAACTGGGTGAATAAATGGATCTATAAAAGCACCGGATAATCCCAGACCGGCAATCTGCAAAAATTCATCCTGTAGCAAAGAATTCTGTTGAGATTTTGGGATGTCTTCTAATCTTCTATTATATCTTAGTTTCGATAGAATGTGCATAATAGTTCTATCTTCCGGATTATCGGATTCTATACTAAAGTTCAGATTATTAAAAATGTTTCTATTTGTTTGATCTGTTTCATTATAGATATTGAGTGTAATATTACTTCCATCTAATGCAAATTTATAAAAATAACCTCTGAGTCGATAATCATCAAGTTGATAATTTATAACTAAATTTGCGTAATCGGTTGTAAATGATGTTCCAAATATTTCGATATTTCCGGATTCGGAAGTAATAAGTGCGTCTGCTGGAATCCATCTGCCATCCTGATAAAGCAGATGAAGATAGCTTTCAGGAGTAACCAGTAAATTCAGAGGGTAAGTGACATATTTAACTTGGTTTTCAGCAATTAACAATAGATCTAAGGAAAAAGGAAAAGGATCGGTAACTCTGCGAGTTCTTCTCTCAGTGGCAATATTGATAATCTTAAAAAGATTATCTGTTTCAGGGGGATAAAGTATAGATACATTATTTAGATAACAATCGGCAATAATGTTTATACTATCAAAAGGACCAATGATCTCAGCTTCTTCTTGCTCCCTTCCTTTGATAACAATTGTCGCTGTTGTTCCTTGCGGCAAATATCTCGGTAAATGAATAGAAATACCATCTTTAGGTGTATGGATAAAAAAACGCCCTAAATTAAGCATTCCTACTTGAAAATCATTGATGTCATTTTGGACTTCATTTCGTAAAAGAAAAACACCTTCCCCCATTACTCCACTGAATTTACTAAGATGCATTACATTGTCCGAGATATCTAAATCTATCTCAATTTTCGAAATTGGATAAATTTGATTAATAATTGATATTTCTCCTTTTGACAGTTTAAACTTTCCATCTTTTAATGAGAGACCTTCATCTTCTATCGATAAAGAGAACCGAGCAAAAGTATCAGAATAACCATTTTCAAATATATTTAAACTCTTGCTTAATGGTTTTAAAAGATCGCCTGAGAATTCGATGCTCAAGGATTCATCTCCGGGAAGATATTCGCGAGTAAATATGTTATAATTTATTTCACCGTGGGCATTTATATAAAATACATCGTTATTAATTACTTCAAAGTGTTCGATAGTTAATAAATTATCATTTTGTCTCTTTGATAATAATAAACTATCAATCTCTATGTCATTATATATAATGTCGTAGGCATTTATAAATAAATCTGATTTGAATTTACCATTGTATACTTCGATTTCTAATTGGGAGCTTATTTTGCCATTCAAGTCAATATCTTGAATGATTGATTTCAACTCGGATTCAAAAATTTCAGCGGATATGCTTGTATCATAATTAGTATTAAGGTGAGTATATCCTGTTGCTTGTGATATAAGGAGGTTATCCTTAGATTTTAATTCATTGTTATAAAATAATGTTCTCTTAGTTCTCGTAGACAGTTTTTCTTGTGATTTGTTTGAGGAATCTTTTACTGCAGAGAAAAATGTCAGTTTATTATTATATGGTCCCAGCATATTGTAGTTTAAACCGGATATATCTATTGAGCCGGTTAGTTCATCGTGGTATAGCAATTCAAGATCTGCTTGACCTGAAAAATTATTAGCAGTATGAAGAGGTAGAAAGTATTTTAAGTATTTGTTTAAGTCGACACTTGTAGCCTTAAGTTCTAAGGTTGTATCAAGCGGTTGATCGGCATAATGTTTAGTGCTGTTCAATCCGGTGAAAAAAGATATTATCGATTCAAAATTTGAAATACTTAAATCAACAAATAATTCTTCATTAATATTAAAGTTATGTGTTCTTAAACTGTCAGAAGATCCGTAAGCAAGTAAATTTAAAGACAAAGGTTCAAAATTATACGACACGCCGGATGTCCTGATATTAACATACGAACTGTCTGAATTCGTATTATAAAGAAATTCACCGGTTAAATTACCTGCTAAATGTCCTTGATGAATACTAGTCATTTCTAAACCAGTTGTTATGTTGATTTGTTTTTGTGATGTATCGAAGTCAAACTTACCTGTTAAAAAAGGATATGATTTTAGAAGGGGAAGTTGATATTGCATTGTATTATTAAGATTAAATCTTTGTAAGTCTACTTCACCTTGGTAATGATGTTTATGAATATTACCATTGAATTGAGCTTTCAATCTTGGGCCTTCAACTTGCGAATAAAATGTATATTCGTCAAGATTTACACTAATCTTCATATCCCTGAGGACAAAATCTTTATGGCTAATATCAAGGTTATTCCATATTGTGTTAATCTTTAGCTTATCTTCATATTGTACAGTTATTTCATTATCTCCACGAAAAACAGTTTTGGCAAATGTAAATGATAGATCGTTATGGCTCATCTTAAGTACCAACCCTTCATCACTAGAAAAATGCCCATGCCCTGTAATCAAGTTATCTTGCCAGATTGCATTATCAATAGAAATAAAACTTATATCACTATAATATCTGCCATTAACTCTAAGATCTTTAACAACTTCACTATAGATCTTTAAACTATCACTGGATAGTTCGAGATTAACATCCGGACTGTATATTATGCCTTTGGCTGTTATGTTTGCACTTAAAACACCGTTGGCAGCTGTATGATAATTGTTTGATAAGATTTCTTCTGTTTGTAATGAGGCTGTCAATATTGGTGCGTAACTAAGATAATCAGCAATATTTGATTCTAATGTAAAAGGAATATTATCTATTTGTATCTCTTGTGAAGAGATATAAACATCATTATTTGAAGCATATAAATTAATGTTTTCTGCAGTAATATCTATGTTTTCGTTTTCCCACGAGGATTCGGAAATATTTCCTTGAAAACTCAGACGGTTGTCATATAATTTTGCTTCTATATTTAAGAATCCGTTTATTTGGCCAATGTTTCTTATAGAAAATGTATCCGGTTGATAATTGTGAAATATAAATTCTGCTTGTGATAGGGTGTTATCTGAAATGTCAGCTGTTATTTCTATCAATTGCAGAGAGTTAACATTTTCAGCTTCACTTTCTCCGGGTAAGTTTCTTCTATTATTTAGATCATCATTATGGTTTAAAGCTCCGATAATTATATTAGTACTAGTAACTCGATTGTTATTGATGGTGATGTTTACTGGATTAAAAACATCTGTATAGTGAACATCTTCACTTTCAAAATCTATTTCTATAGTTCCATTACTGAGATTTAATTTTTTAAAGTAACCGGATATGTCAGGCAAAGATAGGTTTTCAATGATTTCTTGGGGTGATATATTATGACTTTTCTCCAAGTGACTTTGTTTTCGGGTACAAAAATTCAGGTTTATAATCGGCTCTTGAATAGTAATAGATTCTACTGTTTTAAACAATCTGAAATTTGCAAAGATCGCTTCAAATAAATTATAGTTTACATATATATAGTTAATCGAAGCTTGTAACGAAGAATCTTCATTTTTGACCATAACCCCGGTTAGCTTTATTTGCCGGTCACTTAAAATCATACTTTCTATACTTATCTCTAGATCATAACGTGCTTCTATATATCTGATTAAGAAGTTTTTGACCATTTTTTCATAAGGAGTGTATTGAGTTACAATGAAAATTCCTATGTTAATTAATAAAAGGAATAACAAGAGGAAGAAAAACCATCTTTTAACTTTCAATTATAGCTCCGATAAATTCTATAAGTATCAAACAATAATGATAATAAGTATTTATTTTGTTTTTTCCAAATAACCGTTATCAAGGATATAATGTCTTTGCATTAGTTCTGCTATATCTTTGTTATGAGTTACTATTATGAGAGAACAGTTGTGTTGTTTATTGAGTTGAATAATCAGATCAATTACCTCTTCGCTATGTTTTTGATCTAAATTGCCGGTTGGTTCGTCCGCTAAAACCATTTTCGGATTGTTAATTAAAGCTCTTGCTATTGCTACTCTTTGCTGTTCTCCACCACTTAACTGATTAGGATAGTGTTCTTGTCTGTCGATCATATCAATCTTTCGCAACAATTCTTGTGCAAGGTGGATACTTTTTTTCCAGTTACCTGTTTTTATGAAACTTGGCATGGCAATATTTTCACATGCTGTTAGATCTTCTAACAGATAATGATACTGGAAGACGAAACCTATATTACGGTTTCTAAAACTGAAGACATTTTTATCATCAAAGGATCTTTCTTGACCGAAATAAAAAATCTGGCCATCGTCCGGTCGGTCTAAAAGACCTAAAAGATGGAGAAGTGTACTTTTGCCAGAACCTGACTCACCTGTTATGGCAATTGACTGATTGTAACCAACTGAAAGGTTTATTCCTCTCAAGATACTCAATATATCACCAACATCAGAGTAAGATTTTTTTAATTCCTTTATATCTACTATTAAATTTCGGTCGTTATACATTTCCATCCGTTGTAGTTTATCCATGTTTTTCCGGTTTGGAGTGATTGATTTGTTAGAGTGAATACCTTTATGATTTATATTCATTTTTTAAACCTTATTTCCCTAAAATAGTTTCGATTACTGTTAATTTTGATACTCTTTGTAAGGAAACCACAGAAGCTAAAACTGCAATACTCAGAGATACTACGATAATTATTAAAATGGTCAAGAGATCAAGTGTTATAGTGAAACTCTCGATAAAATAAACATCCCCTTTGAGCATTAAGACGGTTTGTTTTGTTAAAACCCAACTGAAAAGAATACCTCCTGCTATTCCCAGAACAATCGATATAAAACCCAGAAGCGTCATTTCACCCATTAAATATGCTTTTATCATATTTTTATCAGCACCAATAGTCGACAGGATTCCGATTTCTTTCTTTTGTTCAATGATTGTTTTGGCTGTATTACTTACTATACCAAATGATGCGATAAGAATGATAAAGGAAAGGATTATGAAAATAACCCACCTCTGAACAACTAACATTTGAAAAAGATTCCCATTATAATCTATCCAATTATTTATTACGTAATAGTAGCCTAATTCTCTGAGCCACCTATCAGAAATTGATTTGACGTTATCAATGTAATTACCTTTAACACTAACTTCTACTAATGTATATTCATCTTCATTTTTATGGTAATTATGAAGCTTATTAACTGTTTCACGATTCATGAATATCGTTTTCGAATCGGTTTCATATACACCGGAACGATATTTACCTACTACTTTCGTGCTCTTTTCTCCGGTCTTTAATCCAAATATTGTAAATCGCATACTTGCAGGGTTTATTAATTTTAACTCATCATGCAAAGAAATATTTAGATAATTTGCTAACTGATCACCGATAACTACATCATTTTCATTCAAAAGCTCTGATGTCCCTTCAATAACTAGATTGCTATAGTTTATTGGGAGATTATCATTATTCCAATCTATTGATCTAACTATAACACCTTTAATTTGTTCATAAACGCTTTCATTTTTAGTATTACTGTTCTTCCCTTTATATGACATGGCTTGGGTAAGTAATACAGGTGAATATGCTTCTACTTCAGGTTGATTATCTAAATAATCAGTAATTATTCGGATATCATCATCACCTAAATTTCTACTGTAAGCATTGTAGAAAAAGATATGACCATTAGTCCCCAACAAACCTTCTTTGAGAGTATTTTGATAACCTTGTAGTAGTGATAATGCTGCAGTTAATATAGAGATAGAAACTATAAATCCTCCATAAGATATCAAAGTATCATAACTTTTATTTCTTTTGTGAGGAAACCTAAAAAATTTGAAAAAAAATAATTTGATCAGTTTTTTTAAACCGGTTATTATGATACACCCCCTTACATCTCTATCTTAACTTGAAATGTTTGAAACAATCCGGTTACGCTTAATTGTCAAAAGTTCTGATTTTATTGATTACAATAACAAACTATGCAAGCATATTTACACACGACTATATGCAGATTCACTTGTTGAAGTGTAAGCTATTACAAGAATCTTAACGGAAACTAATAAAACAGACTCCTGCCTGATAACACCTCATAAAAGGTATATCCCTAAGTTATCAAGTATATACAGGCAGGACGTACGATTATTATAATTAACAGATGTAATTATTATCTCAATAAATATATGTCATTGTTGAAAAAGCCGAAGATGTTGTATTAAGTTAGAAGAATTCATGTCGATTATCAACAATATTAGCATTGTCCATTAATTTCTGAAACCATTCATTGAGGTGTAAAGACTGTTTGCTGTTTTTAAGTTGACTAACGTGAAACTCTTGATTAGATTCAAAATCTTCCATATCAGGGTAATATCTATTTTCAACATATGCTAAATAAGCCCCTCTTTCTCCGATGATGAGATCAGTAAACGAACCTTCTTCTGAAGCCAATATTGATTTATTTAGATCTTCAACCAAACCTATTTGAGGTATACTCTTTTCGACAGTAATATCTTCAGCTTCTAAAATCTCCCATCCTTCTTCTGTTGCTGCACTCAAGTAGTTTGACGGATCATAAGTTTCAAAGAACTCTTGAGCCTTAGTTTTTGCTATTTCAATTCTTTTTTGATTCCTTAAAGCTGTTCGAATACGTGCTCTTACTTCCGAAAAATCTTGATAGTGTTCCGGTCGTCTTTCTGCTAATTGTAGAACATAGAAATCTCCTGCCATAGATTCTTTAATTTCTGGAACAGCTCCAACTTGATTATTAAAAGCAAATTCTACCATATCATCAAATCTACCTAATCCTTGAATGAAGCTTGCTCCTTCTTCAAAGCTGCCTGATTTTCTAACATTATACTCTTGCTCAGAAGCAGCTTCATCGATACCTACTCTTTTAACTAACTGATGAAATTGCTCAACCTCTTCCCGTATCGCATCAATTGTTTCATTAAAAGGTTCCGAATCAATCAAAATGTGACTAGCAGCAATTTCTATTTCATTATCACTGACTTCTCTTCTATCGGTTAACTTTATAATATGCCAGCCGAATTGGGTTTCTACAGGACTACTCACTTCTCCGATATTTAGATCAAAGGCAACTTTTTCAAATTCTGGAACCATAGCCCCTTTACCAAAATATCCTAAATCTCCACCTTGAGGTGCATTACTTTGATCTTGTGAATACTCTCTGGCAAGCTCTGCAAAACTTTCTCCTTGTCGTATTCTATCTCTCAACTCTTGAATTTTATCCCTGGCAAATTGTTTCTCTTGCTCGGTAGTTTTTACTTCAAAACGGACATAATCAAAACGAGATGTAGGCGGTTTTTTATAATTATCGATATTTTCGTTATAATATTGTTCCATTTCTTCGTCGGAAATATCTACTTGCGAAACTTTTTGAGGATCAAAAAAGATTATTTTTGTATCTGCTTTATCATTATTATTGATAAAATTCTCTCTGGCATCTTTAACTGAAACTGTGACTTCAGATCTAACATCTTCAAGCAACAAATCATAAGGTAATTGATCCCTAACATGATGTTCAAGCCAATCGAGATCGATTGGTTGGCCATCTACTGTTTGACCTGTTAGCAAAACATTAAGGTATTTTTGATGATCAAAAGCGCCGTCGGTTTGAAACATTTCAGCTTCCCTAATAAAGTGAGGCGGATCATTTTTTAATCTGTCAATAACATCACTGTCTCTCACTCTGATACGCCGTTTTCTTATCTCTTGATCAAAAAGTACTCTTTGTACTAATTGTTGCCAAGTTTGGTCATTCAATCTGGCAAACATTTGATCATCAAGCTCTTCATCAGGATTTTCTCGTACATGGTTTTGTAATGTATTTTGGAACAACTGTACATATTCTTGATAAGAAATGGACTTTCCGTTTATTCTTCCTACATTATTACTTCTGCCTTGATCAAATAGTCCGCCAATACCCATTATTGCCATTCCGACAATAAAGACAAAGGCTGTTAGATAGATAATTATCTTAGCTTTTTTTCTGAATACATCTAGCATTTATTTATTCCTCCCAATAGTTGCTATATATAACACTCATAAACGATACCATAACCAATAAACACTGTTTTTGTCAATCATAACTTTTGTGTATGGGCTGTTTAACTTAACCTTATTTATGAACCTTTATGTCAGGGATATGTATCTTTTTAAAGAAGATTCCTTTAGTTTAGATAAGGATTTATTGTAATAACTGTTGTTTGTAACGTTCCGCTTATAAAGATCTAACATGGGGATCTAATGTGAAGTATAACCATAAACTTTATATGTCTTTTATCAAATTGATTGACACTTGCACTTCCAAAAAAAAAGTATCCCAATGAGGTGAATATTATGTTCAACAAAGTATTGAAAAAGGTTTTCGGTGATAAGCATGAGCGAGATATCAAAAGAATTGAGCCGATATTAAATCAAATTAAAGAGATTTATCCGGATTTAGAAACCAAAAGTGATGATGATATCCGACAACGTGTACAGGAAATAAAAACAGAAATTCAAAACCAACTACAACCATATGTAGATGAGTTGGAGAAGTTAAATAAAGAAATTGCAGAAGAATCGGAAGATAATCTAAAGGAAGGGTTAGAAAGCTTACTGGATAATAAAATTAAAGAACTCAAAGATACTCGTCAAGAACTACTAAATTCTTATTTACCTGAGGTCTATGCTATTGTTAAAGATACATGTCGGAGATTAGTCGGCTATGAATATGAAGTCCGTGGCAGCATGGATAAATGGTTTATGATTCCTTTTGATGTGCAGTTGATCGGTGCAATTGTTTTACATGAGGGCAATATCGCTGAAATGGCCACTGGTGAAGGAAAGACTTTGGTAGCTACACTTCCGATGTTTTTGAATGCTTTAACCGGGCTTGGAGTCCATTTAATTACTGTTAATGACTATCTAGCTCAAAGAGACTCTGAATGGATGAGACCCATATTTAATTTTCATAATCTTCAAGTTGGTGTTATTACCAATAGAATGGAACCTAACGAAAGGAAGGAGTCTTATAAATGTGATATTACTTACGGAACTAATAGCGAATTTGGGTTCGACTATCTTCGTGATAATATGGCTACTCGTGGTGACTACCTTGTTCAAAGTGAATTATATTATGCTATTATTGATGAGGTTGATAGTGTTTTGGTAGACGAAGCAAGAACTCCATTAATCATTAGTGGTCCGGTTGCAGAAAGTAAGAATTACTACATTGAACTTAAACCGCAGATAGTCAAATTGGTTAATTCGCAAACAGTAAAATTGCAAAGAATACTCTCAGAAGTTAAAAGAAGCCTTGAAAGTGACAACGTTGATTGGGAAGAAATCGGCAAAAAACTGTTATTGATTAAACGAGGAGCACCTAAGAATAAAGGCTACACTAAGTTAATGAAAGATAGTAACCTTAGAAAGCTGGTTAATGATATAGAGGGCTACTATCTAAGAGACAAGAAAATGCACGTATTGGACGAGGAACTGTTTTATGTTATAGAAGAGAAGGGGAATTCTGTAAATCTTTCAGACTTAGGCAGGGATCAATTATCTAAACAAGATAGTTCATTATTTATCGTAGATCAATTAGATGACCTTCTAAACGAAGTAGATAGTGAGGAATCTTTGAGTTTGGAAGAAAAAAGAGAAAAAAAAGACAAAATTACCCAGTTTTATATGGAGAAAAATGAACAACTCCATAATATTTCTCAACTCCTAAAGAGCTATTCTCTTTTTGAAAAAGATGTGGACTATGTAGTAGACAATAATCAAGTTGTAATAGTTGATGAATTCACCGGAAGAATGATGCCGGGAAGACGATTTAGTGACGGACTTCATCAAGCTCTTGAAGCAAAGGAAGGAGTAAAAATCGAAGGAGCCACACAAACATTGGCAACCATTACGTTACAGAATTATTTCCGTATGTACGATAAAATTGCCGGTATGACCGGGACAGCTGTAACCGAGGAAAGTGAATTTATGGAGATTTATAAATTGCCCGTAATTGTAGTTCCAACAAATTTACCTATAACGAGAATTGACTATGATGATATGATTTACCTGACTAAACGTGATAAATATAATGCGATTATTGAAGAGATTGAATATTGGCACAAAAGTAATAAACCTGTTTTGGTAGGAACAGTTTCAGTAGAAGTATCAGAAATATTAAGCCGTTTGTTAAAAATGCGAAAAATAAAACACAATGTTTTGAATGCCAAGCATCACGAACGTGAAGCTGAAGTAATTAAACAAGCAGGTGATCCAGGATCAGTAACTATAGCAACGAATATGGCTGGTCGAGGAACTGATATTAAGCTGGGTAAAGGAGTAGTATCAAAACCGCAAGAAGAATATCGTCTCATGAATAAATCAACATCGGATGAGCATCCTTTCGGAATTCCGGAAGACGGACTACATGTTATAGGAACGGAACGTCATGAGAGTAGAAGGATCGACCGACAACTCCGGGGTAGAAGCGGTAGACAAGGAGATCCAGGCACTTCCAAATTTTACCTGTCATTAGAAGATGACTTAATGCGTCTCTTTGGTTCTGAGAGAATTGCTCCATTGATGGGGAAACTCGGTCTGAAGGAAGGTGATGCAATTACTCATCCTTTGATTAGTAATTCAGTTGAAAAAGCACAAAAGAAGGTAGAGGCTCATAACTTCGAAATCAGAAAACAACTGTTAAAATATGATGAAGTGATGAACCAGCAACGGGAAGTGATTTACAAATATAGACGTGATGTACTGCGAGGATACAATCTTAATTATGAGATAGTTGATATGATAAAAGAGACAATATCACAGATCGTTGATATCTATATTGCTGATGAATCTTATACTGAAAATTGGGACTATGAAGGTATTTGCAAATGGTTGCAACTGAATTTAGGAATTAGTGTACAAACGGATGACTTGGAAAGTGATGTCATGAACACAGATGTTTTAATTGCTAATGTGGAAGAAGTGGTTTTTAATGCATACCAAAATAGAGAGCAAGAATTAGGTGAAGACCAGCTCAGAGAAATTGAGAGGTTGTCATTGTTACGAGTTGTTGACAATCAATGGAGAGATCATTTACATGAAATGGATTTATTAAAAGAAGGTGTTAGTTTCCGAGCTTATGCCAATAAGGACCCCCTCATTGAATACAAAAAAGAAAGTTTTACTCTTTTTCAAACACTTATTTCTTCAATTCAAGAAGAAGTCACTAAACGTGTTTTTACGTCATACTTTGCTCCTTCCAGAGAAAAGTTTATAGATTTATTGAAAAATATGCAGACTTCTCACACTGGTGTTCCTGTATTTGAACAGGGTGGACAAAATTTTGATACACAACAAAATAATGACAAGAAACAAACTAAAACACAACCAATAAGAGTTGACGTTAAAATTGGTAGAAATGAACCATGTCCTTGTGGAAGTGGGAAAAAATACAAAAAATGCTGTGGGGGTGTAGAAAATATGCAATAAGGAATTAATATTGCTTATTTCTATAGAAAAGGTAAGTGTATTTTATGGAAAAAATAACTGAAGAACAAAGAAATGGAATATATCAACAAGTTGAGCATATTATTAACTCGAAGAAAAAGAATTATAATAGAATTCTTACTTCGGAAGAAAAAGAATATTTAGAAACAGATTCTTATGGGTATCTTCTGAGTCTATATTACCATGGAACAATTGATGATGTTAAATTGGAAAATCTTATTCATTGCTGTATCTCAATTGCCGTCAAACTAGATGAACAACTTAGTCTGAAAAAAACAAAATCATTAGTGGATAAGTTGTTATTCCATGACAATGTTCTCTTCCATATCCAAGAATTGATACCTTTCTTAAATATTATTATTGAGCAAACAGAATCTGAAATAGTAAATTAGCTAAAATCCTCGCAGATTACTTTATCTATTGAACCGACTCAACTTTATAAAATTCTATATCCCCTCATTGACTTTATATGTTAAACAAAGATTTGTAGTTACAAAATAATATAAATGAACGACAGCTTGTCATAGATCATAACTCGAATTAATTAAGAATTTAAAGGTGGAATAAATGGCAAAAGATTTAATAATAGTAGAATCTCCTACAAAAGCAAAGACATTAGGCAAATTTTTAGGTAAAAATTACATCATTAAGGCATCTATGGGGCATATACGCGACTTACCTAAGAAAGAAATTGGAATCGATATAGAAGGGGGATTTAAACCAAAATATGTTACTGATCGATCAAAAGCTAAGGTGATTAAGCAGTTAAAAGAGTCAGCTAAGCAAAGTGATGCAATATATTTAGCACCTGACCATGACCGTGAAGGTGAAGCAATTGCTTGGCATCTGCAGCATATTCTCAAGGATGTATCGAAAGGTAAACATGTGTTTAGAATAATATTTAATGAAATTACTAAAAGAGCTGTTACAGAGGCTTTGGAAAAACCAGGTGAAATCGATCAACTTAAAGTCGATTCCCAGCAAGCTAGAAGAATATTGGATCGTTTAGTCGGATATTCAATTAGTCCCTTATTATGGAAAGTTATCTCCGGTGGGCTAAGTGCCGGTAGAGTGCAGTCTGTTGCTTTGAGAATAATTTGTGAACGTGAGGAAGCAATAAAAGCATTTAAGAAAACAGAATATTGGACTATAGAAGCTGATTTTTTTAAAAATGAATTGAATCCTTTCCATTCCGTATTACATAGATGGAAAGATGAGAAACCAACACTAAATAATAAAAATGAAACCGATAGTATTTTATCTACCATTGAGAACAAAGATTTCCATATCTCCGATAAAAAAGTTTCTAATAGAAAAATTCATCCACTGCCACCATTTATAACCAGCACTTTGCAACAAGAATCGAGTAAGATTTATAATTTTTCTTCTAAAAAGACAATGATGATTGCTCAACAGCTCTATGAAGGAGTTGATATTAATGGTGAATCAACCGCCTTAATTTCGTATATGAGAACAGATTCATTGAGATTATCACAAGAAGCATTATCGAGTGTGAGAAAATATATTGGTGATAATTATGGTGATGATAAGTTATATCAAAAAGAAAGGGTTTACAAAAATAAGAGTTCGGCTCAAGATGCACACGAGGCGATAAGGCCTACCGATGTGAAACATGTACCGGAAAGACTAAAAGATAGTCTGTCTCCGGATCACTATAAACTTTATTCCTTAATATGGCAAAGAACAATAGCAACTCAAATGATACCAGTAGAAGTACAAACAATTAATTTGGAAATTGCCGGAGGGGATGCCCTTTTCAAAGCTTCAGGCGGGACCATAACGAATCCGGGTTTCTTGGAAGTATATAAACACCTCAAACTAAATATGGGCGAAAATATTGATTCTTCATATAAGGTAAAAGATGGTTTACAAAAGAATAATCTTAAAGGTCATCAACATTTTACAAAACCACCGGCTAGATATTCCGAAGCTACATTAATCAAAGAACTCGAAGCAAAAGGTATCGGGAGACCTTCAACATATTCTTCAATAACCAGTACAATAAAAGAAAGGCAATATGTTGATATAATGGAGAAGAAATTTTTCCCGACTGAATTAGGTATGGCAGTGAATAAGTTTCTTGTGGATAGGTTTGACGAAGTATTTAACGTAGAATTTACAAAAGTATTGGAAGATGGGTTAGACAAGGTCGCTGAAGGTAAGAACGATTGGCAGTCTTTGCTCAAAGATTATTATGGTAAAATCGATAAATTGATTAAAAGTACTGATATCAGAAAAGCAAAAAACTCTCTAGATGTTCAAACCGATATCAAATGCGATAAATGTGGAGCTCCTATGGTTATTAAATGGGGTAGACGAGGCCGGTTTTTAGGATGTTCTAATTATCCTAATTGTTCTAATATAAAAAATTTCTATAACGATGAAAACGGTGACATTAAAATTGAAAAACCGGAAATACTAGACGAGAAATGCCCTCAAGACGAAGGATCTTTAGTTGTAAAAAATAGCCGTTATGGTAAGTTCATTGGATGTAGTAATTACCCTAAATGTAAATATACTAGGAAATTGACTTTAGGTATAAAATGTCCTAAATGTCTTAATGGAGAGATTGTCGCTAACAAGGATAAAAAAGGACGAACTTTTTATGGATGTTCTAGTTATCCGGAATGTAAATTTATTTCTAATAACAAACCAAAAAATGTCCAGTGCCCTGAATGTGATAATAATTATTTAGAAGAAACTTCAGGAAAACTCGTCTGTCCGAAATGTAAAACAGATTATTCCTAAGAAAACACAGATGTTATGAATATTACTGATACTTTAGGCAGTAGTGTACAAAACGTAATAACTCATCCTTTACGCTCAATAATGACACTTATTGCACTAGTAATCGGAATTTTTGCCGTTGTTGTTATGTTCTCTTCTGTTTATGGCATCAAAACTCTAATTACTGCTAATATGGAAAATATGGGGTTTAATAATTCAGTCATTATTTATCCCGACAGAAGTCAGGCAATGAGACATGCCGGACATGGATTGAGCCGACGTCAATTTTTGACCGCACCTAGACAGGTCAAACCTCTTGATTATGGAGATTATTTAGCTCTGAAATACAATGTGGAGCATAAATATTTATTCGGTGTAGTAGAAAAATGGTATCAAAATACAGGTTTTTCCAGAGAAGAAAGCATAAGACTGATTGCAACTAATTCTGACTTTTTTGAATCCAAAAATTATTTAGTTAAAAATGGCAGAATTTTTAATACCATTGAAGAAAAAAATGCTAATAAAGTATGCTTATTAGGTGCAGGTATTGTTGAAAAATATTTCAAAAATAGAGAAGTCATAGGAGAAAGAATTGTACTGGGTAATAATATATATTCAGTTATAGGAATTATTGATGAAATAAAAACTGCTGATAGTCCTATTATTGATTTTAACAGTTGGGAAAGACAAAGAGATTTAAATACCGTATATATTCCTTTGAGTACAGGTATTAGTCATTTAAAAAGTGATAAATCAGTAGATTATCTATCTATGACTAGTTATGATTCCGATTCTTATAGATATATGATGAACAGATTACGGCAAGTACTGCTTGCGAATCATAATATGGCTCATAATTTCGGTTTCCGTGATATTGGATCATTTATAGCCATTATTACAAATGAAATGGAAGATTTCATGCAGAAATGGAATATTACGCTTACTACTATAGCATCCATTTCACTTTTAGTAGGAGGACTAGGTCTTTTCAGTACTATGTTGATTTCTATCAGGGAAAGGCTGTTGGAGATCGGTATTAGAAAGAGTGTCGGAGCCTCACCAGCCAATATATTTTCGCATTTTTTGATTGAATCTTTAATTTTTTCTCTGTTTAGTGCGGGTATTGCAATAATATTAGCAACCGGACTAGTTAAGTTGATTTCTGTTACTGTAAATTTCGATTTCCCGTTACCTTTAGAAGGTATTCTATTGGGGACAGGATTTTCTTTAATAGTAGGTATATTATCCGGTATTTATCCTGCCTTAAAAGCTGCTGAAATAAACCCCGTCCAAGCAATATATTATAACGAATCTTAATAAATACACCTTCTTTATTAGCAGTTAATCTTTCTTCAACTGTTCATATTTTAGCTTTTGCCACCAATCTAATCTCCTTTTGATATCTTTTTCAAATCCATAATTCGATGGAGTATAATATACTTTTTCATCCATTTCATCAGGAAAATACTTCTGATAGTAATAATTATACCTAAACTGATGATCGTATTTATAGTCCCGACCGTAATGTAAATCTTTCATAAGATTTGTCGGAGCATTACGTATATGCAATGGTACCGGACAGTGTGCTGAAGATAAAGCATCTTTGGCAGCTTTAGAATATGCAGTGTAGATTGAGTTACTTTTTGGAGCAGTCGCGAGATAAATCACTAATTGTGCTAAGGCATTATTCGCTTCCGGAAACCCTAAAAAGTGCACTGCTTCTTTGACTGCTATTGCTTGCACAAGTGCATTAGGATCTGCTAATCCTACATCTTCAGAAGCGAATCTGACTAACCTTCGTGTTATGTATAAAAGATCTTCACCCGCTTCAAACATCCTTGCCAACCAATAAAGAGCTGCTTGAACATCACTGCCCCGTAGAGATTTATGTAAAGCAGAGATGATATTATAATGTTCTTCTCCCATCTTGTCATAAAAAAAAGTTTTATTTGAGAGTATTTTTGAGACATTATCCAAAGTTATATCTTCATCTGATGGATGATGTGTCAAAATTGCTTCCAAATTATTTAGTGCCTTACGAGCATCTCCACCACTATGGTTGATTAAATAGGTGATAACTTCTTGAGAAATATTTAATGTGTCAGCATTAACTATATTTAAAGCTCGGGTTAAAATTGATCTTAAATGATCTTCTTTGAGATGTTTTAAGACAAATATATGACATCTTGATAAAAGTGCAGATATAACCTCAAAAGATGGGTTTTCTGTTGTTGCTCCTATTAAAATGATTGATCCTTTTTCAACATACGGAAGAAAAGCATCTTGCTGAGATTTGTTAAACCTATGAATCTCATCAATGAATATTACAGTTGGTTTTTCGGAAAATAATAGATTGCTTTCGGCATCTCTCATTACCTGCTTTACCTCTTTAATACCGGTAAATACTGCACTAAAGGGGATGAAATTATAATGTGCTGAGTCTGCTATTAGTCTGGCAATAGTAGTTTTGCCACTACCAGGAGGGCCCCATAATATAAAAGAGGACAGTTTGCCTGTTTTTAACATTCGATATAGCAATGAAGATTCACAAAGAATTTCTTCTTGTCCTACGATATCTTCCAAATCATTCGGACGGCATTGCTCAGCTAAAGGTAACTGATTTTTACTTTCAAAAATGTTTCTTTGATCTGACATAATTTCTCCTTTAGTAATTAAGTAACCATATATGAATATAATTCGAGTAAAATCGTATTATTCTGTCAAGATAGATATTATGAATAATTAGACAGTAAACTGTGAAGAAGATCAAAACTGAGAAAAAAAGACAAAAATCGGAGGATTGATCCTGTTTCCTAATTATTATTTATTAACTACAAATTTTTCGCCCTAAAGTTGATCAGAGAGAAAATCAACTTGCAATAACTACTATTCTATAAAAATAAGTATAATGCTTGACATGTTAACAGTTTATCATCCATATGGTTACTTGTTAATATATATAATTCAAGATGGAGGTTTAAATGAGAAATAATATGTTAAGAGTAACAGTATTAATTGTAGTTATATTATCATTACATCTCGCCTTAGTATCTATGACAGCGGATGAGGTTCTCGAAAATATGTTTACCAACTATGAAAAACAAATGGAGAATATTCATGATCTTCAAATAATTTCGGATACGGAAGTTAGATACCAAAAAAGAGCTACGATTGATGGGAGTGTAGTCTACAAAACGAGAACCGAAATTGATTTAGGAAGAGGTGACACTTTTGTCACGATATGGGATGGCCACTATTTATGGTCACTTAACCCTGCGACTGGAGATGTTAACCGTGAGGCAGCTAATTATAACTCTCTGGAGATGCTTTATGACTTAAAAAAGGCTGAAGTTGAATACATAGGCACGGATAGTTACGATGGATTTGATACTCATGTTTTAAAGGTTAAAGATATGAGTATGCACGTGGGTACAGATCAAGCTGAAGCAATAAGCGGTCACATGTGGGTTGATGCTCAAGATTGGATTATAAGAAAACTTGAAGCCTCCTTAGAGGATGAACTTGATGTTGATTCTGAAATGTCAATCAAAGAAGGGAAAGTTACCGTTTATATAAAAGATTATAATAATATTGAAGGTTACTTGATACCATTCAAAACTGAGATTGCCATTACCGGCATAGAAACAGACATGACACCCGAAGAAAGGGAAGAAATGAGGCAAGGTATACTAGAGATGGAAAGAGAGTTAGAACAAATGCCTCCTATGCAAAGGAGAATGGCTGAAGGAATGATGGGTTCACAAATGGAAACGATGAAGAGCATGTTGGCAGATAGTGAAGTTGTAATTACGATTGAAGTCGACGATGTTAAGGTCAATCAAGGTCTTGCTGATGATCTCTTTGACGGTAACCTTTTAGGCCAATAATGAATACTTGTTAGGTTGTTAAAAAAACGAATCTTTATAACTAAAAATAATGGACTAATCTTGATAACAAAATATTTATTAGCGCCTCTCCATGATCTAACTCATTACAATCTTAGTAATTTACTTTCTTTATGTGGTTATTTTGGGTTTAGTTAATACGGTTTAAAGCACAAATAATTTGACATTAAAAGGGTTGAATATTTATTGGTACGACACTGCAGTTAGC